>JBGAMF010000076.1:0-19863 GCA_044223185.1 Casimicrobiaceae bacterium | reverse complement strand
GTAGTACGCCGGCACCAGCGCGTCGCCCAGCCGGAACCAGACGCGCTTGGCGCGCGCGGCGCCGGCGAGCGTGGCGCCGTCGCGGCCGGCCGCCGCCGCCGGCAGGTCGAGGCGCACGTAGCCGCCTTCCGCGTCGACCTGCCCGAAGCGGGCCGCGACGTCGGCCGCGAAGCCGAAGTCCGCGAGCGCGGCCGCCGCCGCGCCGGCGGCAGTCAGCGGCGCGTCCGGCGCGCTCTTGCGATGCGCCGCGGGAGCGCCCATGGCGAACCCGCCGATCGCGACCAGCGCGCCGTCGCGCGCAACCAGCACGTTGAACCCTTCGCGGAACACCTCGATTCCGTCGACCGCGCCGGTGAAGCGCACGAGCGCGCTGCCGTTGTCCATCCGCTGGACGCTGGCGATCGGCAGTGCGTCGATCTCGGCCGCGGTGGTCCGGTACAGGCTTGCGTGCTCGCGCAGCCGGTCGCGCGCCACCGCCTCGGGGTCGGACAGCGTCTTCGGCGCCGGGCCCGCGTCCGCCGCTGCCGCTGCCGCGGCGGCGGCGCCCCGCAGGAACGTCGGCACGCCGTAGCGTGCGTCGAGCTGCCAGTCCTCCGTGCCGGCGGGCAGCGCGGCTGCCTTCGCGACGGGCGCGGCGGCCGGCAGCGCCGCGGCGGCGTCGATCGGCGCCAGCGTGCGCGCGGACGCGGCGGCGGTCGCGATCGCCAGCGTGAAGACGGCGGCGTGTGCCGCCATGGTGCGGAAGTTCATCCGGTGCTCTCCTGATGGCGGCCGGCCCGTCGCAGCGCGCGGCGCCCGCCGGTCACGGCGGCGCGCACATGACCACCCCGGGCGCCCCGTAGCCTTCCGGGATCCAGCCCTGCGTGATCATCTGCCCGCGCGTCGAAACGTTCGTCGTGTAGCGGTGGTTGGGTGCGCCGCCCTGGCCGTTGTTGTACAGCCGGTAGACGTGCGCGAAGCCCGCCGGGCACAGCCCGGACCCGTCCGGTGTCCGCGCGGTGAAGACCGCCGCCTCGAACAGCCAGTCGGGGTTCTGCTTCACCTTCGCGCACTCGGCGGCGTCGGGCGTGTAGAAGTGCGAGCTCTTGGCGCCGAACGCCGTGCTGAAGAAGCGGCAGACGTCGCTCGTGCCCGGCTGTGCGCTCGCGTACACGTTGAACGACTCGCCGGTGCGCGCCCAGCCGACGAAGGTGCCGTTGTCGAGCTTCGCGATCTCGTCGGCGATGCTGGTGACGAAGTAGTGGTCGAACGCCGCGTGGCGGTATTCGATCGCGGGAACCACCGCGCCCGCCTCGGCCTTGACCTCGAAGCTCTCCACCACGCCGGCGTTGTCCTCGGAGTACGCGTTGGGCGCGATCGCACCCGCGCCGGCGCCGCGCTTGGCGAAGCCCGCCATGCACAGCGCGGCGTCCGCCGGGTCCTGCGCCTGCATCACGGCGAGCAGCGCGTCGCGCGCGCTGGTGAACGTGGGCTCGGCCGGGGTCAGCTTGTAGCCCGCGACGAGGTAGCGCTTCATCCGGTCCTGCGCCGCGGCGAACGTGAGGCGCGGGGCGTCGAGCAGCAGGTTCGAGTAGCACTCCCAGAGCATGGCCGCCCAGACCTCGCCGGTGCTGTGCACTTCGGAGTTGGCGCCGGAGACGCGCGGCGACGACGGCGGCGTCCCCGGCAGCGGTACGCCGTCGGCGATGTGACGGAACGTCAGCGGGTTCTTCGCCATGTCGCGCGAGTACGGATAGCGGCGCACGCCGTAGTAGTAGGCGGTGTTGAGCGCATCCGGCGCGTAGTCGGGGCCGCCCAGCGGGTAGGCGTTGACCGGATACGCGGCCTCGAAATTCGCATTGCCCGGCAGCGCGCGGTCGGACTCCCGGACCAGCATCAGCAGCGCGTGGAAGTCGGCCCAGCCCTCGCCCAGCCCGCGGGCCTGGTTGGCGGTGAGGCCGCTCGCGTTCGCGATCAGCCGGTTGCTGATGTAGTGGCCCCACTCGTGCGCGATCAGCGAGTTGTCGAGCGCGCCCTCGCGCCGGACCCCGCTCTGCCGGGCGATGCGCAGGCCGACCGGCGCCTGCGCGAGCGCCGCGCGGATCGCCGCGCCGTCGGCCTGCGTGATCGAGACGACGGGAATCGTGACCGCGGCGTCGCTGCCGGCCATTCCCGGGGCGCCCGGCGCCACGTTGTTGGCGACCAGCACGCCGACGGCGCCGGCCGCCTGCGCGTTCTTCGCCTTGACGACGAACAGGCACGTGCCGCGGTCGACGAAGGCGATCTTGCCGGCCACGGCCGCCGCGTTGGCGTACGGCGTGCAGCCGTCGGTGGTCGTCGGGCCGTCGGCGTCGGCGGCGTCGAGCGCCGCGACCAACTCCGCGGTGAGGTCGAACGCCTGCGGCCCGAACTCCGCGGTGCCGGCCTGCTTGGCGCCGGCGATCGCCGCCGGCGCGTTCACCCTGGCGAGCGCGATCGAGCTCGTCCACGTGAACATGCGCATCCGCGGGCGCTGGCCGTCGGCGGGCGTGGACATGTTCGCGTTGTTGCTCCCGCTGAAGTCCTGCGCCTCGGCGAAGATGCTGTCGCCGGCGATGCCGCCGCGGCCGAAGTTGTCGGTCTGCGCGTTGCCGGCGGCCTCGTCGAAACCGGCGTCGTAGTACCAGTCGTGCAGCCAGTTGTTCGTGTAGAAGAGATTGGTCACCGCCGCGCCGACCTGCGTGCGGCTGGCGTTCGGCGCCTGCGCGTGGTCGTACGCGTAGTCGAACGTCTGCGGCGCGCTGACGCACGCGTGCAGGTCGCCGTCCACCGGCAGCGCCGCGTTGCACTCGTCGGTGCCGGGCGGGCCGAAGCCGTCGGGCGCCGTGACGTTGGTGTGCGCCTCGACGTTGTTGCCGTGCGTGCGGTTGCCCGTGTCCGCGAGCCACGGGTCGTTGCGGGAGAACGGCGCGTTGGCGAGGGTCACGAGGCCGGCCGGCGCGAACGGCGGCTGCACGCCGTCGGGCGTGCCGGTCGGGTGCGGGAACAGCGCGCGCCCGTGCGGCCCGGGCAGCGGCACGAACGGACTCGTGGCTTCCGCGTAGGCGCGGTAGGTGAACGCGGCGTCGGCGGTCTGGTCGTGGCGGAACAGCAGCGCGCCGTCGGCTTCGGACACCACGTACGCGTAGTAGTCGACCGCGTGCGGCCAGGCGCCGTCGCGCACCTGCACCTCGACGTAGAACGCCGGCAACAGCCGGTCGGGCAGCCGGAACCAGACGCGCTTCGCGCGCGCCGCGTGGAGCGCGGAGCCGTCGTCGCTGGCGGCGCCCTCCGGCAGTGCGAACGTCGTGTAGCCGCCGGCGGCGTCGGCGGCGCGCAGCTCGCCGGCCACCCCCGGTGCGAAGCGCCAGTCCGCAAGCGCCGCCGCCACCGCGCCGGCGGCGGAGACCGCCGGTTCCGCGGCGGCCTTGGCCCCGCCGGCGGGCGCGCCCAGCGCGAAGCCGCCGATCGCGACCAGTCCGCCCGCGCGGTCGACCAGCACGTTGACCTGCTCGCGGAAGACCTCGACGCCGTCCACCTGCCCGCGGAAGCGGACGATCGCGCCGCCGCCGTCGAGCCGCTGGAAGTCGTGCACGGGCAGCGCCGCGATCTCCGCCGGGGCGATCCGGTAGAGGCCGGCGAGGTCGGTCAGGTGCGCCCGCGCCGCGGCTTCGTGGTCGAGCGCCGCCTTCGGCGCCGGCGCCTTCGCCAGCGCGCGGAGCGTCGCCGCCGCGTCGCCGCCCCGTACGAACGTCGGGACGCCGAGCCGGGCGTCGACGTGCGGGGCGCCGGCAGCCGCTGCGCGCAGTGCAGCGACCGGCGCCTGCGCGGGTGCGGCGGCCGGCGCTGCGGCGAGCGCGTCGATCCGCGCGAGGACGCGCGCTTCGAGCGGGAGCTGCGAGCAGGGCGGCCACCGCCAGCAGGGCGCCGCGACGGAGAGGGTGCGAAGGGTCATGTGGGCGTTCGGGGGCCAGGGCTCCGCGCGCGGCGGAGCGGGGCCGGGGCGATAGTGTATTCGAGCCGGACGCCTAGGATTGGTTCGCGGCGAAGCACACGGTCGCGACGAGCCGCGCGCCCGTCGGCCGGCGTTGAGCGTCACGGCCCGCACCGTGCGCGTCGGCGATCCGCCGGACGATGGACAGGCCGCCACTTTGCCGCCGGCGTCCGCGGCGTCGCCGGCGGCGCTGCCGCGGTGGAACCGCGCGAACACCTGTTCGCGCTCGGCCACAGGGATGCCGGGCCCGGTGTCGGCGACCGTCAGCGTCACGCCCCCCGACGTCGTCGACGGCGACGTCGACGCCCGCCTGCGGGTGTGTAGCGCAGCGCGTTGTCGAGCAGGTTGGATAGCAGCGTTGCCAGGCTCGCCGCGTCGCCGCGGACGTTTGCCGGCGCCGCGCGCGTGACGCCCAGGTCGATCCGCCGGTCCTGCGCCAGCGCCGCGCGCGCCACCACCGCTTCACGCGCCAGCGCGGACAGGTCGACGTTGCCGAAGTTGCGGCCCGGCGCCTCGGGCTCGAGCCGCGCGAGCGTCAGCAGCTGCTCGGCCAGGTGCGTCGCGCGGTCCACGCCGAGCTTCAGCTCGGCGAGCGCCGCCGCGCGCGCGTGCGCGTCCGGCGCGCGCTCGGCCAGCTCGACCTGCAGCTTCAGCGCGGCGAGCGGCGTGCGCAGCTCGTGCGCCGCGTCGGCGGTGAAGCGCCGCTGCGCCGACAGCGTCGCGTCGAGCCGTGCGAGCAGCGCGTTGAGACTCGCGGCCAGCGGTTGCAGCTCCGCCGGCAGGGCGGACTCGGGCAGCGGCGCCATCGCGTCGGACCGTCGCGTCGCCACCGCCCGCGACATGGTGTCGAGCGGCTTCAGGCCGCGGCCGACCGCGTACCAGACCAGCACGGCGAGGAAGGGGATCAGCACCGCCAGCGGCAGCAACGTGCGCAGCGCGGTCTGCGCGGCGATCTCCCGCCGCTCGTCGAGCGCGTGCGCGACCTGCAGCGCGTGGCCGCCGGCGACGTGCGTGTACACGCGCCACTCGCGGCCGTCGTGCACGACGTTCGAGTAGCCCTCGGTGGCGGGCACGCGGAAGCCCGCCCCCGGCTGCGACCAGTACACGAGCACGCCGTCGCGGTCCCAGATCTGCGTGACGAGCTCCGACACGCCCGCGGCGGGGCGGCGCTCGGGCGGCGCGAGCGACGGCTGCCGGCCGCGCAGCAGGTCGTCGATGCGCGTCGAGTACGCGAGCTGCTTCAGCTGCAGGTCGAAGAGCTCGCCGACCTCGCGCCTGGTCTCGACGTAGGTCAGCGCGGTCGCCAGCAGGGCGACCGCGAGCAGGCCGGCCAGCAGCCACGCGAGCAGCGTGCGGCGGATCGACGTCATGCGGGCGCGCCAGGGTTCGTCGTGGGCGGCGCGCCCCTCACCCCAACCCTCTCCCCGCAAGCGGGGAGAGGGAGACGACCGGCGGTGCCGGTCGCGCGCCATGCCGCGCGTTCGCGCCGATGCGCTCCCTCTCCCCGCAAGGCGGGGAGAGGGTCGGGATGAGGGGCGCTGGCGATCATGCGCGCGCGATCACGTACCCGACGCCGCGGATCGTGCGGATCGCGTCGGCGCCGAGCTTCTTGCGCAGGTTGTGCACGTGCACCTCGACCGCGTTGCTCTCGACTTCCTCGCCCCAGCCGTAGAGCCGCTCCTCGAGCTGCGCCTTGGACAGCGCGGTGCCGGGGCGCTCGAGCAGCGCTGCGAGCAGCGCGAACTCGCGTGCCGACAGGTCGACCAGCGCGCCCCCGCGCGTGAGCGTGTGCGCGACCGGATCGAGCGCCAGCTCGCCGTTGCGCAGCACGTTGTCCTCGCGCGCGACGTCGCGGCGCAGCAGCGCGCGCATCCGCGCGGCGAGCTCGTCGAGGCTGAACGGCTTGACGAGGTAATCGTCGGCGCCGGCGTCGAGCCCCGCGACGCGGTCGGCCACCGCGTCGCGCGCGGTGACGATCAGCACGCGTACCTTGTTGCCGGCGCGGCGAACCTCGCGCAGCAGGTCGAGGCCGGATTTGCGCGGCAGCCCCAGGTCGAGCAGCACCAGCGAGTACGCGCCGGCGGCGGTGTCGAGCGCGATCTTCCCCGCCTGCCCGTCCTTCACCCAGTCGACCGTGTAGCCGTCCTGCTGCAGGGCGGTGACGAGCGTCTTGCCGATCATGGGGTCGTCTTCGACGACGAGGATGCGCATGGCGGGGAGGGGGCGGCGGACGGACCGGAGCGCCGATTCTATCCGGCCGCGGCTTAACGCCGGCTTAGGTTGACGGCGCCCGGCGCCGCCTTCCCGGCGCGCCGCGCCGCGCGCGGAGCCCGCGCTCGTTGCCGGCCGCACGGCGATTGCCTATGCTCCGCGCAACACCTGCCCGTGCCCGCCGCCCCGACCCCTTCGGCCCCGGCGCGCGCCGGCCGAAAGGACGCGATGGAACGGATCACGATGTCGCTGGACGAGGCACTGGCGCGCGAGTTCGACCAGCTGATCAAGGACCGCGGGTACGCGAGCCGGTCGGAAGCGATGCGGGACCTGCTGCGCCGCGAGGTCGAGACCCACCGCCAGGCGCGGGGCGGCGCGACGTGGTGCGTGGCGAACTTCTCCTACGTCTACAACCACCACGAGCGCCGGTTGGCCGAGCGGCTGACCGACGCGCAACACCGGCACCACGACCTCGTGGTGGCGACGATGCACGTCCACCTCGACCACGAGCACTGCCTCGAGTCCGTCGTGCTCAAGGGGCCGGCGGTTGCCGTGCGGGCCTTCGCCGACCAGACGCTGGCCGAGCGGGGCGTGCGCCACGGCGCGCTGAATCTGGTGTCGGTCACCGTCGGCGACACCCACGGCAGGCTCGGCATGCACCGCCACGCCGGCCACCTGCACCTCATCCCGCGCACCTGATCCCGCCCGGCCCCGGGCCACGTGGGGTTCGAACATCGGTAGGAATATTTGTTATATTATTCCTACCGTCCCGAGGCCGACCGTGCCCGATCCTCGCCGCCAGACCTTCGCTGCCGCCGCTGCGGCGCTCGCCACGCTTGCCGCCCACGCGCAGGACGCGCGGGTGGCGCAGGTGCAGCAGCTCGACCCGGTCACGGTCCAGGGGCACTACGACAACAGCGTCGGCAGCAGCGACGCCGCGTCGGCCGGCGTCGTCACGTCGCAGCTGATCGGCGACCGGCCGCTGCTGCGCCCCGGCAACCTGCTCGAGTACGTCCCGGGGATGGTGGTGACGCAGCACAGCGGCGCGGGCAAGGCCAACCAGTACTTCCTGCGCGGCTTCAACCTCGATCACGGCACCGACTTCGCGACGTGGGTCGCCGGCATGCCGGTCAACCTGCGCACGCACGGCCACGGCCAGGGCTACACGGACCTGAACTTCCTGATCCCGGAGCTCATCTCGCGCGTCGACTACTGGAAGGGCCCGTACTACGCGAACATCGGCGACTTCTCGTCGGCCGGCGGCGCGGCGATGCACTATCACGACCGGATGCCGGAAGGCATCGCGCTCGGCACCGGCGGCGACTACGGGTACGCGCGTGCGCTGCTCGCCGGGTCCGCGCGCGCGGGCCCGGGAACGCTTACGTACGGCCTCGAGTACCTGCACAACGACGGGCCGTGGGAGGTGCCGGACCACTTCCGGAAGGTCAACGCCGTGCTCCGGTACGTGGCGCCCGTCGGCGCCGGCACGCTCGGCGTCACCGCGATGGCCTACGACGGCCGGTGGAACTCGACCGACCAGGTTCCGCTGCGGGCGATCGACGAAGGGCTGATCGGCCGCTACGGCAGCCTCGACGACAGCGCCGGCGGCAGTTCCGGGCGCTACAGCGTGTCGGTCGAATACGCGGCGCCGTTCGCGGGCGGACAGTTCGAAACCACCGCCTACTGGTTCCGCTACAGGCTCAACCTGTTCTCGAACTTCACGTTCTTCCTCGACCACCCGGACGACGGCGACCAGTTCGAGCAGGCCGACGACCGCAACGTCTACGGCTGGACGGGCCGCTGGTCGCGCGCCGGAGAGTTTCTCGGCGCGCCGACGCGCAACAGCGTGGGCTTCGAGCTGCGCCAGGACCGGATCGCCCCGGTCGGCCTGTACTCGACGCGGCGCCGCGAGCGGCTGGCGACGACGCGCGAGGACGACGTCGTCGAGGGCAGCGCCGGCGTCTGGGCGCAGAACGACACGCAGTGGAACGACTGGTTCCGGTCGATCCTCGGCCTGCGCTACGACCGCTACCGCTTCGACGTCGATGCGAGCGTCCGGGAGAACACGGGCGTGGCGAACGCCGGCATCTGGTCGCCGAAGGCGTCGCTGGTGCTCGGCCCGTGGGCGAAGACCGAGGTCTTCGTCAACGCCGGCTACGGTTTCCACAGCAACGACGCGCGCGGCGTCACCATCCGCGTGGACCCGAAGACCGGCGACCCGCTCGACCCCGCGACGCCGCTGGTGCGCAGCAAGGGCGCCGAGGCGGGCGCGCGCACCGAGGCGATCCCGGGTGTGCAGTCGTCGCTCGCGCTGTGGTACCTGGCGCTCGACAGCGAGCTCGTGTTCGTCGGCGACGCGGGCATCACCGAGGCCGGCCGGCCGTCGCGGCG
This sequence comes from Casimicrobiaceae bacterium, assembly GCA_044223185.1. Taxonomy (GTDB): domain Bacteria; phylum Pseudomonadota; class Gammaproteobacteria; order Burkholderiales; family Casimicrobiaceae; genus VBCG01. Next base: position 11,270 of record JBGAMF010000076.1, on the reverse strand, counting down.
CTACGGCGTCGAGTGGAACACGCGCTGGCGGCCGCGCCCGTGGATGTTCGTCGACCTCGACGTCGCGTGGAACCACGCGCGCTTCGCCGGCGACGCGCCAGAGGGCAACTACATCCCCGGGGCGCCGGACACCGTCGTCTCGGCCGGCGTCGCGGTCGACCGGTACGGGCCGTGGTCGGGTGCGGTGTTCCTGCGCTACATCGGCGCCTATCCGCTGGTCGAGAGCAACGCCGTGCGGTCCGACGCGTCGACCGTCGTCGACGCGCAGGTCGGCTACGAGATCGCGCGCAACACGCAGCTGCGGCTCGACGTGTTCAACCTCCTCAACGCGCAGACCAACGACATCAGCTACTACTACACGTCGCGACTGCCAGGCGAGCCGCCGGAGGGCGTGGACGACGTGCACGTCCACCCGGGCGAGAAGCGAAGCTTCCGGATCGCGCTGTCGTACCGGTTCTGATCGGCCGCGCTTGCGGGCGGCGCGCAGGGCCGGCGCCTCGCCGACCGCTTCGTGGCCGGGATGGGAGTGTGCCCCGCAGACCGGTGGCAACGTCGGGATCGCGGGGATCGCAGAGATCAGGACGACGCAGCAGCCCGGTCGCGACCCCGGGGAAGAAGCAAGACGCCATGCCCGCCATCCGGCGCCGATCGCGCGATGGCGGGCGGCCGTCGCAAGTTGCCGTACAGGTCACCGCGGGCAGGATCCGGGATCGACGCCGGACCGCCTCGCCCGGCGCGCTTGGACATCCGGACGCGTGGACCGGCATGAAGACTCGCATCGTTCTCCCGTGCCGGCGGGTCGCCGCCGGCGCCGTGGTCGCGCCGACCGCCGGCGACTGCGTGGGGGACCCGTTCGGCAACGTCGATTGCGGGCGAGGGCAATGCGCTACGGACCTGTACGGCACGGTGCTCTGCGCGAAGGCGGGCGGCGGTGCGGTGCGCGATCGCTACGGCGTCGTCAGCTGCGGTATCGGGACGTGCGCGACCAACGACTTCGGCGAGGTCATGTGCTCGACGCAGCCGGGAGGCGGTGCTGCGATGGACGCGTGCGGCAAGGTCGTATGCCTGGGCGGCTGCGAGAGGGCCGGCGAAGGACGCTGCGTAGCGGGGCGCTAGCTGCCAACCGCCGCGCGGGCCGTGCCGCCGCCCGGCGGGAGCCCGATCCACGGTCGGGTCCATAATGCAGGTCCCCGCCGCCGCCGGTGCGTATGCATGCGCCTCGAACAACTCCGCGATCGCCTCGCAGCGCTGGGCGCCAGGCCTTGCCACGCGCGGCACGTGCTGCGCGCGTGGATGCAGTCGCTGCCGCTCGACCACGGCCCGCGCGCAGCCGCGGATTTCCATCCGCGGGCGCTGCGCGACGCGCTGCCCGGCCTCGCCGGGGAGCTCGCGGACCTCGCGCGCATCTGCGGGCGGCACGCCGGCGCCGACGGCGCGGAGCGCCTGCTGGTGGCACTCGCGGACGGCGAGTCCGTCGAGTCCGTGCTGCTTCCGCGCGGCGGGTTGTGCGTGTCCACACAGGTCGGCTGCGCCGTCGGCTGCACGTTCTGCATGACGGGGCGCGACGGGCTGCGACGCCAGGTCGGCAGCGCGGAAATCGTCGCGCAGGTCGCACTCGCGCGGTCGCTGCGCGCCGTCCGGAAGGTCGTCTTCATGGGCATGGGCGAACCGGCACACAACCTCGACAACGTGCTCGAAGCGATCGGGCTGCTGGGCAGCGACGGCGGGATCGCGCACAAGAGCCTCGTGTTCTCGACCGTCGGGGACCGGCGCGCGTTCGCGCGGCTGCCGCAGGAAGCGGTGAAGCCCGCGCTCGCGATCTCGCTGCACACGACGTTCGCCGCGCGGCGGGCGGCGCTGCTGCCGCGCGCGCCGCGGATCGATCCGGCCGAGCTCGTGGACTGCGGCGAGCGCTACGCGCGTGCCACCCACTACCCGATCCAGTATCAGTGGACGCTGCTCGAAGGCGTCAACGACGACGACGAGGAGTTCGACCGCCTCGCCACGCTGCTGGCGGGCAAGTACGCGGTGATGAACCTCATCCCGTACAACGACGTGCCGGGGCTCGCGTTCCGCCGGCCCCCGCCCGCGCGGGCGGCCGCGCTCGCGCTGGGGCTCAACCGGCGCGGCGTGCTGACCAAGCTGCGCAACTCCGCGGGTCAGGACGTCGCCGGCGGCTGCGGGCAGCTCCGCGCGCGCACGACGCGCATCGAGCCCGTGGCGGCGACCTGAGGCGACGCGGCACGGACGCGTCGCCGCGCCGCCTCCCGGATCAGAACGTGCCCCGGATGCCTGCGGTGATCCCCCTTGCGCCCATCGGCGCGATGTTGACCAGGTACGACACGTGGTTGCGGGCGTCCTCGTCGAGCAGGTTGGTGCCGCGCACGAACGCCGTGAGCCCGTAGCGGTCCCGCGTCAGGCGCCAGTTGAGGCTCGCGTTGACCATCGTGTAGCCGTCGGTGGGCAACTCGTTGGGCGCAACGCGGTCCTGCGCCTGCACCCGGTAGACGTCGACGCGCGCGTTCCAGCGGTCCGCCGCGTACGCGAGCGCGCCGCCGAAGCGCGCCGGCGAAATGCGCGGCAGCGGCGCGTCGAGGTCGGTGTTGGTGCCGCGCAACCAGTCCGCCCTGAGCTCGAGGTCGAAGCGGCCGGGTCCGTAGTGGCCGAGCGTGATCGTGGCTTCCGCCTCGACGCCGTAGAAAGCCGCTGCGCCGCCGCGGTAGTCGTAGATCGGCAGCTCGTCCTCCGGGTCGATTGCGCCCGAGTCGTAGAGCGTGATGTAGTTGGAAAAGCGGTTGTAGAACGCGCCCAGGCTGCCCGTCCACCCGGCGCCCTGCTTGCGCAGCGCGACGTCCAGTCCCCACGACTTCTCCAGCCCGAGGTTGCGGTCGCCCACCTCGACGATGCCGGTGGCCACGTGCGGCCCGTCGGCGAAGAGCTCCTGGTAGTTCGGCGGGCGCTGCGTGTACGACAGCGAGCCGACCAGCGCGACCTGCGGCGCGACGGCGTACGAGGCGCCCAGCGACACGGCGCCCGAGTTGAACGTGCGCGTGAGCGCCGGACCGAAGTCCGGGTCCTCGTCCGCCGCGACGCGCGTGTGGTCGTAGCGCGCGCCGAGCAGCAACTTCCAGCGATCGACGCGCGCTTCCTCGTAGACGAACGCCGACCACGCCTGCGTGTTGGTCTTCGGCAGGAAGCCCTCCGCGCCCAGCGCCGAATAGTCGAAGTCGAGCACCTGCAGTCCCACGGCGCCCTCGAAGAGCCCGATCCTGTCGTGGACGACGTCGAGCCGCGCCTGGCCGCCGTCGTTCCTGAACACCGTTCCCGGCTCGCTGCCCTCGTACTCGGTGTGCTCGTAGCGCGTGGTCGTGGCCTTGAAGTCCACCGACCTGATCGTCGCCGACGACGGCCGGTACTGCGCGGCGACGTCGGTGCGGTTCTGCCGCAGCCGGATCGTGACGTCGGGCTCGGCGACCGTCCCGTAGTCGGACGAGAATTCGGTGTACGACGCACCGACGAAGCCGTCGGCGCCGACCCACGCCACGCCGAACGACCCCCCGTAGGAGTCCGACGCGCTGTTGGGCAGCGTGCCGTACGGGCCCGGTTCATCCTCCGGCAGCGTCGAGCGCAGCTGCGGCGAGTACGCGTAGCCGGGGATGCGCAGGTCGCTCGTCCTGCGCGTGAAGCCGTCGGCGTGGACCTGCAGACCATGCGCCATGCCGAACTCGAAGGCCCCGGCGAGCGCGCGCTCGCCGGCGGGCGACGCGTAGCGCAGGTCGACGCCGCCGGTCGCGCCGGTGACCCGCTCGAACGGGATGCGCGAGTCGACGACGTTGACGACGCCGCCGATGGCGGTCGGCCCGTACAGCAGCACCGCCGGACCGCGGACCACCTCGATGCGGCGCACGGTCAGCGTGTCGATGGCGACCGCGTGATCGGGGCTCGTGCCGGAGGCGTCGAACGACGCCATGCCGTTCTGCAGGATCTGCACGCGGTCGCCGTCGAGGCCGCGGATCACCGGGCGGCTCGCGTTGGGGCCGTAGTACGACGAGTTGATGCCGACCAGCTCGTTGACGATCTCGCCGAGCGTGGGCTGCACCTTGCGCAGCAGCCGGTCGCCCTCGAGCACCGTGACCGGGGGCACCAGGTCGAAGAGATCGCTGCCGAGCGGGTTCGCCGTGACGGCGACCGGGGGCAGCTGGGCGGGGGCCGCGGGCTGCGCCGCGGCGTCGAATGCGACAACGAGCGCAAGCGCCAGGGCGCCGCGCACGCGAGTGCGAACGGACACGGAAGTCCTCCACGAGTCGAACCGGGAAGCCGCCGGCGTACGGCCGGCGGGCGAAGTCGGCGACTACGGGAGGACGGGTGGCGCGCGGGTCTGGAACCAGGCCGGGACTTCGGCGGCCCGCGAGCGGTACGCGTGGAAGACGAGGCCGGCGCCGGGTGCACCGTCCGGCTCCGGCGGGGATCCGGCGATGGCGGCGTTGAACCCGCCGGCAAGGAGCGCGCACTCGACGCACGCCTCGTCGGCATGCGGCGACGACAGGGCAGGCTCTTCCGGCCCCGCGTGGCCGGTCAGGTGCGAGATCGGATGCACGTGCCACTGCTGCTGCAGGGTGACCAGCAGCAGCGAAAGCACGGCCAGGAATACGTTGCGCGGCATGGCGGTGCGGGAACCCCCGGCGAAGCAGGCGACGGGGACGGTCGATCGTCGCGCAGCGGACCCGACCCGCCGGCGCGGCCGCCCGAGGTTACGCCAGCCCACAGCGGATGCCAAGCGGCCGCGGGTGGACGATGGCCTGCACCGGCGTGCGCACCACGCGGGGCGTTGCCGCGCCGGCAGGCATTGCCGGCTACATTCCGCCGTTCGCGTAGCTGGCGGCGAGCACCTCCGGCGCAGCCGCGTCCGCCGCCGGCTCCAGCACGGTGATCCGCCACAGCGTCCGCGCGTCGTTCGGGTCGATGAGCGTGGCCGAGTGCAGCAGCGACGCGTTGTCCCAGATCACGACGTCGCCGACGCCGTACTTGAAGCTCAACAGGTACCTGGGCTGCGTCGCGTGCGCGGCGAGTTCGTCGAGGAGGTCGCGCGCCTCGTCGCCCGGCATGCCGACGATGCCGAACGAACTGCCCGACACCGCGTAGAGCGACTTGCGCCCGGTGACCGGATGCGGTCGCGCGATCCGGTGCGTGATCACCGGCATCTTCGCCTTCTGCCCGGCGGTCAGCACGGACGCCACCGTGCGGCTCCCCTCGTCCTGGTCGTTGCGGTTGCCGTAGTGGTGGATCGCGACCAGCGGCTCGATGCGCTTCTTCATCGCGGCCGGCAAGTCGTCGTAGGCCGCCTGCTGGTTGGCGAACAGCGTGTCGCCGCCGACCTTCGGCACCACGCGCGAGTAGAGCGTGGTCGCGCGCGCCGGCACCTGCAGGTACGAGTAGTCGGTGTGGAAGTACGTGCCCGCGTCCTGCAATCCGGTGGGCTGCCCGTCCTTCTTCACGTTGGACAGGATCAGGATGTTCGCGTCGTCGGGGTGATGGAACTGGTCGATCACGTGCGGCTGCGGCGGGCCGAAGCGGCGCGCCCACGCGACGAACTGCGCCGGCGTCAGGTCCTGCGCGCGCACCGTCAGCACCTGGTGATCGTAGAACGCGCGCTCGATGTCTGCGAACGCTCGCGGCGAAAGTGCGGACAGGTCGACGCCGGCGACCTCGACCCCGAACCCGTCCGACAGCGGCTTGCTGCTCACCATGGCGTTCTCCCGGTACCTCGTGCCGCGGCCGGCCGGTTGGACAACGCCGGCCGGGAGGAGAATCATAATCGGAAGGATGCCCGCCGCGTAGCCTCCGCCGATGGACTCGAGACGCCGTTCGCTGCTCGCCGCGGTCGCCGCGCTGCTCGGCGCCGGGCGCCGCGCGGAGGGCGCGGTAGTGCAGGACGCCCATGCCGCGGCGCGCGCGGCGCTGGTTCGGGAAGTGGAAGCGGGCATCCGCGACACGTCCGGGCAAACCGGCGTCGCGCAGTTGTCCCCGGCGGTGCGCGACGCGCTCGGCCGCGTGCCGCGCCACCGCTTCGTGCCCGACTCGGTCGTCGACGCGGCCTACGCCGACCGTCCGCTGCCGATCGGCTTGGGCCAGACGATCTCCCAGCCCTACATCGTCGCGCTGATGACCGAGCTCGCGGGACCGCGGCCGGATGCGCGGGTGCTCGAGGTGGGCACCGGCTCCGGTTACCAGGCGGCGATCCTCGCCGGGTGCGTCGCGAAGGTGTACACGATCGAGATCGTCGCGCCGCTCGGCGAGCGGGCGCGCGCGCTGCTCGCCGAGTTGGGCTACCGCAACGTCGACGTGCGCATCGGCGACGGCTACAAGGGCTGGCCGGAGGCGGCGCCGTTCGACGCGATCGTCGTCACCGCGGCGCCCGACCACGTGCCGCAGCCGCTCGTCGACCAGCTGAAGCCCGGCGGCCGGATGGTGATCCCGGTCGGCCGCGAGGGCGGCATCCAGCAGCTCCTCGTGATCGCCAAGGACCGCGACGGCCGCGCCACGACGCGGCGGACGATCCCCGTGCGGTTCGTGCCGCTGACGCGGTGAACGGCGTCAGCGGATGACCTCGTCGGCGCGGGCGAGGAGGCTCGGCGGGATCGCGAGGCCCAGCGCCTGCGCGGTCTTCGCGTTGAACACGAGCTCGAACTTCGTCGGCTGCTCGACGGGGAGGTCGCCCGGCCGCGCGCCGCGCAGGACCTTCTGCACGTAAACGGCGGCGCGCGTCGCCATGACGTTGAGGTCCGGCCCGTAGCTTGCGAGAAACCCCGCCTCGACGTAGACGCGCCAGCCGGCGAACGTCGGCACCTGCCTGGCGATGGCGAGTTCCGTGATGCGCGCCAGCAGGGCGGTGTTGAACAGCGGATCGGTCAGCACGAGCAACGCGTCCGGCCGTTCCGCCCCGCCCGCGGCGAACGCCTGCTCCAGCTCGTCCCGCGAGCGCACGCCGACCGGGTTGGCGACCAGGCGGTGCCGGGACGCGGCGATCAGCGTCTCGCCCAGCATCTGCTGCTGGAACACGACGTTGGCGGGGTTCCACAGGACGTCCATCCGCCTGGCCTGCGGCAGGAGCTGCCGGACGAGTTCGACCTGCTTCGCAATTGCGGCGTTGAAAAGCACGGCGGTGCCGGTGACGTTGCCGCCGGGACGCGCGAGGTTGCCGACGATGCCCGCGGCGACCGGGTCGCCGACGGCGACCATCACGATCGGGATCGACGTCGTCGCGTCCCTCGCCGCGAGCGTGGCCTGCGTCACGACGGACGCGATCACGTTCGGCTTCGTCCGGACGAGATCGGCCGCGAGCGCGGGGAGCTTCGCGAAGTCGCCGTCGGCGGAGCGCACCTCGATCTGGATGGACTTGCCGTCGACGTAACCGAGTTCGCGCAAGCCCTGCAGGAACGCGAGAAAGGGAAGCGCCTTCGGGTTCGCCGTCAGCACGCCGACGCGTGGCACGGCGCCGTTGCGCTGCGCGGTGGCCTCCATGGCCACGCCGAGCGCCGCGAGCCCGGTGCCCTGCACGAACCTCCGCCGATCCATCGGGTCCTCCGGAATGCGACCGGCGCAGCGTACGCCGGCCCGGCCGGCGCGGCAACGGCAACGGCGCCGTGCGCCAGTCGCTACTTCAGGAACTCGGGCGAGACGAGGCTCGGGATGAACAGGATGATGCTCGGGAACATGATCGTCAGCGCCAGCACGCCCAGCATCGGCAGCAGCATGATCATCACGTCCTTCAGCACGTAGGCGAGGCGCACCTTCGCGATTGCGCACGAGATCATCAGGCACAGCCCGTACGGCGGCGTGACCAGCCCGAAGGCCAGCGACACGATGCCGATCATCGCGAAGTGCACCGGATCCATGTGCACCGAGCGCGCCAGCGGCTCGAGGATCGTGCCGACGATGATGATCGCCGGGATGGCGTCGAGGAAGCAGCCGACGACGAGGAAGCAGAACGCGATGAAGAACCCGGTCGCCGTGATGCCCATCCCCCACGACCCGACGCCGGCGAGCAGCGCCTTCGGGATCTGGTAGTAGGCGAGCAGCCAGCCGAACGCGGTGGCCGTGCCCACGCAGAACAGCGCGACGGCGGCGAGCTTGCCGGTGTCGAGGAGCGCCGAGTGCAGGTGCTTCGCGTCCATCTCGCGATAGACGAAGATCGACAGCACGCCGGCGTAGAGCACGGCGATCGCGGCCGACTCGGTCGCCGTGAACCAGCCGAAGATCTTGCCGCCGATGATGATGACCGGCGTCATCAGCGCCGGCACGGCGATCATCGTCGCGTCGAGCACCTCGCGCGCCGACGAGCGCGGGTAGCGCGGGTAGTTGCGCCGCTTCGCGTACGCGTGGACGGTGGCCATCTGGACGACGCCGAGCAGCAGGCCGGGCATGATCCCGGCCAGGAACAGCGCGCCGATCGACACCGACAGCGTGCCGCCCCAGACGATCATCAGGATCGACGGCGGGATGATCACGGCGAGCACGGCGGAGACCGCCGTGATCGCCACCGAGAACGACAGGTCGTAGCCCTCCTTGACCTGCGCCTCGATGAAGATCTTGCCCTGCGACGCGGCGTCGGCGGTCGACGACCCGGAGATCCCCGCGAAGAAGATCGACAGCACGACGTTCACCTGCGCGAGGCCGCCGGGCATGTGCCCCACCAGCGCCCGCGACAGGCGGACCAGGCGGTCGGTGATGCCGCCGACGTTCATCAGGTTGGCGGTGAGCAGGAAGAACGGCACCGCGAGCAGGATGAACGAGTTGTACGACTTGAACGTCTCGTTGAAGAGGATCATCGGCGACAGCCGCGGCTCGACGAACATCACCGGCAGGCAGGCGAGGCCGAGCGCGAACGCCACCGGGACGCGCAGCGCCATCAGCGAGAAGAACGCGCCGAACAGCACCAGCGCGGCGAGCGCGGGCGTCAGCGCCGCGGCGCCGCTCACGCGCCGCTCCGCGGCGGGTCGGCGACGATGCGCAGGTCGGCGCGGAACTTCTCGCCGAGGAACAGCACCCACGTGAAGCCGGCGAGCGGCCACGCGACGAAGATGAACGGCATCGGCAGCTCGGCGAGCTCGGAGTTCTGGCTCCAGCCGAACTGCACGAACTTGATGCCGTACCAGATGAACACCAGCGCCATCGCGAGCACGAACAGGTTCGCGACGATGCGCAGCAGCGCGTCGGCGCGCGGCGCGAGCGGCGGCCACAGGTCGACGTCGAAGTGCGCGCTGTCGCGGATGCCGACCATCGCCCCGATCATGATCATCCAGACGAACAGGAAGCGCGCCAGCTCCTCGGTCCAGATGTAGGACGGGATCAGCGCGGTGTAGCGCGAGAAGATCTGCAGGCTGACCGGGACGATCAGCACGGCGACCGTGCCGACCAGCAGCCAGTCGAGCAGCCGGTAGTATCCGTCGATGAACCTGCGCATGAGCCTCCCGCGCCCGGCGCCGGGCGAAAAAAATCCGGCGGAAGAGCGCTTCCTCCGCCGGACCCTGCGCCGCGCCTACATCGAGTTGATCTTGTTGTAGATGCCGTCGGCGCCGATTTCCTTCGCGTAATCGGCCATCACCGGGTCCGCGGCCTTCTTCATCGCCGCGCGGTCGGCGAACGGGATGCGCTTCAGCCGGCCGGCCTTCTCCATCGCGTCGAGCTTGGCCGAGTCCTCGGACGACTCGATCTGACGGCCGTGGATGCCGGCTTCCTTGCCCGCCTTGACTATCGCCGCCTGCAGGTCGGGCGGCAGCTTCTTGAACGTCTTGCCCGAGAACGCGATCGGCCGGATCGTGATCGCGTGCTGCGTCATCAGCAGGTTGGGGCCGACCTCGTAGAACTTCATCGCCTCGACGCCCGCCGCCTCGTTCTCGCCGGCGTTGATCACGCCGTTCTGGATCGCGTTGTATACCTCGTTGTACGCGATCACGGTCGGCGACATGCCGATGGCCGAGAACGTCTTGCTCCAGATCGGGGCGCCCTGCACGCGCACCTTGAGCCCCTTCAGCTCGGCCATGTTCCGCGCGGCCTTGTTGGAGAAGATGTTCCGCGTGCCGCCGCCGGCGTAGCCGATCAGCATGACGTCCGCCTTCGCCGCGATCTCGTCGGCGACGGGCTTCAGCGTGTCGGCGTCGAGCACCTTGTTCCAGTGGTTGAGGTCGCGGAACAGGAACGGCGCGTCGATGAACGGCGCCGCCTTCGAGAACGTGGACATGTGCGCGGGCGACACGATCGCGTAGTCGACCGAGACGCCCTGGTTCATGTACGCGAAGTAGTCCTTCTCGAGGCCGAGCTCGCTGTTCTTGTGCAGCACGAAGTTGACGGGCTTGCCGTAGTACTTCTGCGTCAGCTCCTGGAACTTCACCAGTGCCTTGGTGAACGCGTGGTCGTCGTTGAACTGGACGGCGCCGTGCAGCGTGATCGGCGCCTGCGCGAGGGCGCCGCCCGACAGCGCGAGGCCGAAGACCGCCAGGCCGCGCAGCAATGCGCGAATCGAAAGTCGCATCGTGATCCTCCTCCGGTGGTGGGTCCGCCCCGTCGGCGCCGTGCAGCGGCCCGTCACGGGCCTCCTGCGGCGCTCTGGTCAGGTGGTCCGACCAATTGTTGCCCGACGATCGCGCGCTGTCAACGCGCGCCGCCGGCGCTCAGTGGTGCGGCATCCCGGCCGGGGCCGTGAGCGCCCGCACCGGTACCTTCACCTCCTGTGTCGTCTTCCGGCCGTCCTTGCCGGCGAACGTCAGCGTGATCGGCACCGCCTCCCCTTCCTTCAGCGGTCCCTTGAGGTCCATCAGCATCACGTGGTAGCCGCCGGGCTTCAGGCTGACCGTCTTGCCCGCCGGCAGCGCGAGCTGCTGGATCGCGCGCATCCGCATCACGCCGCCGTCCATCGCCATCTCGTGGACCTCCACCAGCCCCGCGACCGGCGACGACGCGGACACGAGCGCGGTGTCGGTGGGGCTCGTCAGGTTCATGAAGGCGCCGGTGGCCCTCTGCGCGGCGACCGTGCCGCGCACCCAGGCGTCCGCAACGGTGACCTGCGCCAGCGCGGGCGCGGCGGTCAGGGCGATGGCAACGGCGAACAGCGGCAGCTTCGATTTCATGGCGATCCTCTCTCGGGCATGGGGGTGGCGCGCAGCGACGTGCTGCGCGCCCGATGCGTGGCGATGCGCGGCTCTTCAGGCCGCGGGCGGCGGCGACCCGGCGGACCGGGGCGGGCCGCGCGCGAGCGGAGCCGCAGGCGCCGT
>JBGAMF010000075.1:0-19030 GCA_044223185.1 Casimicrobiaceae bacterium | reverse complement strand
GCCCATCCGCTGCAGCGTCCACGCGGCGACCGGCAGCGCCGGCCGCGTGCTGAAGTTCACCCAGTTCAGGTGGTTGGTGCGCACGGCGATGCCGGCGGCGCCGCTCGTGTCGGCGATGGCCGGCGCCTCGACGAACACGCCCTGGTAGGTGGTGCCGGACGTGGTCCAGCCGTTGGCGATCGCCGTGCCCTTGAAGTCGAACGCGCCGCCGGCGATGAACGCGATGCCGCCGGGGAACACGAAGTCGCCGCTGGCGCCGCCGTCGAGCGCGAACGTGCCGGTGGCCTGCACGATCATGCTGCCGCCGCCGTAGCCCGGATCCGGCACGCCGGCCGCGCGCACCTCGCCCGGCAGCACGGGGCGGTTGTTCGCCGGCAGCGTCGAGCCGCCGGGCCACGCCGAGGGCATCGACAGCGTGGCGTTGCCGTAGACCATCAGGTTGACGAATTGCGGCGCCGCGCCGTGGCCGGCCAGCGCGAGACGCACCGTGCTGCCGGTGGCCGGGTAGAGCTGCAGTCCGTTCGCGATGAAGTGCCCGCCGTTGACCGGGTTGTTGAGGTTGCCGGGTGTGGCGAACGTCATCGCGTCGCCGCGGAAGGCGCCGCCACCGTTCACCTTGGCAGCCTCGATGCGCAGCGCGCTGCCGCCGTCGACCGTGCCGAGGTTGACGAGGTTGCCGGTCGCCGCGCCCTGCGTGCCGAGCGTGAGACCGGCGGGGCCGACGATGCGGCCGGCGGGACTCACCGCGAAACCGGCGGCGCTGTGCACGACGAGGACCGGCGCCGCCGCGCCGTTGCCGCCCTGCGCGACCACGGTCCCGGCGACGGTCGCGGCCGCCGCACCGGCGTTGACGAGCACCACCGTCTGGCCCGGCGCCCCGGAGCGAATCGTCAGCGAGTTGCCGGCGCCGACGTCGAGGCCCTGGAAGTCGATCTGCGCGAACGAGCCGGCGGTGCCCGCCGTGGTCCCGAGCTGGACGACGACGTTCTTCGCGAGGCCGGAGATCGCGTTGCCGGTGAGCGTGCCGCCCTGGACCGCGAGGGCGCCGTAGGGGTTCTGCACGACCGTCGCGGCGGCGGGCATCGTCGCCGGCGCGCTCTCGTCGTCGTGGATCGTCACCGTGGCGGTGCCGGCGGCGCCGAGGGTCGCGCCCTGCGCGTTGGCGAGCGTGACGGTGAACGTCTCGTCGGCTTCGCTCGTGCCGTCGTTGTTGACGGCGACGACGATCGTGCGTGCCGAACCGTCGTGCGCGGCCCACGCGAGCGTCCCTGCCTTCGCGGTGAAGTCGCTGCCGGCGACCGCCGAGCCGCCCGCCGTCGCGTAGTCGACCTGCGCCGGCGCCGTCGCGTCGCCGATGCGCGTGACGGTGAGCGCGACGCTGCCCGTCGTTTCGTTCACCGCGTACGCGGCGGCGGCGAACTGGAGCGTGTTGCCGATGGCCGCGAACGGCACGACCTGCGAGTACACGAGGCTCGCGGACGGGAAGTGCGTTGCGCTGCCGCCGTAGCTCGCCACGACGCTGTACGCCCCCGGGGGCAGCGTCGCGCTGCACGCGGCGACGGCGTCGTTGCCCGCCACCGCCACGGGCACGCTCGTGCAGCCGGGCAGGGCGGCACCGTTGGCGGTGAAGGCCACGGTGCCACCCGCAGCCACCGGGGTGGCCGAGATCGTGGCGGTCAGCGTGACGGCCGAGCCTTCGGGCGCCGGGTTGTTCGAGCTGCCCACCCGGGTCCGGGTCAACGTCTGGCCGGGACTCGTGATCTGCTGCGTGAGCGTCGCGCTGCTCGACGGCAGGTTGCCGGCGTTGCCGCCGTACGCCGCGACGATCGCGTGCGCGCCGACGGCGAGCGCCGCGGTCGAGCACGCGGCGCTGCGCGTGTTGCCGGTGCCGGCGAGCGGGACATTCGCGCAGCCGGCGATGGCCGCGCCGTCGGCGGTGAACGCCACGGTGCCGGTGGGTGCGTTGCCGGTGACGCTCGCGGTGAACGCGACGTTGGCGCCGGCGACCGCCGGATTGACCGAGCTCGCCACACCGGTCGCCGTCGCCACCGGCACGGCGCTCGTCACCACCTGCGCGAGGGCCGCGCTCGTGGACGCCACGTTGGTGCCGTCGCCGCCGTAGCCCGCGACGATCGACCGCGTGCCGACGGCAAGCGCCGAAGTCGTGCACGTCGCCGTGCGGCTGTTGCCGCTGCCGGACAGCGCGACCGCCGTGCAGCCGGCGATCGCCGCGCCGTCGCTGGTGAACGCGACGTTGCCCGTGGGCCCGGTACCCGCGACCGTCGCCGTGAACGTGACCGCGGCGCCGCTGGTCGCCGGGTTGAGCGAGCTCGCGAGCGTCGTCGTGCTCGTGGCCTTGACCGTCTGCGACAGCGCCGCGCTGCTCGACGCGCCGTTGCCCGCGTCGCCGCTGTAGTCGGCGACCATGCTGTGCACGCCGACCGCGAGCGTCGACGTCGTGCAGGCCGCGGTGCGCGCGTTGCCCGAGCCGGTGAGGGCGACCGACGAACACCCGGTGAGCGTGGTGCCGCCGTCCTTGAACGCGACGGTGCCGGTGGGCGCGGTGCCCGCGACGGTGGCCGTGAACGTGACGCCCTGCCCGGACGTCGACGGGTTGACCGAGCTGGCGAGCGTCGTCGTGGCGGCCGTCAACGTGCCCTTGGTGACCTTGACGCTCAACGCCGTCGTCGTCGCGGACAGCACGTCGATCGTCAGCGGGTTGGCGGCGTCGCTGCTGTCGGTGAACGACTGGCCGGCGAGCAGCGCGCCGTCGGTGAACGTGCTGGTGGCCGGCGTCATGTCGAGGAACTGCGTATCGTCGTACATGCCGGTGCAGCCCGAGCAGTTGTTCTCGAACGGGCTGCTGATGCGCAGCTGCGCGCCGAGGTTCGGGAATCCCGAGAGCGCGCTGTCGAAGCCGAGCGGCTGCCGGAACTCGATCCAGTACGTGCGCTTGGTGTTGGACGTGGGGATCTTCACCGCGTAGCGCGACTGGCCGGCGAGCTCGATCGGCCCCAGCGTGTACGTCGTGCTGCCGTTCCCGTGGGTTGCCACGGCGCTGGCGTTGCCGGAGAAGTAGCCGAGGATGTTTTTCTGGTGCGCGGCGAAGTGCATCGGGCGGTTGTTGCCCATGATGTCGAACGGGTCGCCGTACTCGGTGACCGTGCAGCCCGACGGCGCGATGACGCTGGCGCCGCAATCGAGGCTGCCCGCGTGGTAGAGGCCGAAGTTGTGCCCGAACTCGTGGCCGACGACGAGCAGGCTCGCCGTGCCCTTCGTGTACGCCCGCGCCCAGCCGATGTAGCCCAGTCCCGCCCAGCCGCAGGGCAGGGCGTCGATCACGTAGAGGATGCCGGGCTTGAGCGTAACGTCGAACCCTGCCGCCAGTGCCGCGGCGTCGCCCTGTGTCTCGATCGAGTCGAGTACGTTTGTCAGTTCCGAGTTCGTGCTGCAGGCCGTCGGGCGCGCCACGTTGGCCTTGAGCCACGCGCTGGCGGCGTTGGCGACGACCCCGTTGACGAGCTGCGCGCCGTACGACACTTCCTTGTAGTACTCGGCCACGCTTTGCGCGGGGGCCACGCCCAGCACCGTCGTGTTGATCGTGGCGATCGGCCACGAGGCCGGATCGGCGTTGTAGGTGAACGGCGCCGACGTGTTGTTCGGGTACTTGAGCGGGATCACCGTGTAGCCGGTGGTGACCGCCTGCGGCGTCACGTTCGTCGCCGGGACCGCCGGCGGCGTCGCGACCGGCGCCGGCGGCAGCAGCTCGATGGTGTCGACGGCGACGTGCCCGCGCGAATCGACGGGGCCGGACACCTTCGCCCGTGCGCCGTTGTCGATGCCCGGCAGCGGCCGGCCGAGGTCGACGACGTTCTGGCGGCCCGTGTCGGTGACGAGCGAGTAGCCGAACTCGCTGGTGCCGTCCGGGTAGTCGACGTGGAAGACGCGCAGCGTGCCGGTCAGGTCGGCGCGCGGCACCGTCGACTTCGGGGTGGGCCCGGCCGGCGCGGTGGAGCGCGTCCGCTGCACGACCAGCGTGCGGCCCGCGAGCCGGCCGGTGACGGTCACCGGGGCGCCGTCGGTGGCCGCTGCGGCGTTCTCGAGGCGGTAGCGCGTGCCGTCCGCAAGCACCAGGAACGGATAGCCGGCGACGCGGCCGGTGGCGCTGTCCGCGACGACGACCGTGACGATGCGGCCGGCGTACTCCGCGGCTGGCGCGGCCGCGGCCTTGGTCGCCGGCGCGTGGGCGCCGTCCTGATGCGCCACGGCCGCGAGCGGGAGCGCGGCGAGGGCGGCAAGTGCCGCCGGGAGCAACCAGCCGCGGGCGTGGCGCGCGGTGGACGGTCGTAGGGCGTCGGTCATGGTCCGGGCTGGTCCTGGGTGGCCGTCGGGATTCGCGGCGCGTTCGCGCGCTTCCACAGATGGCTTTCTATTGTTAATTAATATGTTGCTGAGTATTCCGCATGTGACTTGTGAATACGTGGTTTCCGATCGCACGCAAGAAGCGCGCCCCGCGCGTTGCGGGAACCGGCTCGAATTATGCCAAATGCATAGGACCCCGGCCACCCGTTGGTCGGGCGGTCACGACCGCAAGGGGGGGCAGGGCGGACATCGGCGTTGTCCGGCCGCTACCGAGGGGCGTTGAGGGCGCCGACGGCGAAGCCCCGCCGGTGGCATCGCGGCGCGCCCGTCGCGTCCTGGAATGAATGGTCCGCAAGGGTCGCGCGCGCCGTCACGATCGCGCTGCCCGCCAGGCGCAGCGTCCCGCGGAGGATGTCAACGCGAGTACGGCTGGCGGCGGGCCCGGCTGTCTTGCTATAATTGCGCGCTTCGCGCCCGTAGCTCAGTTGGATAGAGTACCTGGCTACGAACCAGGGGGTCGTGGGTTCGAATCCTGCCGGGCGCGCCAGTAAATCAAGGGGTTAGCTTATGCTAACCCCTTTTCATTTCCGGCTTGTGCCGTAAACTGCCCGTGGGCCGGGTCGTCCACCGCCCTTGTTCGATGCCTTCGGCACATCGCAGGAGCTCGGCACGGATTCGGGACGGACGGCATAAGTGCAGGGCGGGTTCGACGGCTACGACCGGGCGGTCGGCCCGATCCTCACCTGCGGCCCCACGCGGGCGGTAAAGGCGCCGTGGTCGCTTGCACTGCGCTGAATCCCGGCGATCGATCGCGAGCAGGAACCGGCCTAACAGCCCAAGCGCGACAATGGGAACGGTCGCGCGGCACTTTCGAGCAGCGTCCGCCGAACCCGCGAACACCTACGGTGCACCAGACCCGATCGCGGGTCGACGTGCACGAACCGGATGGAGAATCAAGCATGGCGCTTCCGAAGGAGCCTGAAATCGACAGCGGACGAAGGGACGCTCTGAAGACCATCGGGGCAGGGGCCCTGGCGGCCACCGAAGGCGTGAGCCTCTTCGCCGGCGCGGCGACGCCCGCCGCGGGCGCCACGCCGGCCCGCGACGCAGCGAAGGCGGCAGGCGGACCGTACAACATCCTCTTCATCCTGACCGATCAGGAGCGCTTCTTTCGCCCGGGCGAGTTGCCGAAGGACTATCGGCTGCCGGCGCACGAGCGGCTCGCGAAGAAGGGGATCGTGTTCGAGAACCACCAGATCAATTCGTGCGTGTGCACGCCGTCGCGTTCGGTCCTCTACACGGGGCGCCACATCCAGCACACGAAGATGTTCGACAACACGAACTTTCCGTGGATCAACAGCATGTCGACGGACGTTCCGACCGTCGGCCACATGCTTCGTGAAGCGGGCTACTACACGGCCTACAAGGGAAAGTGGCACCTGACCAAGGAGTTCGAGACGGTCAATTCGCTTGGCACGCCGGAGAAGATCTTCACCAAGGAGATGGATGCCTACGGGTTCAGCGACTACTTCGGAGTCGGCGACATCATCGCGCACACGCGTGGCGGCTACCTGCACGACGGCATCATCTCGGCGATGGGGGTGAACTGGCTGCGCGGCCACGGCAAGGAGCTGGCCGGCAAGGGCAAGCCTTGGTTCCTCGCGGTGAACCTCGTGAATCCGCACGACATCATGTTCGTCGACACCGACCGGCCCGGCGAAAAGGTCCAGGCGCGCAACATCCTCGGCCACATCGAACCCGTGCCGGACGACCCGCTCTACGCAAAGCAGTGGCCGTTCGAGCTTCCCCCCACGTACTCGCAGCGGCTCGACGCGCCCGGCCGCCCGGCGGCGCACGCCGACTACATGAAGTCCCACGACGCACTCGTGGGCAACATCGCGAACGAGGACCGGCGGTGGCGCTACCGGCACAACTACTACCTCAACTGCCTGCGCGATGTCGACCGGAGCATCGTTCCGCTGCTCGACGAACTGGAGGCGCTGGGCCTCGCCGCCAACACGATCGTCGTGCTCACCGCGGATCACGGCGACCTCGACGGCGCCCATCGCCTGCATTCGAAGGGCGCGACGGCTTATCGCGAGCAGAACAACGTTCCCCTGATCGTCGTGCACCCCGGACACCCCGGGGGCAAGCGCTGCAAGGCGGTGACCTCCCATCTCGACATCGCACCGACGCTCCTGAGCCTCGCCCATGCCAGCCCGGAGAAGAAGGCGGCGATCGCGAAGGACCTGCCCGGCAAGGACCTGTCGCCGCTACTGGCAGCGCCGGAGCGAGCGTCGTACACGGCGGTCCGGGACGGTTCGCTCTATTGCTACAACATGTTCGCGTACATCGACGGCGAATTCATGCAGAAGGCCGTCGCCATGGCCCAGCAGGCCGACGGGAAGGCAAGGCTCAAGGAGGCCGCGCAAGCGGGGACGATGCGCCCCGACCTGACCAAGCGTGGCGCGATTCGCGGCGTCTACGACGGACGCTACCGGTTCGCCCGCTACTTCTCCCCGAAGCAGCACAACCGTCCCGCGTCGGTCGAGGCGCTCTTCCGCCTGAACGACGTGGAGCTCTTCGACGTGGAACGCGATCCGCAGGAGCGCAACAACCTGGCGCTGGACCGGGACAAGCACCGGGAGATTCTCGAGGCGATGAACGCGAAGCTGAACGCGCTCGTCGACCGGGAGGTGGGTGAGGATGTGGGGCAGATGCTGCCGGCCAGCGCGGACGGCGGCTGGGTCGTGACGGACGCCGTCTACGACGTGTGAGAGACCGGGGCGTGCGTTCGGGCGACCGGCCGGCCGTCTCCGGAACGCTGCCGATGTCGAGGCTGTTCAGGCCTGACGGTGCCCGTTTGCCGCGTAGACCCGTGTCGAGGGCGCCCGCTGCAAATCCGCTTCCGGCGGCGATCCGCAGGGAGAGCGTCCGGTCCATGAAAGGCATGGGCGCCGCGTCCGGCCTCCTGCCCGGAGCTGCCCGTGCGCGTTCCTGACCCGACGGGGCAGGGAACCCGTGGGTCCGTGCTTGGCAGACCTCCTGGCAGGCGCGAACCGCGGAGTCGCGGGTCCGGGTCCTGCCGGGCGCGCCAGGCGGCCAGAAGGGCTGGACCGCAAGCTCGGGCAGTCGTTCCGGTCCGGGGTGCTCGGGACCACGTGCCCGGCGCTTCACCGGCGCACGTCGTTCGAGGCGTGGAGTGCGACGCGGCCGGTGCGCGGGGCGGGATGCCACCCGGCCCCGCGCCGATTCATGCGGCCCGGGCTTCGCCCGCCACTTCGTAGGTGCGCCCGTCGCGGATGTGGTAGATCCGGCGGAACGTCGGGATGATCTTCTCGTCGTGCGTGACGACGATGATCGCCGTCCCGAAGCGCTGTGCCATGTCGTTCAGGATGCGCACCACGGTGAGGGCCCGCTCGCTGTCGAGCGGCGCCGTCGGCTCGTCGGCGAGGATGATCGGCGGCTGGTTGGCCAGCGCGCGGGCGATCGCGACACGCTGCTGCTCGCCGCCGGAGAGCTGGGGCACCCGCGCGTGCGCGCGGTGGCCGACGTCGAGCGCCGCAAGCAGCTCGCGGGCGCGGTCGCGCGCCTTGCCGTTCGGCATCCCGGCCAGCATCGGCAGCAGCGCGACGTTGTCGGTGACGTCGAGGAACGGAATGAGATAGGGCGCCTGGAAGACGAAGCCGATGCGGTCCCGCCGCAGCGCGCGCAGATCGGCCACGTTCCAGCCGTTGTCGTAGATCGTCTCCCCGGCGAGCGCCATGTGGCCGGAAGTAGGTTCGATCACCGCGCCCAGGCACTTCAGCAGCGTGGTCTTCCCCGATCCGCTGGGCCCGATCAGTCCCACGACCTCGCCGGGCTGGACGATCATGTCCACGCCCTTCAGCGCGTCGACGGCCGCGTCGCCGTGGCCGTAGCGCTTGGTGAGGCCGCTGATCGCGATGGCCGGGTGCATCTAGCCCCCGATGGCCGTTGCGGGATCGACGCGCAACGCGGCGCGGATGGCGACGACGCTCGCGAGCGCGGATATCGCCAGCACCAGCACGGCGCCCAGCACGGCGTCTTCGGGCAGCAGCAGCACGTACTTGGGAAACACGGGCGCCCACAGCGTGGCCACGGTCTTGCCGACGACGAAGGCGATGACGCCGAGGCCGAGCGCCTGCTGCAGGATCATCCCGGAGATCGTGCGATTGCGCGCGCCGATCAGCTTGAGCACGGCGATCTCGCGGACCTTGTTCAGCGTCATCGTGTAGATGATGAAGGCGACGATGGCGGCGCTGACCACGGCGAGGATGACGAGGAACATGAAGATCTGCCTGGCCGAGGTGGCGATCAGCTTGGCCACCAGGATCTCGTCCATGTCGGTCCGCGTATACGCTTCCAGGTGCTTCCAGCGCCGGATCTCGCGCGCCACCGCTCCTTCGTCGGCGCCCGGCACGAGGCGCAGCATGACGACGTTCACGGTGCGGCTGCTGGCCTGGCTCGCCTGCACGGCCTCGAGCAGTCCGGGCACGCCGGCGCGGTTGAACGCGGGATTGGCGGCGGTGCGCGCCCGCTCGTTGACCAGCGCGTCGTTGTCCTTGAGGAACTGCACTTCCTGCGCATCCTGCAGCGGCACGAACACCATCGGGTCGCCCCCCGACGACACCATGCGGCGGGTCAGCCCGACCACCGTGTATTCGTGGCGGCGGATGCGGATGCGCTCGTCGAGCCGGAAGCCGGTCCTGACGTCGGCGATCGCCTCGTAGTGCGAGCGCGTGATCGGGCGCCCGGCGACGAGGTAGCCCGGCTCGCCCGGATGCCCCGGCTCGAATCCGACGAGCATCACGCGCACGTCGCCGCTTCGATGCTGGATCTGCATCGTCAGGTAGGTGACGTTGCCGGCCTCGGCGACGCCGCGCACGCCGAGCAGCGCGCGGTAGGCGTCGTCGCGCACGTTGGACGGCTCGGCGTAGGGACCGAGCGTGTCGCGCTGCACGACCCAGAGGTCGGCGCCGCCGTTTTGCAGCAGCACCTTGCCGTCGTCGACCAGGCCGCGATAGATCCCCGCCATCGACAGCGTCAGGCCCACGAGCAAGCCGAGGCCGAGCCCGGTGAACACGAACTTGCCCCAGCCGTACAGGATGTCGCGGCCGGCGAGGTTGATCATGATCCGGCGCGGACGATGGCCGGGACGACCTTGACCCTGGTGTCCGGCTGCAACCCCTGTTCGCTGTGCACGACGACCTCGTCGCCCGCGTCCAGCCCGTCGAGGATCTGGCTGCGGCCGTCCAGCGTCGTGATGCCGATCTTCACCGGCCGGAACGCGACCCGGCCGCCTTCGGCTTGCCAGACGCCGTCCTGCCGATTCACCCGCTTCACCGCGGCCGCCGGCACCGACCGAGCGTTCGGGAGATCGGCCGTGCGGATCGTCACCTCGACCAGTTCGCCGACGGTGATGCCTTCCGGTCGGGCCGCGAATCCGACGTTGACGATCCGCTCTTCGGTGACGGCGTCGCTCACCCAGTCGACGCGCTCGACGTCCCCGCGGTGCGCGCGCGCCGCTTCCGAGCGCAGCACGATCTCCACGGGCTGGCCCACACGGACGGCGCCGGCCTGTCCCTGGTCGATGCGCGCCTTGATCCAGAGGGACGCCGGGTCGATGACCTGGACGACGGCCTGGCCGGCGACGAGCGTGGTTCCGGGCTCGACCAGCCGCGCACTGACGACGCCGTCGACGGGGCTCGTGAGCCGCGCCTGGGCCCGCAGCTTGCCGACGCCCGCGACGTCGGACACGGCCCGCTCGTGGTCGCGTCGCGCCGCGGCCAACTGGGCAGTCGCCGCATCGACGGCCGCCGTCGCGGCGTTCGCCTCGTGTCCCTTGGCGTCGGCCGCTTCCTGGCTGACGAAACCCTGCGCGCGCAGCTCGGCCGAGCGGTGGGCGCTGGCGGCGGCGAGCTGCGCACGGCTTCGCGTCTCGGCGAGCTGGGCCTCCGCGGCACGGACGGCGCTGGCGGCGCGCTGCGCTGCGAGCTGCCCGCTGGCGACGCGATCCTCGAGGTCGACCGGATCGAGTTCGGCCACCAGCTGGCCGGCCTTCACGACGTCGCCCTGGTCGACCAGCACGCGCGCCACGCGGCTTGCCACGGTCGGCCCGAGCGCATAGCTGCGCCGGGCCTCGACCGTGCCGATGCCGAAGGTGCTTGCGACCAGCGGCCCCTGTTCGACCTTCGCGACGGTGACCCTGGTCGGGGCGAGCGGGCCCTGGCTCGTCGCCAGCCAGGCGAGCAGAAGCACGCCGGCGATGCCTCCGACGACCAGTGCGGTCCGGCGGTTCGGACGCAGCTTCACGACCGTCCCGGCCCGCGATACCCGTGGACGAGCAACGGGAACAGCTGCCGTGCGCGTTTCATCATCGCGGCCTCGTCACCGGCCAGCGCGGACTGGATGACCAGGCCCTGCACGGCGCCGATGAAGAGCACAGGGGCGAGGGTGGCATCGAGGCCGGCGGGAAGCTCGCCGGCGGCCTTCGCTTCGGCGAACAGCGCGGCCAGCCGCTTGCGGTACCCGGTGATCATCGTGCGCACCGCCGCGCGGACAGGCGAAGCGCCGGGGTACTGCAGCTCGTGGAACACGACGCGCGGAACACCGGGGTTCGCCGCGATGAACGCGATGTGCGCGAGGAACGCCGCCTCGATTCTCGCCAGGGGGGTACGCGCCTCTGCCATCGCCGCGGTGAACACTGCGCCCAGCGACGCGCCGACCCAGGCGACGACGGCGAGCCAGATCGCCTCCTTGTCGGGAAAGTGCCGGAAGAGTGCGCCCTGCGTGACGCCCATCCGGTCCGCGATGGCCTGGGTCGTGATCGCTTCCGGGCCGCGCTCGCGGGCGAGGGCGAGCACGGTGGCGACGATTTCGCGCTGGCGCTCGTCCGTGTTGAGGCGGAGGCGGGGCGCCGCCCGGGAAGTCGGCGGGGCGGTCATGGCATCCGGAGGGCTGGCTGGAAGTAAGTAACCAAATACTATCTTACAGCGGCGGCGACGGATTGGCAACCCTGCGGGCCGGGACGAGCCCGGCTGCGTGCACCTGCCCCGGTGCTTCGACGCCGCGCCGCGGGTCGCGGTACGCGTACCGCCGGCCCGATGCCCCGGCGGGGCGATGCGCGCGAGCGACGTCGCGCCGGTTCGACGGCCCGGGGCCGCCGATCAGCGGCGCGTGAAGTCGATCACCACGCCTTCGGCCTCGCGGCGCCGGTACTCGATGGCGACGGTTTCGCCATAGCGCGAAACGAGCTGGTCGAGCAGCGGCAGCGGATCGTGGTCGTTGACGAAGCGCATCGTCTCGCCGGGGTGCAGCGCGTCGAGCGCGCCGAAGATCGCCGCGTGGCGGAAGCGCTTGGCGATGCCGCGGGCGTCGAAAGGATAGATCTGGTCCGGCGACAGGTGGAGGTGGACGTGCTGGTTCATCGGAAGTGCTCCTTCAAAAGGCGCGGGGCTACCCGCGGTCGAGTTCGCCGCGCTTGTCCGCGGTCTTCGCCCAGGCGTCGGCATCGGGCGGCGCCGGCTTTCGTTCGATGATCGGCTTCCACTGCCTGGCGAGTTCGGCATTGAGCGCCACGAAGTCGACCTGCGTCGCCGGGACGTCGTCCTCGGCATAGATCGCCTCCACCGGACATTCGGCCACGCACAGCGTGCAGTCGATGCACTCGTCGGGGTCGATCACGAGGAAATTCGGACCCTCGCGGAACGCGTCGGTCGGGCACACGTCGACGCAGTCGGTGTACTTGCAGCGTATGCAGGCCTCGGTGACGACGTAGGTCATCGCGGTTTTCCTACCAGTACTTCTCGAAGGCCGCCTGGCCGGGTGCTGCGCGACGCGACGTGCGGAAGCCGCGGTCGCCGAGCAGCGCGCGCAGCTCGCGCGTCATGGCGGGGTTGCCGCAGACCATCACGCGCGACCGCGCCGGGTCGAGCGTCGCTCCGGCCGCGGCGGCGAGGCGACCGTCGGCGATCAGCGCGGGAATGCGGTCGGCCAGGGCGGTGGCGCCGGGTTCGCGGGTGACGACCGGCACGTAACGGAGGAGGGCGCGCAGCGGTGGCGCCGCGGCCTGCGCGAGCTGCCGCAACTCGTCGGCGCAGGCAAGCTCCGCGGCCAGGCGCACGCTGTGCACGACGACGAGCCGGTCGAACGCCCGCCACACCGCATGGTCGCGCAGCATCGACAGGAACGGGGCGAGGCCGGTGCCGCTCGCCAGCAGCCACAGGTCGGCGCCGGGCGCGAGCGAGTCGACGGTCAGGAACCCGTAGCTCCTGCCGTCGACCTCGACCGGGTCGCCCGCGCGCAGCGCCGCGAGAAGGGTGGAGAACTCGCCGCCGGGGATCAGCGTGCAGACGAACTCCAGCTCCCGATCCGCCGGTGCCGACGCGATCGACAACGGCCGGAACACCAGTTGCCCGGAGGCGTCCGCGAGGCCCAGGCGCGCGTAGTGTCCGGGCGTGAAGGCGAACGCGTCGTCGCGCGTCACGCGGATCGAAACGAGCGCTGGGGTCCAGAAGCGCAGCGCCGTGACGGTCTGCCGCGTGGCGGTGGAGACCTCGTCCGGCGCGGCGCGGGCGGCGGCGGGGCCGCCGGTGCGCTGCGGCGCCGCGGGCGGGGCGACGGATGACGACGGGATTCCGGTCACGGTCGTGGATGCGTTGTGGCCCCGAGGGGTGTGGCCCGAAGGGCTTTGGCCGCGAGGGTTGCGGACACGAGGCTATAAGATGTATAATCAATACACCTTAATGCTACCATCCGCCCGCGACCAAGGCAACACGGCGGGGCCTCACGGCCATCCATGCGCCTGACGACCTTCTCCGACTACTCGCTGCGCGTGCTGCTCTACCTGACGCTCGACCGGGCGCGACTCGCGACGATCCCGGAAATCTCGGCGGCGTACGGCATCTCGCAGAACCACCTGATGAAGGTCGTCCATCAGCTCGCGCGAGCGGGGGTGATCGAGACGGTGCGCGGCAAGGGCGGCGGCATCCGGCTCGCGCGCGCGCCCGAGGCGATCCGCATCGGCGAGGTTGTCCGCGCGACCGAAGGCGACGCGCCGATCGTCGAGTGCCTGTCGGACGACCCGCACGGGTGCCGGATCGCCGGCACGTGCAGGCTGACCCGCGTGCTGGTCGACGCGTTCGAAGCGTTGTACGCGTCGCTCGACCGCTACACGCTGGCCGACCTGACCGGCAACCGGAGCGCGCTCGCCGCAATCCTCGTGAACCCGCCCGCGCGTCCGAAGAGGACCGCCGCGGGGAGGGGCGCAGCGCGCGGGCGATGAAGCCGCTGCAACGCATGGACTCGCCGCGGCCGGTGCGGATCGGCTCCGGTGGCAGTGCCCGACGCGCGGTTCGCGCCGGGAGTTCCCGACTTTCGTGAATCGAGCCCGCGCATGGCCAAACCGCTTGCAGTCGAGCAACCCCGGCGACAACCCGGCGCGTCGTCCGGTACCTTCGCGCTCTGGGCGCTGGGCTTTCGGCCTTTCTATCTCTTGGCCGCCACGTTCGCCGCGCTGTCGGTTCCGCTGTGGCTCGCGCAGTACGCGGGCCTCCTGCCGGCACCCTACGTCCGCGGCCCGGCCTGGCACGGCCACGAGATGCTGTTCGGCTACGCGCTGGCCGTCATCGCCGGATTCCTCTTCACGGCCGGCCGCAACTGGACCGGGCAGCCGACACCGACGGGCAACCTGCTGGCGGCGTTCGCGCTGCTGTGGGTCGCCGGGCGCGTCCTGGCGTTCACGCCCTGGGCGATCGCCGCCGCGCTGGTGAACGCCGCGTTCCCGGTCGCGGTCGCGATCGGCCTGGCCGTTCCGCTCTGGAAGAGCCGCAACCGGCGCAACTACTTCTTCGTCGCGCTGCTCGTGCTGCTCGGCGTGGCGGCGCTGGCCATGCATCTTTCCTGGCTCGGCATGCTCGCCTGGCCCGAGCGGTGATGGGCGGGCGGGTCATCCCGATGTTCACCAACAACGGCATTCCGGGCGTGCAGGCGACGCGCCGTCCGTGGCTCGAGAAGCTCGCCCTCGGCAGCGTGCTCGCCCTCCTGGGCGCGGACGTCGTGCAGGCGCCGGCAGGCGTGATCGCCGCCATCGCCGTCGTCGCGGCGCTCGCGCACGCGGCCCGGCTCTGGCTCTGGCAGCCGTGGCGCACGCTGCGCACGCCGCTGGTGTGGGTGCTGCACGCGGCCTACGCGTGGATCGTCGTCTACCTCGTGCTGCGCGCGGCGGCGGCGCTCGGGCTCGTCGCCGAAGCGCTCGCGGTCCACGCGCTCACCGTGGGCGGCATCGGCGGCATGACCATCGGCATGATGACGCGCACGGCGCGCGGCCACACCGGGCGCCCGCTCGTTGCGGACCGGTTCGAGGTCGCGTGCTTCGTCCTCGTCCAGTGCGCGGCGCTGGCGCGCGTCGTGGGCCCGCTGCTCGTGCCCGGCGCCTACCTGTCCACGGTCGTGCTCTCGGGTGTGCTCTGGTCGGCGGCCTTCGCCGTGTACACGGTGCGCTACTGGCCGGTGCTGTCGCGCGAGCGGCTCGACGGCAAGCCGGGGTAGGCGCGGCCGCGCGCTCGAAGTGGGCAGGCGCTGCCGCGACGGCGTGCGTCAGCCCGCGGCGCGTCCCGCCGGCACCGGCAGCCGGCTCGCGACGAGCATGCCGAGCACGTTGATGCCCGCGGCGATCCACACGACCGACGCGTAGCCGCCCGTGCGGTCGAACAGCGCGCCGGCGAGCACGGGCAGGCTCACGGCGGCGGCGCACCACGCGATGTAGAGGCGGCTCGCGACGAGCCCGAACCGGTTCCGGTGCCAGTACTGCGCGATGGCGCCGGCCGCGAGGCCGGACACCACGCCGTAGCCGGCGCCGATGAGCGCGAGCGCGAACGCGGCCACCGTCGCCGTCGGCAGCGCGGCAAGCAGCACGGCACCCGCGAGCGAGCACGCGTGGGCGCCGACGCCCACGCGCGCGACCGTGCAGTGATCGACGAGCCAGCCGCCGGCGATGCGCGCGGCGGCCACGGCGCCGGTGACGAAGGTGGTCGCGCCGACGGCGAGTGCCAAGGTGCCGCCGTAGGCCTCGACGATCGCGGCGGCCTGGCTCAGCACGGTGAGCCCCGCGGCGGCGGCGAGGAAGAAGACGACCGCGAGCAACGTGAACGCGCGCCCGAGCGGACCACCGGCGGCGGCGGGCGCGGTCGCGTCCTGCATCCGGATCCGCGCGGCGCGCAGCAGCGCGGCCGCGGCGGCGCACGCGAAGAGCACGACGACGCCCAGCCCGGCCAGCGTCGCCCACACGCCGAAGGCCGCGATCGACGCGCCGAACACTGGCGCCCCGAGCATCGCGCCCAGCGGATAGAGGCTGACGACGTAGCCGTTGGCGAGCCCGCGCCGCGTCGCGACGGTCTGGTTCACCGCCTGCTGCGCGACGATGAACAGCACGCCGGCGCCCGGCCCGAACAGCACGCCGTAGCCCAGCGCGAACTGCGCGAAGCTCGTCGCCGCGGCGGCGAGCCACAGGCCGGCGGCGCTCACGAGGCCGCAGGCCAGCGCCAGCCAGTGCGGCGCGAGCCGCCGGTAGAGGAGCGGCGCCGCGTTCATCCCGATCGTCAGCGTCACCGTGGCCAGCCCGAACACGAAGCTCGTCTCCGCGCGGGTCGCGCCCAGCAGCCGCTCGATCGGCTGCACGAACACGCTGAATGCGTAGATGGTGCCGAACGGCAGGTTGATCGCCGACGCGGCGAGCAGCGCGGCGGCGCTGCGTCGTGCCGCGGTCACCGGAAGGTCGCCGCGATCGAAGCGGTCACGGCATGGCGCCGAACGTCATCGCGCAATCCGCCCATCGCCGATGCCCCGACCTGCGTCGCCGACGACACGTGGACGCCGGAACGTGGCGGCGGCACGGCGCCACCGGATTGCGCGCATCGACACCCGCGCAACACGAGGACGGAGTCCCCGCGACGCCGATCGGCTGCGCCGACGGCGATGCGCGGCGGTCACCGGCGCAACCCGGCCGTCGCCGCCATCTGCTCGATCTGCCGGGCGTAGCGGGGGTAGAAGCCGAGGCGGGGCGCCTGGTACAGGATCGCGTGCAACTCGCCGTCGCTGATCCGCGCGTAGCCGACACCCGAAAGGCGCACCTCGTCGACGCGACGCACCACCGTGAACTGGAAGCGGAAGCCGGTCCCGCCGAGGAAGGGCACGGGATCGAGGCGGTCCAGGGTGAACGTGGAGCCATCGGCGGCGAGCATGGACTGGAAGAGCGCCACCACCTCGTGCGGCTGCATCGCCGAGCGGAACTCCAGCGGTCGTTGCCCTTGCAGGCCGGGCAACGGCGGCGCGAGCGCAGCGCCGTTCTTCACGCCGACGAAGAACTGCAGGCGATCGACGGTGATGCCCTCGACGGTCCAGGTCGGCACCGGAAACGCGGCCATGCGTTCGAAGCGGTTCCACGGACCTTCGAGCTTGACCGTGAGCCGCTCGCCCACGAGCTGCTCGCCCTGGTCGACCTTGGTGACGGTCGCGCAGCCGGCGACGATCGCCACCACCACGAACGCGAAGAGCCGCGTCACGTCTGCAGCTCGCCGAGGTAGGTCTCGACCATCGCGGCGTCGGGTGCGCCGGGCGCGAGCTCGAGGTAGCGCGCGAACGCGGATGCGGCGCCGGCCTTGTCCTGGCGATGCCTCAGCACGAAGCCCAGCGAGCGGAAGGCGGGCGCGGGCACGTCCGGCGCGGCCGTCGCCGCGCGCAGGTCGTCGTAGGCGAGTTCCATGTCCCTGTCCTGTGCGCGCAGCCGGCGTGCCTCCCCTCGCGCATAGCGATAGTCGGCGCACGCTGGATCGGAGCCCAGCTTGCGATCGAGCAGGGCGAACGTCTCCTCGAACTGGCCGCGCTTCAACTCGTCCTCGAGGAACTCGAGCCGCCGCGACGCGAGCTGCGCGGCGTAGGCGGACTCGCCCCTGTCTCCCGCGGCCTTGCCCAGCAACCCGAGCGTCTCGCGCCGCTCCTCCGAGGGCGGGTGGGCGGCGAAGAGCACGCTGGACTTCGTCGGGTCGGCCTGCGGGCGCGCCTCGACCTCCGCCAGCAGGTTCGACCAGATGACGGCGGCCTGCGAGGTGTCGTAGCCGCCCGTCGACATCAGTCGGACGCCGATCGCGTCGGCCTCGCGCTCCTGGTCGCGGGAGTAGGCGAACCGGCTCGCGACGAGCGCCAGCTGCCCGGCGAGGCCCACCAGCCCGAACGGGACAAGGAACAGGCCCGCGGCGCTCTTCTGCCGGGCGTCGCGCAGGCGCTCGAGAGAGTGCCGCTGCAGGAAGTGGCCAAGCTCGTGCCCGATGACGGCGGCCAGCTGCGCCTCGTTGTCCATCCGGAGAAGCAGCCCCGACCAGACCTGCATCATTCCGTTGGGCGCCATGTTGGCATTGAAGAACGCGTTCCGGATCACGTAGACGCGGACGTCGGCGCAATGCGCTCCGCCGAGACGGCAGAGGATGCCCGTCACGTAGTCGCGCAGCGCTTCGTCGCGCATCAGGAAGGGGCTGCGCCGCAGGCGCTGCTCCTCGCGTCCCATCAGCGCCCACAGGCCGCCTTCGTCCGAGGCGGGGTCGGGGGCCGCGAACCGGGGCGGCGGGCTCCACTCGGGAGGCGCGGTCGCGGCCTCGTCGCCGAACCGCCCCGTTCCGGCCTGTCCGTGGGCGGCCGCGGCGAGCAGCGCGCAGTGCGCGCAACCGGCGCGCAGGAACTGGCGGCGCTTCATTGGGGTGCCGGAAAGCCGCGGAGCAGGACGTCGACCGTTTCGGCGGCCTTGGCGGACTCCCGGAGGTCGCCCGAGGCGCGCGCCAGCCGGTTGAACCAGAGGACGCGTCCGCTTTCCAGGTCGACCAGCGACGCATAGCCCTGCTGCGTTCCCCCCGACATGCCGACGCCGATGATCGCCATCAGCACCATCGCGGCGACGCGTTCGGCGCTGGCGTAGGTATCGCGCACCCAGATGAAGAGCCCGTAGCGCGCGCCCGACTGTTCCTGCAGGGGCTTCAGCGCGTCGCCGAAGCTCCAGTCGAGCTTGCCGTCCTTGGTCGGCAGCGCCCAGATGCCGCCGATGCCGTGGTGCAGGCTGATCGAGCGGGCGACGGCCGCATGCAGCGCGAGCACCTCGCCGAGCCCGTCCGCCGTCCCTTCCGCGAGCTCGACCGTGTCGCCTCGATAGCGCTCGCGCAGGCGCCCGAGCTCCTTCTTCATGTTGTCCTGGGCCGCGAGCGTCCAGTCGGCGCGCGGCTCGGCGACGCCCCCGGCGCTGATCGAATAGAGCTCCACGTCGATCGGCGCGACCAGGATCCTCGCATCGGGCGGCAGCGATGTGAAACCGGGCGCGAGGTTGCGCGCGTCCTGTCCCATGGCCTCGACCGCGGCGAGTGCAAGGACCAGTACCGCCAGCCCGCGGCCCAGGCGAGAGTGCCAGACGGCCGTGGCATTCCTTCGGCCGGGTCTGGCACCGTGCGCCGTGGCGTGCGTCATGTCGGGTGCTGCGAAGTCTGCGACGGATGCTGGCGATGCGGATCGAAGGGCGGCCTGCCCAGTGGGACGTCTCCGGTGGCAAGCGCAAGCGCCACGGCTTCCATGCGGCCATCGGATGCCACCAACCGAGGGCCGGCGTCCCGCC
>JBGAMF010000074.1:0-20050 GCA_044223185.1 Casimicrobiaceae bacterium | reverse complement strand
TCTCCCCGCGTGCGGGGAGAGGGCCGGGGTGAGGGGCGTCAGCGGGCGCGCAGCCGGTAGAGCATTTCCCCCGCCCGCGGCACGACGAGCACGTCTTCGCTCTCGCGCCCGCTCCACGCCGCGACGTCGATCGACGCGGGATCGCGGTAGCCGAGATTGATCTTGCGGCACGTCGCCTCGGGAATGCCCGTGGCGAGCGTGACGGTCACGCGCGGCGTCTCCACGCCGGTCGCGGCGTCGTACGTGCCCAGTCCCTTCACGTGCGTCGAGTGCGCGAGCACGCCGCCGGGGTAGGACGCGAAGCGCTCGGGCTGCGCGGTGAAGTAGTCGCGGCAGTGGTAGCCGACCTCCTCGAGGATGCGGCCGTGCGTGACGCTGACCTCGCGGATGTGCGGCGCGTAGATGATCACCTCGCCGCCGTCGGCGACGACGGGCTCGATCTTGTACATGCCCTTGCCGGCGGTCCAGACGTCGGCGTACATCGGCGGCATCACCGACAGCGCGGTCCGCACCGGCCGGTCGAGCCACACGATGTGCCGCTGCGCCGACAGCGCGGACGCACGCTCCCACGCCGCGCGCGCGCTGCCGAAGTAGAGGCCCGCAGTGCCGGCGGGCGTCACGACCAGCGCGAAGCACGCGGTGGGCACGGACACCAGCGACGCCGCGCGGTCGATCACCGCGCGCACCGGCGTATAGCCGGAGCCGATCACCTCGTAGTTGGTGATGAGCGCGCCCAGCCAGTGCGTGAAGTTGATGACGTCCGCGCCGGCGATGCCGGGGAAGAAGTACTTGTTGCCGCCGGAGAAGCCGACGACCTCGTGCGGGAACACCGGCCCGCAGATCACGATCTGGTCGTAGTCGAAGATCAGCCGGTTGAGCGACACGGTCACCGGCTGCGCCATCCGGCCGCCCGACAGCTGCGCAATCTCGTGCGCCGGGATGACGCCGATCGTCGCGAACGTCGCCGGGTCCTCCCACGCGTGGTTGAAGATGCGCGAGGCGCCGGCGCGGCCGCCGGTGACCGGCACGCCGACGTGCCGCGACAGCGCGGCGTCGTCCATCGGCTGGTGCGTGCCGAGCGCGATCAGGTAGTCGACCGCCGTCGCGCGGTCGGCGAGGAACTCGCCGAACAGCGCGAACATCTGCGGCATCGGCATCGTCCGCGTGCCGTCGGGGATGACGAACAGCAGCCGCTTGCCGTCGGGAGCGAGCGAGTCGAGCCCCGCGCGGACGATCGCGCGGACCTCCCCGTCGTCGAGGAAGCGGTCGGTGTGGCCGGCGCCGATCATGCCGCGATGATACCGATCCGAAGCCGGTCCGTGCGCGCGCCCGTGGGATACACTTGCGCCGCGCGCGTCGCGCCTCGTCCCCGGCGCCGCGCGGTTGCCATGACCAGCGCCAGCCAGCACGCCGAGTCGGTCGAGATCCTCTACGGGAAGCAGGGGCTTGCGGTCCCGCTGCCGCGGGCCGCGCGGCCGACGGTGATCGGCAAGCGCCCGCTGCCGGTGCTCCCCGACCCGCACGCGGCCGTGCGCGCGGCGCTCGCCCGGCCGGTGGACGCTCCGCCGTACGCGGACCTCGTCCGCGGCCGGAAGAGCGCGTGCATCCTGATCTGCGACATCACGCGCCCGGTGCCCAACCACCTGTTCCTGCGGCCGCTGATAGAAGCGCTGCGTGACGAGGGCGTGCCGCGCGAGCGCGTCACCGTGCTGGTCGCCACCGGCCTGCACCGGCCGAACGAGGGCGAGGAGCTGGCCGAGGTCGTCGGCGACCCGTGGGTGTTCGAACACGCGCGCGTCGAGAACCACTTCGCGCGCGACGACGCCGCGCACGTCGACCTGGGCTTCACGCCGGCGCGGCGCACGCCGGTGAAGATCGACCGCCGGTTCGCCGAGGCCGACCTCAAGATCGCGACCGGCCTGGTCGAGCCGCACTTCATGGCCGGCTGGTCGGGCGGGCGCAAGGTGATCGCGCCGGGTGTCGCCCACGCCGACACGATCCGCACGTTCCACAGCGCGCGCTTCATGGAGGACCCGGCGGCGATCCAGTGCAACCTCGACGGCAACCCGCTGCACGACGAGCAGCTCGCGATCGTGCGCATGCTGGGCGAGGTGTACGCAGTCAACACGGTCATCGACGAGCACCGCGATCTCGTCCACGTGAACTTCGGCGGGATCGTCGCGAGCCACCTCGCCGCGGTGCGTTTCGTCGCCGACAGCGTCCGCGTGCCCGTCGGCCGGAAGTTCCGGACGATCCTCACGTCGGCCGCCGGGCACCCGCTCGACAAGACGTACTACCAGACCGTCAAGGGGATGGTGACGCCGCTCGACATCCTCGAGCCCGGCGGGACGCTGATCGTCGCGTCGGCCTGCTCGGAAGGCTTCGGCTCCGGCGCGTTCCGCGCGGCGCAGAAGCGGCTGGTGGAACTGGGGCCCGACGCGTTCCTCGCCTCGCTGCTCGAAAAGCGGCTGGCCGACGTCGACGAGTGGCAGACCGAGATGCAGTTAAAGCCGATGCGCGTCGGCCGCGTGCAGCTGTACACGACGGGGCTCGCCGGCGACGACCTCGCGCTGACCGGCGTCGAGCCCGTGGCGTCCGCCGGCGCGGCCGTCGCCGCGGCGCTCGCGTACGCGAACGACCCGGCGCTCGCCGTGATCCCCGAAGGGCCCTATGTCGTCCCGGTCGTCGCCTGACCTGCCCGCGCCGGCGTCGCTCGCCATCCACCTCGACGCCGTCGGCGGCATCGCCGGCGACATGTTCGTCGCGGCGATGGTCGACGCGCTGCCGGCGCTGGAAGCGGCTGTGCTGCAGGCCGTCGCCGCCGTGAAGCCGGCGGACCGCGCGCTGCCGGCG
The DNA here is from genome assembly GCA_044223185.1 of Casimicrobiaceae bacterium. Classification (GTDB taxonomy): domain Bacteria; phylum Pseudomonadota; class Gammaproteobacteria; order Burkholderiales; family Casimicrobiaceae; genus VBCG01. The sequence continues at coordinate 17,197 of JBGAMF010000074.1, read as the reverse complement.
TTCTCCGCCGCGACGTCGGGGGCACTGGCGGCCCGCCGCTTCGGCTGCACGACGCCATACGCGCACGCCCGCGATGCGCACGCCGGCACGTCGCACCGGGCGCTGCGCGAGCCGGGGCGCCGCTCGCGGCGGACGTGCGCGACTACGCGCGCCTGCGCGCTGCTCGCGGAGGCGGAGGCGCGCGTCCACGGCATCGCCGTCGACGCCGTGCACTTCCACGAGCTGGCCGACTGGGACTCGCTGCTGGACGTCGTGGCGGCAGGGGCGATCGCGGCGCGGCTTGCCGGCGCGCGCTGGAGCGCGTCGTCGCTGCCGCGCGGCGGAGGGACGGTGCGCACCGCCCACGGCACGCTGCCCGTGCCCGCACCCGCGACGGTCGCGCTGCTCGGAGGCTACCGGTGGCACGACGATGGCGTGGCCGGCGAACGGGTGACGCCGACGGGCTATATCCTGCGCCACCTCGTGCCGGCGGCCGCGTGCGGCGCGGGCGGCGGCGCCGGCCGCCTCGTCGGCAGCGGTTGCGGTGCGGGCACGCGCACGCTGCCGGGCGTGCCGAACGTCCTGCGGGCGCTCGTGTTCGCGGCGGCGGACACGGTGACCGACGACGCGGTGACGACGGTCGAGTTCGACGTCGACGACATGACCGGCGAGGAACTGGCGCTCGCCGCGGACCGCCTGCGCGCGGTCGACGGCGTCGTCGACGTGTCGCTCGCCGCGCGGTCTGGCAAGAAGGGCCGGCCGCTGACGGAGTTCCGCGTGCTCGCGCGGCCGCACGCGGCGGAGGCCGCGATCGCCGCGCGCTTCGGCGAGACGTCGACGATCGGCCTGCGCGTGCGCGACGAGCGCCGGCGCGTGCTCGCGCGCGACGAGGTCGCGGCCGGCGCGCCGCCGATTCCGGTGGAAGGCGCGCCGGCCCGACGGCACGCGGACGGCGAAGGCGGCGCACGACGGCGTCGCGAACGGGCCTGGGCTGGCGGCGCGGCGCGGCGCGCGTGCAGGCCGAGCGGGCGCGCGCTGGACGACGACGAATGAGCGTTCTTCACCCCGGTCCTCTCCCCGCAAGCGGGGAGAGGGAGGATCCATCGACGCGGCGGCGTCGAAGCGTGGCTCCCCTCCCCGGCTTGCGGGGGCGAGAGCGGGCTCGCTGAGCATCCTCGGCGCCGCTCGAGCGGCCATCGCCTGCAGGCGATGGCGCGCCCTGCAAGGAGGGCCGGGAGGGGCTCTACGCACGCCGGCGACCGGGTCGCGCATGAACGCGCCGCTCGCCGACGCCATGCTCGCCCGGCTGGTCGCGGCGCTCGACCGCCACCCGAGCGTCGCGGTGGCGGTGAGCGGCGGCGTCGACTCGCTGACGCTCGCGCACGTCGCGCAGCGGCCCGCGCGCGCCGGCGACGATGTTCCACGCGCGGGCCTGCGCCGGCCGCGGCGCGCGCCCGCGTCGAGGACCGCCGCGCGCCACGGCTGGGCGCTCGCGCTGATCGACGCCGGCGAGTACGCCGACGCGCGCTATCGCGCCAACCCGGTCGACCGCTGCTACTTCTGCAAGACCAACCTCTACGCGCGCATCCGCGAGCGCACGGCCGATCCCATCGTGTCGGGGACCAACCGCGACGACCTCGCCGACTACCGGCCTGCGTGCGGCCACCGAGCACGGCGTCGCGCACCCGTACGTCGAGGCGGGTCTCGCGAAGGCCGACGTGTACGCGCTCGCCGCGCGCCTGCGCCTCGGCGACCTCGAGACGCTGCCGGCGCAACCGTGCCTCGCGAGCCGCGTCGAGACGGGCATCGGCATCGACGTCGCGGACCTCGCGTTCGTCGACCGCGTCGAGGCCGCGCTCGCCGCCGCGCTGGGCCATGACGAGGTGCTGCGCTGCCGCGTCACGCACGCGGGCATCGTGATCGAGGTCGGGCGCGATGACGCATCCGCCGGCGCGATCGCGCGCGACGTGGGGGCGCGCGCCTGCGCCGCCGAGGGACGCACGTTCGCCGGCGTGCGCCGCTACGCGCGCGGCGCGGCGTTCCTGCACGCCGCCGCCGATGACTGACTTCCGCCTCGACTGGGAGCGGCCGGCGCGCACCGGCGCGTCGGAAGCCGTGCTGTGCGAGCCCAAGTCGGCGGCGCAGATCGACGCGATCGTCGGGCACGCGGCGGAGCTCGGGCGGCGCCTGCTGCTGACGCGCCTCGCCCCCGAGCACCACGCGAAGCTCGACGCCCGCGTGCGCGACGCGCTCGACTACGACGCCGCGTCGCGCACGGCGATCCTGGGCGAGCCGATGGCGCCGCGCGCGGTCGGGCGCGTTGCGATCGTTGCCGGCGGGACGTCGGACGCCGCGGTCGCGCGCGAGGCGGCGCGCACGCTGGCGTTCGAGGGCGAGGCGGCCACGCTGATCGTCGACGTCGGCGTTGCGGGGTTGTGGCGGGTGATGGAGCGGCTGCCGGAGATCCGCGCGCATCGCGTCGTGATCGCGGTGGCCGGCATGGAGGGCGCGCTGTTCTCGGTGCTGTCGGGGCTGGTCGCGTGCCCGGTGCTGGCGGTGCCCGTTTCGGTCGGCTACGGCGTGGGCGCCGGCGGGCAGGTGGCGCTGAACGCGGCGCTCGCGAGCTGCGCGTCGGGGCTGTCCGTGCTCAACATCGACAACGGCTTCGGCGCCGCGCACGCGGCGCTGCGCATCCTCGGCGCCGCCGTCACAGCGCCTGCCGCAGCGAGCGCACCACCGCATCCGTGAGGCCGTCGAGCGCGTCGCAGACGAACGTCGCGCCGAACTCCTCGAGCCACGCGCGCTCGGCGTCGTTGCCCGCCGTCGCGACGATCGCGACGCGCGGGGCGAGGCTGCGCACCGCGAAGCACACGGCCATCTTGTCGGCGAGCGGCGCGTCGGTGACGACGATCGCCCGTGCGTGCTCGGCGCGTGCGGCACGCAGCACGTCGGCGCGCGCCGCGCTGCCGTAGACGGCGGCGGCCCCCAGAGCGCGGCAGGCGTCGAGCGCCGGGAGGTCGTCGCCGACGACGACGACGCCGATGCCGCTCCCGGTACAGCGCGCGACGACCCGGCGCGTCAGCTCGCCGGTGCCGACGATCACGACAGCGGTGTCGCCCGGGACGGGCGCCGGGGCGGACGCCGCGGCCGCTTCGGCCGCCGCCGGCGGTGCGGCCTGCTGCCGCGCCAGCAGCCGGAACAGCACCGGATTGAGCGCAATCGAGAAGATCGCCGCGGCGACGAGAGCGTCGAGGCCCTCCGGCGGCAGGATGCCGAGCCCGCGGCCCAGCGTGGCGAGGATGAACGAGAATTCGCCGATCTGCGCGAGCCCGACCGCGACCGTCGCGGCCGTGCCGCGCTCGTCGCCGATGAGCTTGACGATCGCGAGCGCGACGAGCGGCTTGACGACGAGCACGATCGCCAGCGCGGCTGCGACCAGCAGCGGCTCGCGCACGACGAAGCCGGGGTCGAACAGCATGCCGACCGACACGAAGAACAGCGCCGAGAACACGTCGCGGAAAGGCGTCATGAAGCCGGACGCCTGCGGGCCGAAGCGCGACTGGCCGACGACGAGGCCGGCGATGAAGGCGCCGAGCGCCACCGACACGTGGAACCCCTCGGCGGCGATGATCGCGATGCCGAGCGCCAGCACGAATACGGCGAGCGTGAATAGCTCCTCCGAGCGCGCGCGCGCCATGCGCTCCATCACGCCGCCGACGACGCGGCCGCCGACGACCCAGACGATCGCGGCGAACGCGGCGGCCTTGCCGAGCGCGATCAGCAGCGGGACGCCGAACGACGCCGCGTCGGCGGCGTCGGTCGCGAGCACCGGCAGCACGACCAGCGCGACGACGGTGAAAAGGTCCTCGACGATCAGCCAGCCGACGGCGACGTGGCCGGCGCGGGTCGCGAGCCGGTCGCGGTCGACCAGCATCCGCATCAGCACCACCGTGCTCGCTACGGCGAGCGCCATGCCGAACACGATGCCGGCGGCGTTGCTCCAGCCGAACCAGCGCGCGCAGGCCCAGCCCGCCACGGCCGCGACCGCGCTCTGCGCGACCGCGCCCGGCACCGCGATCTTCCACACGCGCAGGAGCTCCTGCGGGTGAAAGTGCATGCCGACGCCGAACATCAGCAGGATGACGCCGATCTCGGCCATCTGCGCGGCGAGCCGCGTGTCGGCGACGAAGCCGGGCGTGTGCGGGCCGACGAGGATGCCCGCCACCATGTAACCGACCAGCGTCGTGAGCCCCAGCCGCTGCGTGATCCAGCCGAACACCAGCGCGGCGGCGAGCGCGCCGGCCAGGGTCGTGATGACGGCAAGGTCGTGCATGGTCGCGAATAGTAGGGTCAGAGACGACTTTCGCCGTAGTCTGCCGATACTCCTGTTTGGCGAAAGTCGTCTCTGACCCTGCTTTTGATTCGAATTTCGCGGCAGTCCGGCAAAACTCGAGTCTGACCCTCATTTTCGCGTCGGGGTTTCGCGAAATTCGAGTCTGACCCTCATTATTGCGGACGGACGGGCGTCGTCGCTGTACGGCGGACGCCCGGATTGGTAAACTGGTAAGACCAGTTGCCGGGCCGTCGAGGCCCGGCATGCTTTTTCGGGCTCCCCCACGTGTCTGCCGTCCCGCGCTTCCGCTCGCAAGTCGCCATCCTCCGGGGCGCGTGCGCGCGCACGGCGGCGGCAGCCGCGGTCGGACTCGCGGCCTGGTGCGCGCACGCCGAGGTGCAGCCGCCGGCGGCGACGCCGCCGGTGCCGGGCCTGCGGCTGCCGCGCGACGTCGTGCCGGTGCGCTACGCGCCGCGGCTTACGATCGATCCCGCGCTCCCGACGTTCGCCGGCACGATCGACATCGACGTGCGCGTCGAGAAATCGACCGACGTCGTGTGGCTCAACGCGCGGCAGATCACGCTGCGCGACGCGAAAGCCGTCGTCGGCGGTGCTGCGGGGGAGGAGATCCCCGCCGTGCGCATCGGCGGCAGCGACGACGTCATGGGCCTCAGGTTCGAGCGGCCGCTGCCGGCGGGCGACGCGCGGATCGCGCTCTCCTACACGGCCCCGATCGAGTCGATCGGCGCGATCGGGGTGTTTCGGCAGCAGGAGGCCGGGCGCTGGTACGTACTGACGCAGTTCGAGCCGATGGACGCGCGCCGCGCGTTTCCCTGCTTCGACGAGCCGGACATCAAGGCCGAGTGGAAGCTCACGCTGGTCGTGCCGCGCGCACTCTCCGCGTTCTCGAACATGCCGGTCGAGCGCGAGGCCGACGCGCCCGACGGCACGAAGGAAGTCGCGTTCGCGCGGACGCCGCGGCTTCCCTCGTACCTGATCGCGTTCGCCGTCGGCGAGTTCGACGTGCGCGACGCCGGCCGCGCCGGCCGCAACGCGACGCCGATCGCGATCGTCACGCCGAAGGGACGCGCCGACGAGGCCGCCTACGCCGCCGCGAACACCGGCGCGATTCTCGCGGCGACCGAGCACTTCTTCGGGCAGCCGTACCCGTTCCCGAAGCTCGACCTGATCACGGTCCCGCGGACGACGTTCGGCGGCGCGATGGAGAACCCCGGCCTCGTGACCTACACGGCGCGGATCCTGCTCGCGCGGCCCGACGAGATGTCGCCGGCGTTCGAGCAGCGCTTCATGGGCGTCACCGCGCACGAGATCGCGCACATGTGGTTCGGAGACTACGTGACGATGGCGTGGTGGGACGACCTGTGGCTCAACGAGTCGTTCGCTTCGTGGCTGGGGACGAAGGTCGTGCAGGAGCTGCGCCCCGACTGGCCGCGCGGCGCGTGGCGGTCGCGCCAGCGCTCGACGGCGATCGACTACGACCGGCTGGCCGCGGCGCGGCGCATCCGGCAGCCGGTCACCGACGCGGCCGACGTGCGCGCCGCGTTCGACAACATCACGTACGCGAAGGGCGAGACCGTCCTCGCGATGTTCGAGCAGTGGCTGGGACCGGAGCGGTTCCGCGACGGCGTGCGCCGGTACGTCGCGAAGCACGCGTGGGGCAACGCGACGGCCGACGACTTCTTCGCGGCGCTGGCCGCCACCGACGACGCGATCCTGCCGTCGTTCCGCGACTTCGTCGAGCGGGCCGGCGTGCCGCTGCTCGACGTGAAGCTCGACTGCAGCGGGGCGCCCGCGCTCGAGGTCTCGCAGCGGCGCTTCGCCCCGGCCGGCGCGGCGGCCCCGGCTCCGGCTCCCGCGGAACGCTGGGTGTTCCCCGCGTGCTTCGAGCACGGCGACGCGACGAAGGGCCGGCGCACGTGCACGCTCGTGCGCGACGCCGTCCAGAAGGTGCCGCTCGACGCCGCCGCGTGCCCGCAGTGGGTGCTCGCCAACCGCTCGGGCCTGGGGTACTACCTGCCGCGGCTGTCGCCGCAGCTCTACGCGGCGCTGCCGCGGGCGGCGAAGGTGCTCGGCGACGCCGACTACGACCCGCTGCTCGCCGACGTCGACGTGCTGGCGCGCAGCGGCGTGGTCGGGTACCAGGACGCGCTGCCGCTCGCCGCACGGCAGGCGGGCAGCCGCGACGGGCGCGTCGCGCGGCGCGCGTACGAGATCGCCGAGGGCATGCCGCAGGAGCTCGTCGCGCCTGCCAATGCGGCGAAGTACGCGGCGTGGCTGCGGGCGCAGTTCGGGCCGCGGGCGCACTACGTGGGCTGGCTCCCGCGCAAGGGCGACGCGCCCGACGTCGCGCGCCTGCGCGAGGTCGCGTTGCCGCTGGTCGCCGACGCCGGGCAGGACGCGGCGCTGGCGCGCGAGGCGCGCCGGCTCGCGCGCCGCTGGCTCGCGGACCGCGACGCCGTCCCGCCGCAGGTGCGGCGCATCGTGCTCGAGACCGCGGCCCGCACCGCCGGCAAGGACGGGCCGGCGCTTTTCGACGGCCTGGCCGCCGTGGCGAAGACGACGAAGGACGGCAACGAGCGCGACGACGTGCTGAACGCCCTCGGCCAGTTTCGCGACGCGGGGCTGCGGCAGCGCGCGCTGGCGCTGGCGCTCGACCCCGCGCTGCACCCGCGCGAGAGCCTGCAGGTCGTGCGCGCGGCGCTCGCCCACCCGGCGACGCGACCGGACGCGCTCGCGTGGCTCGGCGCGAACATCGGCGAGGTCGAGGCGCGCCTGCCCCGGGAGCAGCGCAGCGCCCTCGCGACCTGGGCGCAGGACGCGTGCACTCCCGTCGAGCGCGCGCAGTTCGTCGCGCTGCTCGAGGCCCGGCTCGCCGCCGTCGACGCCGGCGCGCGCAGGTACCGGCAGGCGCTGGAGCGCATCGACCTGTGCCTCGCGCTGCGCGACGCGCAGGCGGCGCCGCTCAACGCGTTCCTGGCGGCGCAGAAGTGACGCACGCGCACATCCCGCCGTCCGCGGTGCTGATGATCGTCGGCGCGGTCGCCACGTTCTCGATCATGGACGCGACGATCAAGACGATGCTGCCGCGCCTCCCCGTGCCGTTCCTGGTCTGGGCCCGGTGGGCGTTCCAGGTGATCGCGATGCTGATCTGGCTCGGGCCCACGATGGGCCGCGGCATGGTGCGGACGCAGCGGCTGCCGCTGCAGCTCGTCCGCGGGCTGCTGCTGATCTCGTCGTCGCTGTGCTTCTTCCTGGCGCTCGGCTCGCTGCCGCTCGCCGAGGCGACGGCGATCAACTACACGACGCCGGTCCTCGTGATCCTGCTCGCCGTCGCGTTCCTGGGCGAGCGGATGACGCGCCCGCGCGTCGCGTTCGTCGTCGCCGGCATCACCGGGATGCTGCTGATCGTGCGGCCCGGGGCCGACCTGTTCCAGGGCGCGTCGCTGCTCGTGCTGTGCTCGGCGTCGTTCTACGCGGTGTTCCAGATCCTGACGCGCGTGATGGCGCGGGAGGACCCGCGCGTGATGCTGCTGTACCCGGCGCTGGTCGGCGCCGCGGTGATGACGGTGGCGTGGCCGTTCTTCGGCTCGCGGCTCGACCTGACGTGGCTCGACATGGCGAAGCTCGTGATGGTGGGCGTGCTGGGCACGGGCGGGCACTTCCTGCTGATCCTCGCGTTCCAGCGCGCGCCGGCGTCCGCGCTGACGCCCTTCACCTACGCGCACCTCGTGTTCGCGACGCTGGTCGGCTGGCTCGTGTTCGCCGACTTTCCCGACGCGCTGACGCTGGCCGGCATGGCGATCATCGGCGGCAGCGGCCTGCTGCTGACCTGGCACGAGCGCCGGCGCGCGCTGATGGCGCCCGCCGAGCCGACGGTGATCGACTGAGTTCCGCAATCCGCAATCGTCCGAAGGGGAATTCCCAATGAGCAAACCACGCATCGGCTTCGTCGGCGTCGGCCTGATGGGCCACGGCATCGCGAAGAACCTCGTCACCAAGGGCTTTCCGCTCGCGGTGCGCGCCAACCGCAACCGCAAGCCGCTCGAGGACCTGCTGGCCGCCGGGGCGAAGGAGGGAAAGACCAACGCGGACGTGGCGCGCGACGCCGACATCGTGTTCCTGTGCGTCACCGGGGCGCCGCAGGTCGAGGAGGTCGTCAACGGGCCCGAGGGCATCGCGACGGTGGCGCGCCGCGGGATGATCGTCGTCGACACGTCGACGAGCGAGCCCGCGACGACGGCGAAGATGCGCGACGACCTCGCCGCGAAGGGCGTGCGCTTCGTCGACGCGCCGCTCGCGCGCACGCCGGTGGAGGCCGAGCAGGGCCGGCTCAACATCATGGTCGGCGCCGACGACGCGACGTTCGCGGACTTGAAGCCGGTGCTGGAGGCGTTCTGCGAGAACATCATCCACGCCGGGCCGCCGGGGCACGGCATCGTGCTGAAGCTCATCAACAACTTCATCGCGCAGGCGATCGCCACGGCGACGGCCGAGGCGCTCGCCGCCGCCGCGAAGTCCGGCCTGTCGATCGCCAAGCTGCACCAGGTGATCTCGGCGGGCGCCGTGAACTCCGGCATCTTCCAGATGATGGTGGGGAAGATGCTCGAGGGCCACGGCGACCTGACCGGCCTCAAGTTCACCCTGGTCAACGCGATGAAGGACCTGCGCTACTACACGCACTTCGCGGAGTCGCTGCCGGTGTCGGCGATCGTCGGCGAGGCCGTGCACCAGAGCCTCGTCAACGCGAACCTCATGGGCTTCGGCGACAAGTACGTCGCGTCGCTGATCGAGGCGCAGGAGAAGCTCAACGGCGTGCAGATCGTGCCGAGGTGACGACGCGCCGCTTGCCCCTCACCCCGGCCCTCTCCCCGCGTTGCGGGGAGAGGGAGCAGCCACAGGCGGCCGCCGGAGCCACTCCCTCTCCCCGCATGCGGGGAGAGGGCTGGGGTGAGAGGGGCCGGACGGCAACGAAGGCGGATCCATGAAACTCCTCGTCCTCGGCGGCACGCGCTTCCTCGGCCGCCACGTCGTCGACGCGGCGCTCGCGCGCGGTGACGACGTCACGGTCTTCACGCGCGGCCGGCAGCCGAACCACTGGGGCGGCCGCGTCGACGCGCGCACCGGCAACCGCGACCCCGCCGTCGCGCCCGGGCTGGAGGCGCTCGCCGCCGGCGAGTGGGACGCCGTGGTCGACACGTCGGGCTACGTGCCGCGGATCGTGCGCGCGTCGGCCGGGCTGCTCGCGCCCCGCGTGGGCCGCTACGTCTTCGTGTCGTCGCTGTCGGTCTACGCGGACACGGCCCGGCCCGGGCTCGACGAGTCCGCCGCGGTCGGCGTGCTCGCGGATCCCGCGACCGAGGAGGTCGCCAAGCACTACGGGCCGCTGAAGGCCGCCTGCGAGCGCGTCGTCGCCGACGTGTTCGGCGACCGCGCGCTCAACGTGCGCCCGGGGCTCATCGTGGGCCCGCACGACCCGACCGACCGCTTCGGCTACTGGGCGGCGCGCTTCGTCCACCCGCACCTGCTGGGCGACCGTGCGCCGGCGGCCGTCGTGCCCGCGCCGCCGGAGCGCCCGATCCAGTGCATCGACGCCCGCGACCTCGCGGCGTGGATGGTCGGCCTCGCCGCGACGGGACGTGGCGGCGTGTACAACGCGACGAGCCCCGCGGGACTTTGGACGTTCGGCGACCTCGTGGCGGCCGCCGTCGACGTCGCCGGCCCCGGCGCGCCGCGTCCGGCGTGGACGGCGGACGACCTGCTGCTCGAGAAGAAGGTCGAGCCGTGGACCGGACTGCCGCTGTGGCTGCCCGCGTCGATGGCCGACGTCGCCGGGTTCATGGCGTTCGACTGCGCGAAGGCGGAGGCATCGGGGCTCGCCACGCGCGCGCTGGCAACCACCGTCGCCGACACCGCACGGTGGCTGGCACAGCGCGACAACGCCGGCGCGTGGAAGGACGTGCTGGCGGCAGACGCCGAACGCGAGATCCTCGCCGCGCGCGGCGGCGCGGCGTGAGGGAGCCTCGCGGATCAGGAATCGATTTTCCGGCATAGGCAACCGCCCGCCCGCCCCGCACAATGCACCGATGAGCCCGCGCGACGCCGCCGACTACCTCGAGTTCGCCTACCGCACCGCGCTCGCCGCCGGCGCCGCGATCCTGCCCCACTTCCGCGAGGTCATCGCGGTGGAGGACAAGCGCAACTTCATGGGCTACGACCCGGTGACGGTCGCCGACCGCGAGGCCGAGGAGGTGATCCGCGCGGCGATCCGCCGCGCGTATCCGGACCACGGCATCCACGGCGAGGAGCACGGCCGCGTGGCCGGCTCGTCGCCGTGCACGTGGGTGATCGACCCGATCGACGGGACGAAGAGCTTCATCCTCGGGCAGCTGCACTGGGGCGTGCTGATCGCGCTGCACGACGGCACGCGGCCGGTGGCGGGCGTCGTCCACCAGCCGTACGTCGGCGAGACGTTCGTCGGCGCGGCCGGCGGCCCCGCGCAGTGGCGGCGCGGCGGCGAGCGCCGGACGCTCGCCACGCGCCGGTGCGCGCGGCCGGAGGACGCCATCGTCGTGACCACCGACCCCCGCCAGTTCCGCACGCCCGCGGAGGTCGCGGCGCTGAAGGCCGTGACCGACGACGCGCGGTTCCTGCGCTACGGCGGCGACTGCTACTGCTATACGCAGCTCGCGATGGGCTTCGTCGACGTCGTCATCGAGAACGGGCTGCAGCCGTACGACGTGCAGGCGCTGATCCCCATCGTCGAGGGCGCCGGCGGCCGGATCACCGACTGGCACGGCGGCCGCTGCGACCAGGGCGGGCCGGTGCTGGCGACCGGCGATCCGGCGCTGCACGAGCGATTGTTGGAGCGATTGCGAACCTGAGCGGTGCGCGCGGTGTCAGTACCACAGACGCGACGCGGCAAGCGGGCGGACCGACCAGGCAAATGCACGGGTCGACGAGCGCAACGTCTTGATCCGAAGGAAATTCGGGGTGCGGCTTGCGTTTCGCGGCTCGCGGCCGCATATGGACTTGTCCAAGGGCCCGAAAGTGGTGCGCGAACGACGCGCGCGTGGTACATTCGGCGGTGCAACATGACAGGCTGATGTCAGTGCTTACTCCTCTCGGATTCTCGCTCTTGCGCCAGCTTTCGGACGGCGCCTTCCACTCCGGCGAAGACCTCGCCGCGACGGTGGGATTGACGCGCGCGCGGGTTTCGCAGCTCCTGAAGCAGGCGGAGTCGGCGGGGCTGTCGCTCGAGCGGGTCCGCGGGCTGGGCTACCGGCTCACCGCCGCCCCGGATTTCCTCAATGCCGACGAAGTGCGCCGGTCGTTGCGGGCCATTGCCGAGAAGGGCCCTCACTTCCCGTTGCTCGAAGTCGAGGTCGTCGACCAGATCGGCTCGACGTCGACCGAGCTCCTGCGCCGGTCGCAGCGGCGCGACATCCACGGCTGCGTGCTCGCCGCCGAATGGCAGTCGGCCGGCCGCGGCCGCCGTGGCAAGGCGTGGACCGCCGTCGCCGGCGGCAGCCTCACGTTCTCGCTGGGCTGGCGGTTCGAGCAGGGCGCGGGCTACCTCGCGGGCCTGTCGCTCGCGGTCGGCGTGGCCGTCGTGCGCGCGCTGGAGGCGGAAGGCCTCGCGGGCGTCGAATTGAAGTGGCCGAACGACCTCGTGCACCGTCACCTGAAGGTCGGCGGCATCCTCGTCGAGCTGAACGGCGACGCGCTCGGGCCGTCGACGGTCGTCGTCGGCGTCGGGCTCAACGTGCGGCTGCCGGCGGAGCTGCGCCGCAGCTTCGAGCAGCCGATCAGCGACCTCACGACCGTCGCCGGCCGCGGTGCGCCGCCGATCGACCGCAACCACCTGCTCGCGCGGCTGGCCGCAGAGCTCGCGACGACGCTCGACGCCTACGCGCACGCCGGATTCCCCGCGTTCGCGGCCGAGTGGCAGCGGCGTCACGCGTACCAGGGCAAGCCGGTGAAGCTGCTGCTGCCCGACGGCGCCAGCGTCAAGGGCACCGTCGCCGGCGTGGACAGCACCGGTGCGCTGGTGCTGGCCGACGGCCCGCGCCGCGCGCGGTTCCTCTCCGGCGAGATCTCGCTGCGCCGCGCGTAGGCCGCCTCCCGCGGCCGGCGCTTCCGCGCGGCCGCCGCTCCCCCGGTCATGGGTCCTGCGCTGATCCTGCACGTCGGCAACAGCCGGACCAAGTGGGGCCTGCACGGCCCGCGCGGCTGGCTCGCGCAGGGCGTGCTTCCCAACGCCGAGATCGGCACGCTGTCGCTGCGCGACTGGCAGAACCTGCCGCGCCCGTTCCGGGCGATCGGCGTCAACGTGGCCGGCGAGGCGGCGCGGGTGCGCGTCGAGAGCCAGGTGGCGCGCTGGCGCGTCGCGGTCGAGTGGCTGGTCGCGCAGGAGGCGGGCGCGGGCATCGTGAGCCGCTACCGGCCCGCGGCGCAGCTCGGCGCGGACCGCTGGGCACTGCTGGTGGCGGCGCGCCGGCGCGCGGTGGGGAGCGAGCTCTTCCCCGCCCCGTGCGTGGTCGTGAACGCCGGCACCGTGGTGACGGTCGACGCGCTCGACGCGCAGGGCGTGCTGCGCGGCGGGCTGATCCTGCCGGGGCCGCGCCTCATGCTGCAGGCGATGGCCGAGCGCACCGCGGCGCTGCGCGTCGCGCCGGGCCGCGTCCTCGACTTCCCGACCAGCACGGCCGACGCCCTCGCCACCGGGGCCGTGCAGGCGGTGTGCGGCGCGATCGGGCAGATGCGCACGCAGCTCCGCCGCGAGGACACCGTCGTCAAGTGCTACCTGACCGGCGGCGCCGCGCACGACGTCGCGCCGCACCTTACCGGGCCGCTGGAGGTCGTGGATAATCTGGTGCTCGAGGGCGTGCTGGTCCTCGCGACGGATCGCGACGAGAAATGACGGTCAGACTCGAGTTTCCTGCTGCGCGTTTTCCGAATTGCGGCGTCGTATCGAGGAAATTCGAGTCTGACCCTCATTTCTCCGAGTCGCGGCGTCGTATCGAGGAAATCCGAGTCTGACCCTCGTTCCTCCCCACTCCCATGCGCATCGTCATCGTCCTGCTGCTGCTCGCGAACCTGACGCTGTACGCGTACACGAAGCTCGACAGCGGCGGCGGCGAGGCGATGCTGCTCGCCGACCAGGTGCAGCCGGACAAGATCAAGCTGCTCACGCCGCAGCAGGTCGCGGCCCTGGGCCCGGCCAAGGTCGCGGCGCTGGCCGACGTGTGCGTGGAGTGGGGCCCGCTGTCCGACCCGGAGCGCGTGCGCGCGCTGGCCGAGCTCGAGCCGCTGGCGCTCGGCCGCCTGCTGTCGCAGAAGCGCGTCGAGTTCGACTCCGGCTACTGGGTCAACATGGGCCCGTTCGCGACGCGCGCGGCGGCCGAGACGAGGATCGGCGAGCTGCGCCGGCAGGGCGTGAAGGAACTCGCGGTGGCGGACGCGCCGAGGGGCCAGTTCGCGATCTCGCTGGGCGTGTTCCGCGTCGAGGCGGCGGCCGTCGCGTATGCCGAGGAGCTCGCGCAGCTCGGCGTGACGCTCGCGAAGGTGCAGCCGCGCGCGCAGCCGATCACGCAGACGGTGGTCGTCGTGCGCGATCCGCAGCAGTCGGTCGTCGCACGCCTGAAGGACCTGCAGGCGCAGTTTCCCGGCAGCGAGCTCAAGATCACCGCGTGCGAGCGCCCGAGCTGACGACGCCCGCGACGATCCGGCGCGCCGCGACGCCCGCGGACATGGACGAGGCGCGCGCGCTTTTCCGCGAGTACGCGGACTGGCTCGCCGTCGACCTGTGCTTCCAGGGTTTCGCCGAGGAGCTGGCGACGCTTCCCGGCGCGTACGCGCCGCCGCGTGGCTGCCTGCTGCTCGCCGGCCCCGCGGGCGCTGCCGTCGGCTGCATCGCGCTGCGGCCGCTTGCCGAGGCGGGCGTGCCCGACGGTGCCGTCGGTGAGGTCAAGCGCCTGTACGTGAAGCCCGTCGCGCGGGGACAGGGGCTGGGCGAGCGGCTGGTCGAGGCGATCGTCGCGGCGGCGCGCGCCACCGGCTGCCGCCAACTCAAGCTCGACACGCTCGAACACATGACCGACGCGCGCCGCCTGTACGAGCGACTGGGCTTCGGCCCCTGTTCGCCGTATTATCACAACCCGTTGCCTGGCGCCGTCTACCTCTCCCGCACGCTCTGAGCCCGCCCCGCGCGGTCCGCATGCCCCTCACTTCCAGCGAATCCCAGGCGATCGAAGCCCGCGTCAAGGCGCTGGAGGCGGAGCTCGGCGTCGAGGTCGTCACTCTCGTCACCGGCAAGTCCGACGTCTATCCGGAGACGGTGTGGGAGGCGTTCGCGCTCGGCGCGTCGCTCGCGGCCCTCGCGGTCGCGGTCGGCGACCTGCTGCGCCCCGACTGGATCACGACCGGGGCGGCCCTGTGGTCCGCCTTCACGATCCTCGGCACCGGCGCGCTTGCGGCCGCCGCGAGCGTGTACGTGCCCGCCTTCGCGCGCCTCTTCCTGCGCGAGTCGCGCGCCGAGCTCGAGGTCAGCCAGTACGCGAAGGTGGCGTTCCTCGAGCGCGGGCTGTCCGCGACGGCGACCCGCACGGCGATCCTCGTGCTGGTGAGCCTGTTCGAGCGGCGGGTCGTGATCGTCGCCGACCGGGGGCTCGACGCCTGCGTGAGCGCCGCCGAGTGGGACGGGGTGATCGCGCGGATGACGGACCTGCTCCGGTCGCGCAACGTCGGCGACGCGGTCCTCGCGGGGCTCGACGGCATCGCCGCGCTGCTGCGCGGCAAGGGCATCGCGCGCGGCGCCGGCAACGCGTTCGGCGACGCGCCCATCGAGCGGGAGGAGCCGTGAGCCCGAAGGGCCGCCCCGAAGGCCGAAGCCCGGGCGCGCGCGCGGTCGCGGCCGGCGGCCGCCTCGTCGTCGCGTGGCTCGCGGTGGCCGTGCTCGCGGCGCAGGCCTGGGCCGCCGACGTCCCGTTCCTGTCGGGCCGCGTCGTCGACAACGCCGAGATCCTCGCCCCGGCCACGCGCGACCGCCTCGCGGCGGCGCTCAAGAGCCACGAGGACAAGACGACCAACCAGGTCGTCGTGCTCACGGTCCCGACGATCGCGCCCGACAGCATCGAGGAGTACGCGAACCGCGTGTTCACCGAGTGGAAGCTCGGGCAGAAGGGCAAGGACAACGGCGTGCTGGTGGTCGTGGTGCCGAAAGACCGCAAGATGCGCATCGAGGTCGGCTACGGCCTCGAGGGCACGCTGACGGACGCCGGCGCGAGCCGCATCATCCGCAACGACATGACGCCGCAGTTCAAGTCGGGCAACTACGACGGCGGCGTGCAGGCGGGGGTCGACGCGATCCTCGCGCGGCTCGAGGGCGGCGCCGAGCCCGCGGCCGAGCCCGCGTCCTCCGGCGGCGGCAAGGTGAGCTTCGCCGGGATCGAGGATCCCGAACTGCCGCCGTGGCCGATGCGGATCCTGCTCGGCTGCTTCATCTTCGGCATCATCGGCCTGTTCACGATCGTCGGCATCATGACGCCCGGCGTCGGCTGGTTCCTGTACCTGTTCCTGATTCCGTTCTGGGCGATGTTCCCGATCATCATCGTCGGCGTGAAGGGCGCGCTGGTGCTGCTCGCGATCTACATCGTCGGGTATCCGATCGCCAAGCTCGTCGTCAGCCGCAGCGGCTGGTACGTCAAGGCCAAGAAGGACCTGAAGTCGAAGGGCACCGCGACGATCGGCGGCTTCACGATGAGCTCGGGAAGCTCGTCGGGGTCGAGCTGGTCGTCGGGGAGCTCGTCGTCGGGCGGCTTCTCCGGCGGCGGCGGCAGCTCGGGTGGCGGCGGCAGTTCGGGGAGCTGGTAGCGCTCGCTGCCGCGGTCGCTCGCGGCGGCCCCTCACCCCAACCCTCTCCCCGCACGCGGGGAGAGGGAGTGACCTGGCGATCGCCGGCGAGGAAGCGCACGCACGTCGCTGCCCGTTTCCCCGGCAGCGCACGCATGCCTCCACGCGCTCCCTCTCTCCGCTTGCGGGGAGAGGGCTGGGGTGAGGGGCGCTCCGCGCCTACGCGCGCGCGGTCAGCGAGTACGCGTCGCCGTCGTCCGGCGCTCCGGCCGGCGGGCCGATCTCCACGTTCCGGAAGCCCGCGGCAAGCACGACGTCGCGGCATTCGTCCGGCGGGTACCACGTCCACGCGATCCGCTCGTGCTCCTCGGCCAGTCGCTGTGCGCCGCGGCGGTGCGCGTAGCGGTTCGCCGCGCGCGCGAGGCGCGCCTCGGCGGACCACGTCGTCTCCGAGCGCAGGGCGATCTGCGCGCCGTCGTGGAGCTTGACCGTGCGCACCTCCACCAGCGGCGCACCCAGCCGCTGCACCGAGAGCGGCGGCACGCGGCAGTCGACGAAGAGCAGGCCCGGGTCAACGAGGTGTGCGCGGATGCGCGCGAGCGCCGCGGCCGCGAGCTGCGGCTGCGCGAGCAGCTGGAACGCCGCACCGGCGACCAACGCGCACCCGTAGCGGAACGGGACGTTCATCTGGCCGACGTCCTGGCGGAACGTCGGCGCGCTCGCGCCCGAAGAGGCGAGTCGCTCCCCGCAGCGCGCGAGCATCGCCGCGGACTGGTCGACGCCGTGAATCTTGCGGCCGCGCGCGACGAGCGGGGCCAGCAGCCGCCCGTATCCGCACATCACGTCGAGTGCGAGCGCGTCGGGCGGGATGCGGCCGGCGTACCAGCCGACCTCGGCGTCCGGCGCCACGGGCCGGTCGGCGTCGCGGAACTGCGCGGAGAGCGGGCCGAAGGCGTCCATCGGAAATTGGGGTCAGAGCCGTAATACTTCGCGGGCGTGCACCTTCTCATGCGG
>JBGAMF010000073.1:0-20180 GCA_044223185.1 Casimicrobiaceae bacterium | reverse complement strand
CGTGGTCGAAGTCGCGCAGGTCGCGGCGGAACCAGACGAGCGCCCGCGCAAGCGCGGGGTGAGCGCCGGCGTCGCGGGCGGGCGGTTGCGGTCGGGGCGGTTTCGGCATCGGCGGGCCGGTCGTACCGGAGCGCGACGCGGGTAGCTGCAGGTAAGCGTTCGATTGTGGCGCACCCCCCGGGGGATTACAATTCGACGCAATGGGCGGCACCGTCAATCTGACCCACCACTTCCTGATCGCCATGCCCGCCATGGCCGATCCGCACTTTGCCCACACGCTGACGTACATCTGCGAGCACAACGACGACGGCGCGCTCGGCATCGTCATCAACAAGCCGATCGACATGACGCTGTCGGCGCTGTTCGAGCAGATCGACGTGCCGCTTGCCGACGCCGTGCTGCGCGACGCGCCCGTCCACTACGGGGGTCCCGTGCAGGTCGACCGCGGCTTCGTTCTGCACCGGCCGCTCGGCAACTGGCAGTCGACCCTTGCGATCAGCGACGACATGGGCCTCACCACGTCCAAGGACGTGCTGGAGGCGGTCGGCCGCGGCGACGGCCCGAAGGACGTGTTCGTCTCGCTGGGCTACGCCGGATGGTCGGCGGGCCAGCTCGAAAGCGAGCTCGCGCAGAACGCCTGGCTCACCGTCGAGGCGAACGCCGACCTGATGTTCGGCGTGCCCGCGGAAGAGCGCCTGCCGGCGGCGATGCGCCTGCTCGGCATCGACTTCTCGCGTCTGTCGGAAGACGTCGGTCACGCGTGACGCGGGACCGCCCGGCCAACCCCGAGACCGTGCTCGCCTTCGACTTCGGCACGCGGCGCACGGGCGTGGCCGTTGCCAACACGCTGACGCGCACCGCGCGACCGCTGACCACGATCGCGACGGCCGACGACGCGGCGCGCCTCACCGCCATCGCGGCACTGGTGGCCGAGTGGCAGCCGCAGCGTTTCGTGGTCGGCATCCCGCTGCACGCGGACGGTGCCGAGCACGCGACGACGGTGCACGCGCGGCGGTTCGCGCATCAGCTCGGCGAGCGGTTCGGCCTGCCGGTGGAGGCGGCCGACGAGCGTCACACGACGCACGCGGCGCGCTCGGCACTGGCCGAGGCCGGCGTGCGCGGCCGCGACGCGCGCGCGGCGCGCGACGAGGTCGCCGCGCAACTGATCCTGCAGGGATGGCTCGATGAGCGAAGCGACGGAACTGCCTGACGCCGAAGCCACGCTGCTGGCGCTGGCCGAGCGCATGCGCGGCGCGGTCGCGCACGACGCGGCGTTCGTGGGCATCTACTCGGGCGGCGCGTGGCTTGCCGAGCGGCTGCCGGCGCTGGTGCCGGGCAACCACCCGGTCGGCTACATCGACGTGTCGTTCTACCGCGACGACTACGCGCGCACGGGGTTGAAGCCGAACACGAAGCGCACCGAGCTGCCGTTCGACGTCGACGGCGCCACCATCGTCCTCGTCGACGACGTGCTGTTCACCGGCCGCAGCGTGCGTGCGGCGGTCAACGAGCTGTTCGACTTCGGCCGCCCGGCGCGCATCGAGCTCGCGGTGCTGATCGACCGCGGCGGCCGCGAGCTGCCGATCGAGCCGACCTACTGCGGCGCGCGGCTCGCGGTGGCGCGCGACCTGTCGGTCGTGCTGTCGCGCGACGACGGCCGCCTGCGGCTCGCCGCCGAGGCGGCGGAGGGCTGACCGGCGATGCGCAACCCCCAGCTCAACGCCCACGGCGAGCTCACGCACCTGCTGACGCTCGAGGGCCTGCCGGCCGACGTGATCCGCGGCATCCTCGACACGGCGACACCATTCGTGTCGATCGGCGAGCGCGAGGTCAAGAAGGTGCCGCTCCTGCGCGGCAAGGCGGTGTTCAACCTCTTTTTCGAGAACTCGACGCGCACGCGTACGACGTTCGAGATCGCCGCCAAGCGGCTGTCGGCCGACGTGATCAACCTCAACATCGGCGCGTCGTCGACCAGCAAGGGCGAGACGCTGCTCGATACCGTCGACAACCTGGTCGCGATGGACGCCGACATCTTCGTCGTCCGCCACTCGCAGTCGGGAGCGCCGCACCTCATCGCCGCGCACCTCAACGCGCACGAGCGCCGGCACGTGCACGTGGTCAACGCCGGCGACGGCCGCCACGCGCACCCGACGCAGGGGCTGCTCGACCTGTACACGATCCGCCACTACAAGCGCGAGTTCCACAACCTGACGGTGGCGATCGTCGGCGACGTGCTGCACTCGCGCGTCGCGCGCTCGCTGATCCACGGCCTGACCACGCTCGGCACGCCCGAGGTGCGCGTGATCGGCCCCAAGACGCTGATGCCCACGCAGGTGGAGGCGATGGGCGTGCGCCGGTTCGACGACATGCGCGCGGGGCTCGCGGGGGTGGACGTCGTCGTGATGCTCCGGCTGCAGAACGAGCGGATGAAGGGCGCGCTGTTGCCGTCGGCCGGCGAGTACTTCAAGCACTACGGCCTGACGCCGGAGAAGCTGGCCCTCGCCAGGCCGGACGTCATCGTCATGCACCCGGGCCCGATGAACCGCGGCGTGGAAATCGACTCCGCGGTCGCCGACGGCGAGCGCTCGGTCATCCTGCCGCAGGTGACGTTCGGCATCGCCGTGCGGATGGCGGTGATGAGCATCATCGCGGGCAACTGAAGTGCGATCACAATGAGACGCAGAGACGCCGAGGAACTTCAGGAAAGTCCGAGCCTGGCCCGGTTCCCCGGGTGTGGTTTTCTCTGCGTCTCGCAATCGAGCCTGGCTCGGTTTTTCTCGCGCCGCCGAATGAACGAGCCTGGCTCGGTTTCATTCCCGGCGCCTCTGCGCCTCCTGTGAGATTCCAGTGAAGATCGAGATCGCCCACGGCCGCATCGTCGACCCCGCCAACGGCGTCGACCGCGTCGCGACGCTGTACGTCGCGGCGGGTCGCGTCGCCGCGATCGGCGCGGCGCCGGAGGGCTGGCACCCGAATCGCGTCCTCGACGCGCGCGGGCTGGTCGTCGCGCCGGGCCTCACCGACCTGTCGGCGCGGCTGCGCGAGCCGGGGCTCGAGTACCGCGCCACGCTCGAGTCCGAGATGGAAGCCGCCGTTGCGGGCGGCGTGACGCGCCTCGCGTGCCCGCCGGACACGGACCCCGCGCTCGACGAGCCGGGGCTGGTCGAGATGCTGAAGCACCGCGCACGCTCGCTCAACCGCGCGCACGTGCACCCGGTCGGCGCGCTGACCGTTCAGTTGAAGGGCACGACGCTGACCGAGATGGGCGAGCTCGCCGAGGCCGGCTGCGTCGCGTTCTCGCAGGCGGACGTGCCGCTCGCCGACACCGACCTGCTGCGGCGCGCGATGCAGTACGCGGCGACGTTCGGCCACGCGCTGTGGCTGCGGCCCGTCGACCCGTGGCTCGGCCGCACCGGCGTCGCGCACGACGGCGAGGTCGCGACGCGGCTGGGACTCGCCGGCATTCCGGCCGCCGCGGAGACGATTGCGCTCGCCACGATCCTCGCGCTCGTGCGCGAGACCGGCGTACGCGTTCACCTTACGCGCCTGTCCTGCGCCGAGAGCGTGGCGATGGTGCGCGCCGCCAAGCGCGACGGACTGGCCGTCACCGCCGACGTCGCGGTCCACCACCTGCACCTCTCCGACGTCGACATCGGCTGGTTCGACGCGAACGCCAACCTCGTGCCGCCGCTGCGCACGACCCGCGACCGCGCGGCGCTGCGCGCGGGGCTGGCCGACGGCACGATCGACGCCGTCTGCTCGGATCACGCGCCCGTCGACGACGACGCGAAGCAGGTGCCGTTCGGCGAGGCCGAGCCCGGCGCGACCGGGCTGGAACTCCTGCTGCCGCTCACACTCAAATGGGCGGCCGAGGAAGGCATCGCGCTGCCGGCCGCACTCGCGAAGATCACCAGCGTCCCGGCGCGGCTGGTGGTTGCAGGCGCGGGCGATCTCGCCGTGGGCCGGCCGGCCGACGTCTGCATCTTCGACCCGCAGGCGTTCTGGAAGGTCGAGCGCGGCGCGTTGAAGAGCCAGGGCAAGAACACGCCGTTCCTCGGGCTCGAGGTGCCGGGCCGGGTGCGCTGGACGCTGGTCGCCGGGCAGGTGGTGCACGAGGGCTGAACGACGCGGCGATGCCGCCGACCGGCAACCGACGCCGGATGTTCCGAAGCCCCCGCGAGGGGGCTTTTCATTGCAAAGGGAGGGAAGCTTGAGCAACGCGGTCGAACTCGAAGTGAAGAGCCTGACCGGCGACCGCAAGGTCGACCGGCGCACGTTCGTCGTGTCGTCGCTGTCGGCGGGCTTTGCGCTGTCGGTGCTGCCGGTGTCGGCGCAGACGATCACGACGTCGGCGGAAGGGCTCGTCGCCGGCGAGGTGAAGGTGCCCGTCAGCGACGGCGACATCCCGGCGTACCGCGCGATGCCGGCCACCGGGTCGAACTTCCCCGTCGTGCTGGTCGTGCAGGAGATCTTCGGCGTCCACGAGCACATCAAGGACGTCTGCCGGCGCATCGCGAAGGCCGGCTTCTTCGCCATTGCGCCGGAGCTCTACGCGCGGCAGGGCGACCCGGCTAAGTACACGGACATCCCGAAGCTCATCTCGGACGTGGTGGTCAAGGTCTCCGACGCCCAGGTGATGCGGGACCTCGACGCCTGCGTCGCGTACGCGAAGTCGACGGGCAAGGCCGAGGTCGCGCGGCTGGGCATCACCGGCTTCTGCTGGGGCGGCCGGATCGCGCTCATGTACGCAGCGCACAACCCGAACGTGCGGGCGACGGTGGCCTGGTACGGCGCGACGACGCGCGCGTTCCACCCCGGCGACAAGACGCCGCTCGACGTCGCGCCGCAGATCAAGTCGGCGGTGCTCGGCCTCTACGGCGGCGCCGACGGCGGCATTCCGAACGACACGGTGGAGAAGATGTTCGCGGCGCTGAAGGCCGCCGGGAACGCGAAGTCCGAGTTCACGATCTACCCCGACACGCCGCACGCATTCAACGCCGACTACCGGCCGAGCTACCGCAAGGCGCAGGCCGAGGACGCGTGGAAGAAGATGATCGCGTGGTTCAAGCTGAACCTCTGACGCCGCACGGCGCCGGAAACGGAAACGGGCGGCTGCGGCCGCCCGTTCGCTTCGTGGGGCCGGCGTCCCCCTACTTCGACCGCGGCACGCGCCCCAGCAGGTAGAACTCGTCGTTCGGGCGCATGCCGATCAGGTTCGCCATGCGGTTCGACAGCGCGAAGAACGCGGCGATCGCGCCGACGTCCCACGCGTCCTCGTCGGTGAATCCGTGCGCCTTCAGCGCGGCGAAGTCGTCGTCGCCGATCTCGCCGCTTTTCAGCGCGACCTTCAGCGCGAACGCGAGCATCGCGCGCTGCCGCGGCGTGATGTCGGCCTTCCGGTAGTTGACGGCGACCTGGTCGGCGACCAGCGGGTTCTTCGCGTAGATGCGCAGGATCGCGCCGTGCGCGACGACGCAGTACTGGCAGTCGTTGGCGCCGGAGGTCGCGACGACGATCATCTCGCGCTCGGCCTTGGTCAGCCCGCCCTCCTTGTCCATCAGCGCGTCGTGGTACGCGAAGAACGCGCGGAACTCGGCGGGCCGGTGCGCGAGCGTGACGAACACGTTGGGCACGAAGCCCGCCTTCTCCTGCACGGCGAGGATGCGCGCGCGGATGTCCTCCGGCAGCTCCGCGAGCGCGGGCACCGGATAACGGGAGACCGGCGGCGAAGTCATTGCGACGGGGGCACGAACCCGGTCGGCATCTCGGCGCCGTCGCCGAAGAAATGCTTCTCCATCTGCTCGGCGAGCCACTTGCGGGCTCGTGCGTCGGCGAGCGACAGCCGGTTCTCGTTGACGAGCATCGTCTGGTGACGGATCCACGCCTGCCACGCCTCCTTCGAGACGCTGTCGTAGATGCGCTTGCCCAGCTCGCCCGGGTAGGGCGCGAAGTCGAGTCCCTGGGCCTCGCGGCCGAGCTTGACGCAGTGGACCATGCGGGCCATCGGTTTCGTCCTTACAGCGGTTTGCGGTAGACCAGCGACTTGCGCTGGTAGTTGTAGAGCGCCTGCTTCTGCTGGGGCAGGTCGGCAATTGTAGCGCTGCGGTAGCCGCGCTCGAGGAACCAGTGCGCGGTGCGCGTCGTGAGCACGAAGAGCTCCGCGAGCTTCAGCTTCTTCGCGCGCGCCTCGATCTCGCGCATCAGCGCCTCGCCGTAGCCTTCCCTGCGGAAGTCCGGCTCCACGGCGAGCGCGGCGAGCTCTCCCACCTTCTCGTCGGGGAACGCGTACAGCGCCGCGCAGCCGACGATGTGGTTGTCGTACTCGGCGACGACGAAGCGCTCGATCTCGCTCTCGAGGCGCTCGCGCGACCGGCGGACCAGCACGCCCTGCTCCTCCAGCGGCTCGATGATCGCGAGGATGCCGCCGACGTCGTCGATCGTCGCGTTGCGGATGTGGGCGAGCGCGGTGGACGCGACCATCGTGCCCACGCCGTCGCGCGTGAAGAGCTCGAGCAGCAGCGCGCCGTCGAGCCGGCGGCTGATGAGGTGCGCGCGCTTGACGCCGTTGTTGCACGCGCGCACCGCCGCGGGCAGGTACAGGCGCACGTCGGCGGCGAGCTTCGCGCCCCGGGCGAGCATGGCTTCGGCGTCGGTCGTCGACAGGTCGGCGACGAGCTGGCGGCGGCCGTTGCGCACGCCGTCGGTGTCCATGAGGAAGATGAGCTTGGCGGCCTCGAGGCGCACGGCGACCTGCGTTGCGACTTCCTCCACCGTCAGGTTGAAGATCTCGCCGGTCGGCGAGTAGCCGATCGGCGAGATCAGCACGATGTCGCCGTCGTCGAGCCGCTGGGCGATCGCCTCGGTGTCGATCCGGCGCACCTCGCCGGTCAGCTCCATGTCCACGCCGCCGACAACGCCCATCGGCTTCGCGGTCAGGTAGTTGCCGCTCGACACGCGGTTGCGCGCGCCGGCCATCGGCGAGTTCGCAAGGCCGAGCGACAGCAGCGCCTCGATGCGCGCGCGCGCCTGCCCCGCGGCCTCCAGCACGCAATCCATCGCATCGGCATCGGTCACGCGCAGGCCGTGCGCGTAGCGGCTCGGGATGCCCTGCGCCGCGAGGATCACCTCGACCTGAGGCCGGCAGCCGTGAACGACGACGAGCCGGATGCCGAGGCTGTGCAGCAGGTTGAGGTCGTGCACGACGCCCAGGAACTCCTCGTCCGCGACGACCTCGCCGCCGAACGCGATCACGAACGTGCGCCCGCGAAACGCGTGCACGTACGGCGCCGCCGAGCGGATCAGATGGACGAACGCGCGCATCGTCGCCGAATGGGCGGCAGGCGGTCCGGCGGGGGGGCGGGGCATGGGCGCGGAAGCGGACGGCGTGCGCGCGATTATAGCGCGGGGCCGGAGGCGACCTTCGTCGCCGCGTCGGTGCTGCCGCGTCGAGCCGGATCGCGAAAGTCGCCTCCGAACCCGGCCTCGCGGTCGTCGCGCAATCGTGCCGGCCCCGCTTTCGCGTCGGCTATCATTGTCGTTTCGACGTCCGCCGCGCATGACCGCCCGCCTTCTCGCAAACCTCAATCCGGAGCAGCTTGCCGCCGTCACGCTGCCGCACGCGTCGGCGCTGATCCTCGCGGGCGCGGGCAGCGGCAAGACGCGCGTGCTCACGACCCGGATCGCGTGGCTGCTCGCGACCGGGCAGGCGAGCCCGCTGTCGATCCTCGCCGTGACGTTCACGAACAAGGCGGCGAAGGAGATGCTGCTGCGGCTGACCGCGCTGACGCCCGTGAACACACGCGGCATGTGGGTCGGCACTTTTCACGGCCTGTGCAACCGGATGCTGCGCGCGCACCACCGCGACGCGAACCTGCCGCAGCTGTTCCAGATCCTCGACACGCAGGACCAGCTGTCGCTGATCAAGCGCATGTACAAGGCGCACGGCATCGACGACGACCGCTACCCGCCGAAGCAGCTGCAGTGGTTCATCGCCGACGCGAAGGAAGAGGGCCTGCGCCCGAACATGGTCGAGGCGGGCGACGAGTTCACGCGCCGGCAGGTCGAGCACTACGCGCTCTACGACGCGATGTGCCAGCGCGAGGGCGTCGTCGACTTCGCCGAGCTGCTCCTGCGCAGTTACGAACTGCTTGCCGGCCACGACGCGCTGCGCGAGCACTACCGGCGGCGCTTCTCGCACCTGCTGGTCGACGAGTTCCAGGACACCAACACGCTGCAGTACAAGTGGCTGCGGATGCTCGCGGGGCCGCACACGGCGGTGTTCGCCGTCGGCGACGACGACCAGTCGATCTACGCGTTCCGCGGCGCCAAGGTCGCCAACATGCAGCAGTTCGAGCGCGACTTCGCCACGCCCGAGCAGCCGGTCAAGCTGATCAAGCTCGAGCAGAACTACCGGTCGCACGGGCACATCCTCGACGCCGCCAACGCGCTGATCCGCCACAACCAGGCGCGGCTCGGCAAGAACCTGTGGACGAGCGAGGGCAAGGGCGAGCCGGTGCGCGCGTTCGCCGCGCCGACCGACCACGACGAGGCCGCGTTCGTCGTCGACGTCGTGCGCGGAATCTCCGCGGACGGCGTCCAGCTCGACGAGGTGGCGCTGCTGTACCGGTCCAACGCGCAGTCGCGCGTGCTCGAGCACGCGCTGTTCGGCGCAGGCATTCCGTACCGCGTGTACGGCGGGATGCGCTTCTTCGAGCGCGCCGAGGTCAAGCACGCGCTCGCGTACCTGCGCCTCATCGCCGCGCCGGCCGACGACGGTGCGTTCCTGCGCGTGGTGAACTTCCCGCCGCGCGGCATCGGTGCACGCACGCTGGAGCAGCTGCAGGACGCCGCGCGCGCGCAGGAGGCGACACTCTGGCAGGTCGCCTCGGGCGGAACGCTCGCCGGCAAGGCGGGCGCGTCGCTCGCGGGCTTCGTGCGGCTCGTCTCGACGCTGCGCGACGCGACGAAGGCGCTGCCGCTGCCCGAGGCGGTCGAGCACGTGATCGAGCACTCGGGCCTCATGGCGCACTACCGGGCGGAGAAGGACGGGCAGGACCGCGTCGACAACCTGGCGGAGCTCGTGACGGCCGCCGACGCCTTCGTCCGCGAGGCGCAGCTCGCCACCGACGCGCCGATGCTCTCGGAGCGCGTCGAGCCGGAGGCGGCCTCGCCCGAGACCGGTGCGAACGAGGGCGCGACCGACCCCCTGACAGCGTTCCTGGCGCACGCCGCACTGGAGGCGGGCGAGACGCAGGCGGCGGAAGGCAAGCCGGCGCTGCAGCTCATGACCGTGCACGCGGCGAAGGGCCTCGAGTTCCACACGGTGTTCGTCACCGGGCTCGAGGAGGGCCTGTTCCCGCACGAGAACAGCCTCTCCGAGGCCGACGGGCTGGAGGAGGAGCGGCGGCTCATGTACGTCGCGATCACGCGCGCGCGGCGCCGGCTGTACGTCACGCACACGCAGAGCCGGATGCTGCATGGGCAGACGCGCTACAACATCCCGTCGCGCTTCGTCGCGGAACTGCCGCCGGACCTGCTGCAGTGGCTGTCGCCGTACCGGCGGCGCGCGGTCGACGTCGACGACGCCGAGTGGGGGCGCGTCACCGGCGCGCCGCAGGCCACGCCCGCGCCGACCGGCTGGCGCATCGGGCAGAGCGTCCGCCACGCGAAGTTCGGGCTCGGCGTCATCATCGACGCCGAGGGGCGCGGCGCCGACGCGCGCGTGCAGGTCAACTTCCGCGACGCCGGCGTCAAGTGGCTGGCGCTCGAGTACGCGAAGCTCGAAGCGGCCTGAGGTTTCGCCTGCAAGACACGCGACGGGCTGCCGCGCAGGTGGTCGCGTGCTGTGCAGCCGGATGCAGTCAGCACGGAGTCCCGTGGTGGCCGGGAAAACCGAGCCAGGCTCGGTTTCGTCGGCCTTTTCGCCGCGCGAACTCTGGGGACGTCGAGCCGGCCTCAGAAACCGAGCCAGGCTCGGTTTCTTGAGCCAGGCTCGGTTTCTTTCGCACAAGGCTTGATGACGGCGGTAGAGTCGTCGGACGGCTGGGCGCTTTCCCCGTGGCGGTTGCCGCGAAGCGCGCGGCTCGCAGGTCGCGTCGCTCCCGGCGCGGTGGCGCGCGCATGCACGCTGAGTGCCTTCGGCGGCCCCAAATGCCGACGCCCCGCGGTACGTCCGTCAGGCTGCGCCGGGTGGGACGCGCGGCCCGGCGAAGAAGTCGTCGACCGCGGCGGACGCCGACGGGAAGAAGCGCTCGGTGCCGAAGCGGTGGTCGCCCAGCCACTGGACGAGCTGTTCCCGCAGCGGGCGGTTGACGCGCGCGAAGCGCACGTCGACGCCGCGCGCCTCCAGCTCTTCGTAGAGGTCGCGCAACTGGGCCAGCGCGGTGACGTCGATCTGCGTCACCGCCTGCAGGTCGAGGACCAGGCAGGAGAGCGGCGGCCGCGCGGCGGCGGCCAGCACGCGCAGCCGGTCGGCGACGTGGCGCGCGTTCGCGAAGATCAGCGGCGCGTAGAGCCGGTAGACGAGCACGCCGGGGGTGGCGGCGCCGCCTTCGTCGTCGGCGAGGTCGTGGTAGCGCCGGTCGGTCGGCAGGCGCCGCAGCAGCGCGTCGCGCGGGCGCGCGACCTCGGCCAGCACGCGCGCGAGCGACAGCCCGACGCCCAGCAGCACGCCGGGCAGCACGCCGAGCAGCAGCACGCCGAGCGTCACCGCGACGGCCAGCCCGAAGGCGCGGCGGTCGAGCGCGTAGAGCGTCCGCAGCTCGCCGGCGTCGAACAGGCGGATGCCGGCGGCGACGAGGATCGCGGCGAGCGCCACGCGCGGCAGCGCGTCGAGGGCGGGTGCCAGGAAGACTACGAACGCCGCCAGCAGCAGCGCGGCGATCCACTGCGCCAATTGCGTCTGCGCGCCGTTGGCGTCGGCGGTCACCGAGCGCGACGTGCTCGCGCCGACCGGAAAGCCGCCGACGAAGGCCACCGCCGTGTTCGCCGCGCCGAGCGAGGTCAGCTCCTGCCCCGTGTCGACCGGCTCGCGGCGCTTCGCGGCGAGCGTGCGCGCGAGCAGCACGCCCTCGGCGAACACGAGCAGCGCCAGGGCGATCGCGCCGGGCGCGAGCGCCTGCAGGTCGGCGAGCGCGACCTGCGGCAGCGCCGGCACCGGAAACGCCGCGGCGAGCGGCGCGAGATGCGCGACACCCTGCGCCGGGAGGCCGAGCGCCGCCGATGCGGCGATCGCGGCGACGCACGCGATCAGCGCGGCGGGCGCCCGCGGTGCGACCCGCGCGAGCAGCACGATGAGCGCGATCAGCGCGACGCCCAGGCCCAGCGTGGCGTGGTTCGCTTGCGGCAGCGCGACGATCGCGTCGTGGATCCGGTAGACGAACGCGTCGCGCGGCAGGGCGACGCCGAGCAGGGCGGGCAGCTGGGTGCCGACCAGGATCAGCGCCGCGCCGTTGGCGTAGCCGACGAGCACCGGGCTCGACAGCAGGTCGGCGACGTTGCCGAGGCCGAGGCGGCCCGCGACGACGAGCAGCACGCCGGTCATCAGCGCGAGCAGCGCGGCGAGCGTGGCCGCGCGCGCCGGATCGCCGGCGGCGAGCGGGACGATCACCGACCCCGCGAGCAGCGCGATCGTCGTGTCGGGGCCGACGATGATGCGGCGGCTCGACGCGAGCGCGGCGTAGGCGATCATCGCGGCGAGCGCCGCGTACAGCCCCGACGCCGGCGCGACGCCCGCGAGCTCGGCATAGGCGAGCACCGACGGGACCATCACGACGCAGACCGACAGGCCGCCGACCAGGTCGCCGCGCCACGCGCCGCGCGGAGAGTCCACGACCTGCGCGATCCCCGGCAGCCAGCGCCCGAGGAACGAGTGGCGCGTCGGGACCGCCGGAGTGGTCATCGCGCGCGGCGGCGGTCAGCTGCCCCGGGACAGGGGCGCCAGCGTTTCGCCGGAGTGGAACACCTCGCGGTAGCTCACGTAGTCGGACACGTGCAGCGTCGCGGCGAAGAACAGCGAATAGGGGAGCAGCAGCGCGATCACGAACAGCCGGCCGGCGTCGGAAGGCAGCACCATCGCGATGACGGCGATGACGAGCCCGGGCACCACGCCGCCGTAGAAGAACACGCCCAGGCCGTATAGCGCGAGCGGCTTCCAGTTGGCGAGCGCGGCGCGCAGGCTCGCGTTCAGCGCGGCCCCGGCGCGGGCGTCCTGGAACACGACGAGCGCCGGCGCCCACCACGTGGCGAGGACGATCGGCAGCGACAGCAGCGCCGAGAACGCCATGCCGAGCTGCACGCGGCCGTCGGCGAGCGCCGCCGCCAGTTCCGCCTCGGACATCGCGCCGTCGCCGCCCATCAGCTCCACGAGCTTGCCGCCGTCGACCAGCGCCGACGCGAACACGGCGACGGTGATCCCGACGACGAAGAACACGCCGATCGAGATCAGCGACCACAGGTTCGCGCGGAAGCCCTGCAGCAGCTGGCCGAGCGCCGGGGTGCCGCCACGCTCCTGCGTCCACGCGGCCGCCAGCAGGCCCACGGCGAGCACGGGCTTCAGCACGGTCATCGCGTACGGCCCGACGACGGGGACCACACGCACCATCAGCAGCACGAGGAAGTAGGCGAGCACCAGGACGACCCACGCGAGCCGGTGCGCGCGGAACATCGCGTATGCGGCGGCGAGCCACACCAGCCCCTGCCGCGCCGGATGGCGCGTGAACACGAACTCGCGCGGAACGTCGCTCATCGCGGCACCGATTCGGAAGAAGGTGCGGAGGCGGGCCGCGCGACGCGGTCGCGCAGGATCCGCTCGAAGTGCGCCGGGTCGTGCGCGTGCACGAGCTCGCCCGGGCGCGGCAGGTGCAGGTCGTACAGGCGCGACAGCCAGAAGCGCAGCGCGGCGGCACGCAGCAACGCGGGCCAGGCGTCGCGCTCTTCGACGGTCAGCGGGCGGGCCGTGTCGTACGCGGCGAGCATTGCCGCGACGCGCGCCTGGTCGAGCGCGCCGCTGCCGTCGACGCACCAGTCGTTGACGGTGATCGCGAGGTCGTACGCGAGAAAGTCGGTCGCGGCGAATCCGAAGTCGATGATGCCCGCCACGCGGTCGCCCGCGAACAGCACGTTGTCGCAGAAGAGGTCGCCGTGGATCGCACCCTTCGGCAGCTTGCCTCGGCCGAAACCGGCCTGGAACTTGATCTCGGCGTCGAGCAGCGCGGCCTGCCCCTCGTCGAGGAACGGACGCACCGCGCGGGCTGCGTTGCGCCACCACGCCGGCCCGTGGTGGTTGGCGAGCCGCGCGCGAAACGTCTGCGACGCGACGTGCAGCCGGCCGAGGGCGGCGCCCACGCGCGCGCAGTGGTCGGGTGTGGGCGTCGGCACCGGCGCGCCCTCGACGCGGGCGACCAGGCTGGCCGGCTTGCCGTTGAGCAGCGAGAACAGCGCGCCCGTGCGGTCGGGGAGCGGCGCCGGCACCTCGACGCCGGAGCGCGCGAGGTGGGCCATCAGGTTCAAGTAGAACGGCAGCTCGCCGGCCGGCAGGCGCTCGTAGAGCGTGAGCACGTAGCGGCCGCGGTCGGTCGTGACGAAGTAATTGGTGTTCTCGATGCCCGACGCGATCGGCTCGAGCGCGGCCAGCCCGCCCACCGTGTAGCGCGTGAGCCAGGCGTCGAGGTCGGAGGCGGTGACCGGCGTGTAGACGGACATGCGTTGCGGCCGCCGGTGCGCTCGCCGCACGGGCGTTGCGTCGTTCGGGCGGGTTCAGTTCACCAGGAGAACAGCAGCCACATCGGCGTCGAGAGGCCGAAGTCGAGCGAGTTGAAGCGCTGGAGCGGGCCTCCGGGGCTGCGTGGCACGAGATAGTACGGCGGGCCGAAGCGCGGCGTCACCTTGACGTAGCGCAGCTCCCCGCCGACGCGGACTTCCTCGACCGTCTCGGTGTCGCGCCGGATGATCGTCACCTGCGGTTCGAGCTCCGGGTCGCCGGCCACGGCGGCGGCCGGCGGTGGTGGCGGTGGCGGCGGCACGGTGGAGGCCGGCGGCAGCGGCGGCGGCGGCGGCACGGTCGGCGGCGACGGCGACTGCGCATGGGCGGCAGTCGCCAGCGCGAGCGCACAGAAGAGGTGCAGGGCCGGCTGCTTGAGCATGAGGCATTGTAACGTGCCGCCCCTGCGGGTGAAAGGCGCGGACGACATGGGGCCGCCGGCGTGATCGGATCGTGCGCTCGCGCACCGCGCGATAGGCGAGACAGCCCCTCACCCAAACCCTCTCCCCGCGTTGCGGGGAGAGGGAGACGACGGCGCGACGCCGTCGGCGCCCCGCGAAACGGAGCCCCGCGAAACGGAGCCTGGTCGAATGTCGCAGCGTGTGGTCGCACTTCGCGCACGCACGCACGGGCATTCAAGCCGCATGCGCGCGCTACCGACCTGGGCGCGGGGGAACGGAGCCAGGCTCGATTCCCGGACGCTACAGGTTCAGCATCTTCTCGCGCTCCTCGCGCGTCGGGACGAAGCCGCGGTTCTCGTAGAAGCGGAAGATCGCCTCGACGATCGCCTCGGGCTCCTCGATCACCTGCATCAGTTCCATGTCCTTCGCGCCGATCATGCCCTCGCCGACGAGCTTGTCCTCCATCCACGCGAGGAGGCCGCGCCAGAACCCGCCGCCGACGAGGATCACGGGGATCTTCCGGCTCTTGCCGGTCTGCACGAGCGTCAGGACCTCGGAGAGCTCGTCCAGCGTGCCGAACCCGCCGGGCAGGATCACGTACGCCGAGGCGAAGCGCACGAACATCATCTTGCGCGTGAAGAAGTAGCGGAAGTCGTACGAGACGTCCTGGTGCTCGTTGCCGCCCTGCTCGAACGGCAGCATGATGTTGAGGCCGATCGCCGGCGACGCGCCGCCGTGCGCGCCCTCGTTGGCCGCGTGCATGATGCCGGGCCCGCCGCCGGAGATCACGGCGAAGCCGGCGTCGGACAGGAGGCGCGCGATGCGCTTCGTCTTCTCGTAGTACGGATGGCCGGCCGCGATGCGCGCGCTGCCGAACACGCTGACCGCGGGGCGGATGCCGCGCAGGCGTTCCGTCGCGAGCGCGAACTCTGCCATAATTCCCAGCACCCGCCACGCCTCCTGGCCGTTCGACGTGTTGAGCGCGTGCGGATCGATGAGCTCCGGAATCTTGTGGGTCTGACGCATGCCTACGCTCGTGCTGGTGGACGGGTCTTCGTACCTGTACCGCGCGTTCCACGCGCTGCCCGACCTGCGCACCAGGAGCGGTGAGCCGACCGGCGCGCTGCGCGGCGTGCTTTCGATGTTGCGCCGTTTGGTGGAGGACGGCAAGCCGGACTACCTCGCCGTCGTGTTCGACGCGCCGGGCAAGACGTTCCGCGACGCGTGGTACCCGGAGTACAAGGCGAACCGGCCGCCGATGCCCGACGACCTCGCGCAGCAGATCGAGCCGCTGCACGCGCTCGTGCGCGCGCACGGCTGGCCGCTGCTGATGGTCGCGGGCGTGGAGGCCGACGACGTGATCGGCACGCTCGCCACGCAGGCCGCCGCCGCCGGCATCGACACCGTCATCTCGTCGTCGGACAAGGACCTGACGCAGCTGGTGCGCCCCGGCATCACGATGGTCAACACGATGAGCAACGAGACGTACGACGAGGCCGGCGTGCGCGCGAAGTTCGACGTGCGCCCCGACCAGGTGCTCGACCTCCTCACGCTGACCGGCGACGCCGTCGACAACGTGCCCGGCGTGGCCAAGGTCGGGCCGAAGACCGCGGCGAAGTGGCTCGCGCAGTACGGGACGCTCGACAACGTCGTCGCGCACGCGGCGGAGATCGGCGGCGTGGTCGGCGCCAACCTGCGCGCGGCGCTGCCGTGGCTGCCGCAGGGCAGGCGCCTGCTCACGGTGAAGACGGACTGCGAGCTGCCGGTGCGGCCGACCGACCTCGTCATCACGCCGGCCGATGCCGCGGCGATCAAGGCGCTCTACGAGCGGTTCGAGTTCAAGAGCTTGCTGCGCGAGGGCGCCGGTGGCGGCGCGACCCGGCCGGATGCGGCGGACGCGATCGCGAAGCGCGCGGCCACCGACGACGCCGGGCGCCGCTGGGACGTGGCCGCCGATCCCGCGCCGGCCGCCGCACCCCCGGCGCCGGCGCACAAGCACTACGAGACCGTGCTCGACGAGCGCGCCCTCGCGCACTGGCTCGCCGTCATCGACCGCGCGCCGCTCACGGCGTTCGACACGGAGACGACGAGCCTCGACCCGATGCAGGCGCGCATCGTCGGCGTGTCGCTGGCGGTCGAGCCGGGGCGCGCGTGCTACATCCCGCTCGCGCACCGCTACACGGGCGCGCCGGACCAGCTCGACCGCGCGGCCACGCTCGCGCGCCTGGCGCCGTGGCTCGCGGACCCCGCGAAGCCCAAGCTCGGCCAGAACGTCAAGTACGACGAGCACGCGCTGGCCAACGACGGGCTGGTGCTCCGGGGCGTGGCGCACGACACGCTGCTCGAGTCCTACGTGCTGGAGGCGCACCGGCCGCACGACATGGACAGCCTCGCGTGGCGGCACCTCAACGTCCGGACGATCACCTACGACGACGTGACGGGCAAGGGCGCCAACCGCATCGGCTTCGACGAGGTCGCGGTCGACCGCGCGACCGAGTACTCGGCGGAGGACGCCGACATCACGCTGCGGCTGCACGAGGCGCTGCATCCGGCCATCGTCGCCGACGCGAAGCTCGACTACGTCTACCGCGCGATCGAGATGCCGGTGCGGGAGGTGCTGTTCCGGATGGAGCGCAACGGCATCCTCGTCGACACGGCGCTGCTCGCGCGCCAGAGCCGCGAGCTCGGCGAGAAGGTGATCGCGCTCGAGCAGCAGGCGCACCAGCTCGCCGGGCAGCCGTTCAACCTGGGGTCGCCGAAGCAGCTGGGCGAGATCCTGTTCCAGCGGATGGGCCTGCCGGTGCTGAAGAAGACGGCGACCGGGCAGCCGTCGACGGACGAGGAGGTGCTGGCCGAGCTCGCGGAGAACTATCCGCTGCCGAAGGTGCTGCTCGAGCACCGCGCCGTGTCGAAGCTGAAGTCGACCTACACGGACAAGCTGCCGCAGATGGTGAATCCCGCGACCGGTCGCGTGCACACGACCTTCGCGCAGGCGACCGCGGTGACCGGACGGCTGGCGTCGAGCGATCCCAACCTGCAGAACATTCCCGTGCGCACGCCCGAGGGCCGGCGCATCCGCGAGGCGTTCGTCGCGCCGCCCGGGCACGAGCTGGTGTCGGCCGACTACTCGCAGGTCGAGCTGCGCATCATGGCGCACCTGTCCGGCGACCCGGCGCTGGTCCGCGCGTTCCACGAAGGCCAGGACATCCACCGCGCGACGGCGGCCGAGATCTTCGGCGTGGCGCCGGCCGACGTCACGACCGAGCAGCGCCGCTACATCAAGGCGGTGAACTTCGGCCTCATCTACGGCATGGGCGCGTTCGGCCTCGCGCAGCAGCTGTCGATCGAGCGCGGCGCGGCGCAGCAGTTCATCGACAAGTACTTCGCACGCTATCCCGGCGTGGCCGAGTACATGCAGCGCACGCGCGAGCTCGCGCGCGAGCAGGGCTACGTCGAGACCGTGTTCGGCCGGAGGCTGTTCCTGCCGGACATCAAGGCGGCGGGCGGCCCGCGCCGTTCAGGCGCCGAGCGCGCGGCGATCAACGCGCCGATGCAGGGCACCGCCGCCGACCTGGTCAAGCTCGCGATGATCGCCGTGCAGGGGTGGCTCGACCGCGAGCGGCTGCGCACGAAGCTGCTGCTGCAGGTGCACGACGAGCTGGTGCTCGAGGTGCCGGACGCGGAGAAGGCGCGCGTGCTGCGCGAGCTGCCGCCGCTGATGACGGGCGTGGCGCAGCTTTCGGTGCCGCTGGTCGTCGACGTCGGCGCCGGCGCCAACTGGGACGTGGCGCACTGACTGCCGGCGGACTCAGCGGTACGCGGGGTTGACGGCGGCGGTGTCGTCGCGCGCGAGCGTGTCCTTGTAGCCCGCGTACGTCGAGCCGAACACCACCGGCCCGACGAACAGCGCGACGACCGCGAGCGCGAGCAGGAACAGCACGAACAGCACGGCCGCCATCGCGATCCAGCTGCCGGTACTGCCGGCGCCGCCGCCGAACAGCGTGCCGGCGCCCAGCGCCAGCGCGATCGCGCCGAAGGCCAGCACGGCGGCGACGAGGACGCCGACCGCGATCAGCCCGTAGACGAGGAACGGCACCCAGTTGCGCAGGCACGCGACGAAGCTCCGCTTCATCGCGTCGACGGCGGTCGTGCCCTGCAGCGCGACCAGCGCCGGCGCAAACCAGTTGAGCATCGCGAACACTGCGACGAAGACCAGCACCAGCAGCGACATCAGCAGGCTGGCGCCGCCGGCATCCCCGAGCGAGCGGGTGAGGGCGTCGAACGGGTCGCCGCCGCTGCCGATCGTCGCGAGGTCGGCGAGCTTGAGGCTGCCCGCGACGCCGACGACGGCCAGCGCGGCGATCCCGAGCGTGATCGCGATGTTGACGGCGCCGATGATCATCAGCGGGACGAAGTGCGTGCCCTGGAAGCCCTCGAACAGGTGCGCGACGCGCAGCGGCTCGCCGCGGTCCAGCGCACGGCAGCCGAGCATCAGGCCGCCCATGAACACCGGCGACAGCAGCCAGTGGCCGATGCTGCCGACGTAGGGAACGGCGCTGATGAGCACCGTGATGATGATGTAGATCACCATGATGCCGATCCACGTCCAGAAGCTCGCCGTGAACAGCGAGAAGCCGGCGGCCCACCAGCCCGCGCCGCGGCCCGCCGCGACCACGCGCGGTCCGTCCCCTGCGTCCGTCATTGCCGTCTCCCCGTTGGTCGTTGTGCGCAATGCGCCGGCCGGTCACGCGAACGCGTGCCGCTCGAGGTCCTCGAGCGGCACGACGGCCAGCGCCTCCTCGTGCGTCGCCGCGAGCACGACCGGCGGCGCCATGCCGGCCGCGAAGGCCTCGCGCCAGCGTCCCACGCAAAGGCACCAGCGGTCGCCTGCGACGAGGCCCGGAAAGCCAAGGTTCGGGCGGGGCGTCGACAGGTCGTTGCCGGCGAGCCGCGAGTACGCGAGGAAGGCGTCGGTCATGACGGCGCACACCGTGTGCATGCCGACGTCGTCGTGGCCGGTGTCGCAGCAGCCGTTGCGGTAATACCCGGTGCGCGGCTCCTCGCTGCACGGCGCGAGCGGGCCGCCCAGGACGTTGAGTGCGTTGTCGCGTGAGGCGGCCATGGCGCGAGGGCGCCCGCGGCGGCGCGAGCGGCGACGGCGCAGGCGAGGGGTCGATGACGCGGCTAGTTTATCGCGCTGCGCGCCGAAACGGCGTCACGCACGCGCAGCGCCAGCTCCGGCGGCGCGGTGTCGCGCAGGAACCAGCGCAGGCGCAGCGTGTCGCCGACCGGGGAGAAGCCGAACTCGGCGAGCAGGTGCTGCAGCGCCAGCACGTAGCGCGACCCGCGCTGGATGCGCACGACCCACGTCTTCTGCCCCTGCTGCGTTGCGAACAGCGCGGCGAGCAACGCCCGGCCGTGGCCGCCGCCGCGCACCGACAGGTCGAGGCCCGCGAGCCACAGCTCGTAGCCGCCTTCGATCGCGCGGAAGAGTCCGAAGCCGACCGGCTGCGAGCCGCTGTTCCGGTCGTCGGGCCAGTACACGTAGCCGGGAACCGCGACCGTGTCGATGCGGCCGGAGCGGCCTTCCTCGACGAAGTAACCGGTGACGAGCGCGCGCTTCAGCTTGGCGAAGAACTCCTCCGCCTGCGGGGAAGTCGCGCCGAGCTCGCGGTCGAAGCTGCCGTCCTGCGCACCCTGGCGGATCAGCGTGCGCAGCATGGCGAGGTGACCGACGTGGGCGGGCTGGAGCATGGCCGGGTCCGATGGACGGGGGTTTCGATCACACACTAGCCCCGTCCGCCGCCCCGTGGTAGCCGGGCTTACGAGCGGCGCGTGGGAAGGCGTGAGCGGCGAGGAGCGAAGCTCGCGAGCGATCGCGAATCGCCTTCGGAGGCCGACGGCGGGCGGCGGCGGGCAGGCGCTGCCGGGGGCGGAGGCCGAGGCGTGAGCGGCGAGGAGCGAAGCTCGCGAGCGATCGCGACGCTCCGCTCTTCGCTCCGGGGAGTGGGCCGGGGGGG
>JBGAMF010000072.1:0-20301 GCA_044223185.1 Casimicrobiaceae bacterium | reverse complement strand
GCGACGCCGCCCGCGGCTTCCCGCTGCCACGCACGCCCCGCGAACGTTACCGCGTCACGGCCGCGTCGCTGTGGCGCACTGCACGTCCCGGACGCGGCGAGGGGTCCGCGGTCCGGGGCGTGCGGCGCGTCACTTCACGCGCGCCGGCGCGGGCAGGCGAGTGCCCGCGCGGTGAATCCGGGCGTCAGCCGTTCGCCACCATCGGCATCTGCGCCGCGTCGTCCTCGCTCAGCACGCTGATGCGGTCCTGCGCCCGGGCGAGGCGCGCCATCATCCGCAGGTCGCGCGACTCGAGCGCCAGCGCGGCGTCGACCCAGATCTCGACGACCGCGCGCATTTCCTTGTGGCTCACCGGCTGGAACTCGCGCTTGGCTTCGGACATCGCGCGGTACGCGTTGCGCTTCTTGCGGCGGGCCGCGATCAGGTCGCGCGTCGCCGCGAGACCGTCGCCGTCCGCCACGACTTCGTCGACGACGCCGAGATCGTGCATCTCGCGCGCCGTGTGGACGTTGCCGCCCATGATGATCTCCTCGGCGCGGCGCAGGCCGATCTTGCGCGCGAGCAGCGACAGCGCGCCCATGCCGGGGAACATGTTGAACAGCACTTCGGGGAACGAGAACGTCGCCGATTCCTCGGCGACGATGAATTCGCTGGCGAGCGCGCACTCGAAACCGCCGCCGAACGCCTTGCCCTGCACCAGCGAGTACGTCGCGACCTGCGCGTTGTAGCCGACCACGCGCCGGTACATGTTGTCGACGCACAGGTGCCCGTAGTGGCGCAGCGTGTCGCGGTCCTTGGCGAGGATCTTCTGCACGAACATCGCGAGGTCGCCGCCCAGGTTGAAGATGCCCGGCGTGCGGCTGCCGTACACGGCGTTCTCGATCCGGCATTCGCGGCCCTCGTGCAGGAACCAGCCGTTGTGCTGCTCGATGCGGCCCTCGAAGTCGCGGCTCTCGTGGAGCAGCGTCGGATTGAAGCAGGGACGCGGCGCCGGACGCATCCACCAGTACAGCGTCAACGTTTCGGCGTCGTACTCGACGTCGACCTGTTTCAGCAACGCGGGATCGGCCAACGACGGAAACTCGACGATTGCGTTCATGTGTTTTCCCCTCGGAAAAAGTGCTGCAGACAGAACACCTTGAGTGCGCTTCAGCGAAAAATTGTCACTACGTGACGCATTGTGGCGAACAAAACGGGTTACTGCCAGCCCCTTCTGTGGATAAGCAGCGATCGCGGTTGTGGACAACCTATACTTGTGGCCTACAATAGTAGCCGATGCCCGGGACGGCCGCAGCAAGGGTGCGGTCGGCGCGCCGTGGCGGAGGCGCTGGCTAGAGGCGCGACCAGGAGCCGGCCACGAGCCCTTCGGCCGGCCGGAACGTCGCCTTGTAGGCCATCTTCCGGCTCTGGGCGATCCAGTAGCCGAGGTAGACGTAGGGCAATCCGGCGGCGCGGCAACGCTCGATCTGCCACAGCACGCTGTAGGTGCCGTAGCTCGTTCCCCGCACGCCGGGCTCGAAGAACGTGTAGACGGACGACATCCCGTCGACCAGCCGGTCGACGAGGCTCACCATCCGCAATACCCCGCCGTCGCGGAACTCGTAGAGGTCGGTGGCGACGTTGCTGTGCAGCAGGAAGTGCTGGTACTGCTCCCGACTGTCCTGGTCCATGCCGCCGCCAGGGTGCCGGAAGCGCTGGTAACGCAAGTACAGCGCGTAATGTTCAGGATCGTACGCCATCTCGCGCCGAACTGTCGTCAATTCACCGTGATCGCGCACAATTCGCCGCTGCGTCCGGGTCGGGACGAACGTTTCGACCGGGACCCTCACCGGCACGCACGCGCGGCAGTGGTCGCAGTAGGGGCGGTAGGTGAATGCCCCGCTGCGGCGAAACCCGAGGCGGACGAGTTCGCTGTAGACACGTGTGTCGATCAGGTGGCTGGGAGTGGCCACCTGCGACCGGGCCGCGCGGTCCGGCAGGTAGCTGCACGGGTACGGCGCCGTCGCGTAGAACTGCAGCGACGTCAGCGGGAGGTCGTTGAGCTTGCTCACGGGGCGCGAGGACCTGCGTCGGCGGGGCGGTGCTCGGCACGCCAGCCCGCCGGCGGCGCGGTCGAGTGTATCAACTGGGCGAGAGCCCTCGCAAACTGCGCGCGCGGCACCGGCCGGGCACCGAACGACGCCAGGTGCGCCGTCTCCTGCTGGCAGTCGACGAGAGGCACGCCCTGCCGTTGCAAATGCGCAACAAGCGCGACCAGCGCGACTTTCGACGCGTCGGTCACGCGGGCGAACATCGACTCGCCGAAGAACACGCGGCCCAGTGCAACGCCGTACAGCCCGCCGGCAAGCTCGCCGTCGCGCCAGCTCTCGACGCTGTGCGCATAGCCCAGCCGGTGCAGTTCGCAGTACGCGTCGACCATCTCCGGCGTGATCCACGTGCCGCCCTGCCCCGGCCTCGGCGTGCGGGCGCACGCGTCGACCACGGCGCGAAACGCCGTGTCGAACCGCGTCTCGAACGTCTCCGCCTGCACGCGCTTGCGCAGCGAGCGCGCGACCCGGAACTCGGCGACCGGGAGCACCATCCGCGGGTCGGGGCTCCACCAGAGTACGGGTTGCCCCTCCGAGTACCAGGGGAAGATCCCGCGCGAGTACGCGGCGACGAGGCGCTGCGGCGTGAGGTCACCGCCGGCGGCGAGCAGCCCGTTCGGCTCGGCGAGCGCAGACGCCAGCGGCGGAAACGGCGTGTCGGCCGCAAGCCAGGCGATCACGCGGCGACCCTTCTCCGCGCGCCGCTCGCGTGCCACGTGGCCACGCCCCTCACCCCCGCCCTCTCCCCGCATGCGGCGAGAGGGCGTGCGTCGCGCCGGAGCGCGGCGGCATCGTGCGCGGCCGACGCGGCCCGCGGAAGGGAGTCGCGCGCCGGCACCCGCCTCTCCCTCTCCCCGCCTGCGGGGAGAGGGTGCCCGGAGGGCGGGTGAGGGGCGTGCCCGCAGGGCGGGTGAGGGGCGTTCCCGCCGGGCGGGGGCATACCCGCAACGCGGCGAAAGCACGCGCCGCGGACGGAGCGAAGCGATGCGGGGGCGGGAGCCATCTGCAATCCGGACGGCCGAGCCGGCGGCGGTTCGACGGGCAAGGCGGGTCCAGCCCGAGTTTAGGCACACCCGGGCGTTCCGGTAAAATCCGCCGGTTCGCGCCGTCCGGCAGCGCTGGCCCGCGCCAGCCCGTCGCCGCGCCCCGGTAGCTCAGTGGATAGAGCAGCCCCCTCCTAAGGGGCAGGTCGCACGTTCGATTCGTGTTCGGGGCGCCACCCTCTCCGCAGGTTCCTCGTTGCCCGCCCTCTCCCCCACGCCGAACCGCTACCGCATCGTCCCGCTCGACGCGCACGCGCACCTGTACGAGGTCGCCTTGACGATCGAGGCGCCGGACCCCGGCGGCCAGCGCTTCGTGCTGCCGACGTGGATCCCGGGCAGCTACCTGATCCGCGAGTTCGCACGCCACTTCGTCGCCGTGCGCGCCCACGCCGGCGGCGCGCCGGTCGCGCTCGCCAAGACCGCGAAGAACGAGTGGCAGGCGGCGCCGTGCGCCGGTCCGCTCACGGTCGTCGCGCACGTCTATGCGTTCGACCTCTCCGTGCGCGCCGCCTACCTCGACGGCACGCGCGGCTATTTCAACGGACCCGCGGTCTTCCTGTGTCCGGCGGGCCGCGAGCGCGCGCCGTGCGTCGTCGACATCGCGCGGCCGGAAGGCCCGGGCTTCGACGGCTGGCGCGTCGCCACGACGCTGCCGTCCGCAGGCGCCCCGCCCTGGGGCTTCGGGCTGTACGCGGCCGCCGACTACGACGAGCTGATCGACCATCCGGTGACGGCCGGGCGGTTCGACCTCGCGCAGTTCACGGCCGGCGGCGTGCCCCACGACATCGCGGTCTCGGGGCGCCACGCCGCGGACCTGCCGCGGCTCGCGGCCGACCTCGCGCGCGTGTGCCAGTGGCAGGTCGAGCTCTTCGGCGGTGCGCCGTTTCCCCGCTACCTCTTCGAGGTCGTCGCCGTGGGCGACGGCTACGGCGGGCTCGAGCACCGGTCGAGCACGAGCCTCGTCTGCCGCCGCGACGAGCTGCCGCACGCGGGCGCGGACGGCATCGGCGACGACTACCTCAACTTCCTCGGCCTCGCGAGCCACGAGTACTTCCACGCGTGGAACGTCAAGCGGATCAAGCCGGCGGCCTTCGCGCCCTACGACCTCGCGCGCGAGAACTACACGCGGCAGCTGTGGGCGTTCGAGGGCCTGACGTCGTACTACGACGACCTGGCGCTCGCGCGCTGCGGCCTCGTTCCGCCCGAGCGCTACCTGGAGCTCCTTGGCCGCACGATCACGACGGTGCTGCGCACGCCCGGCCGGCACGCGCAGAGCGTCGCCGAGTCGTCGTTCGACGCGTGGATCA
Organism: Casimicrobiaceae bacterium; assembly: GCA_044223185.1. Taxonomy (GTDB): domain Bacteria; phylum Pseudomonadota; class Gammaproteobacteria; order Burkholderiales; family Casimicrobiaceae; genus VBCG01. The sequence continues at coordinate 15,864 of JBGAMF010000072.1, read as the reverse complement.
AGTACTACCGGCAGGACGAGAACACGCCGAACGCGGGCGTCAGCTACTACGCGAAGGGCGCGCTCGTCGGCTGCGCGCTCGACCTCGCGCTGCGCCGCGAAGGGCGCGCCACGCTCGACGACCTGATGCGCGCGCTGTGGGAGCGCTACGGGCGCCGCGACGTCGGCGTGCCCGAGGACGGCATCGCCGCGCTCGCGAGCGAGCTCGCCGGGCGCGACATGGCGGACTTCTTCGCGCGCTACGTCGACGGCATCGAGGACCCGCCGCTGCCCGAACTGCTCGCCGACTTCGGCGTCGTGTACCACCTGCGCCCCGCCGGTGACGCGCGGGATCGCGGCGGGAAGCCCGGCACCGGCACGCCGCCGCGCTGCTCGCTCGGCGTGCGCACGGGACCGGACCAGCGGCTCGCGTTCGTCCGGCGCGACGGCCCGGCGGCGCGTGCCGGCCTGTCCGCGGGCGACACGCTGGTCGCCATCGGCGGCCTCAAGGCGACACCCGAGCGGGTGGCCGCCGTGCTCGCGCAGCGCGCGCCGGGCGAAACGGTGGACGTGCACGCGTTCCGCCGCGACGAGCTCATGACGTTCGCCGTCGCGCTCGCGCCGGCGCCTGCGGACACCTGCGGGCTGACGCCGGCCGTGGACGCCCCGCCGGAGACGCTGGCGCGGCGCCGCGCCTGGCTCGGCGGCAGAGCGCGTGCGCGGCGCGCTCCTCCTCGCCGCCTTCGCGGCGGCGTGCGCGGCGCACGCGGCCGATGCGCCGCCCGCCACGCGGATCGAGCCCGTCGTCGACACGCATCACGGCGTCGCGGTCGCCGATCCCTACCGCTGGCTCGAGGACACCGCGGCGCCTGCGACGCGCGCGTGGTTCGTCGCGCAGGACGCCCACGCGCGCGGGGCGCTCGCGGCGCTGCCCGGCCGTGCCGCGCTGCGCGAGCGGCTCGCCGCGCTGGACGCCGCGGACGTCGCCGTCCGCGACGCGGACTGGGCCGGGGACCGCCTGTTCTACCTGAAGCGCGCGCCCGGCGCCGAGACGTTCAAGCTGTACGTGCGCGACGGCCTCGCCGCGCCCGAGCGGCTGCTGGTCGACCCCGACCTCTACGCCCGGCCCGGCGAGCCGGCCGCGATCGACTACTTCCGCGCCGCCCCGAACGGCGCCCGCGTCGCGTTCGGCATCGCGCTCGCCGGCAGCGAGGACGCGACGCTGCACGTGATCGACGTCGCGACGCGCGCAGCGGTCGGTGCGCCGATCCTCCGCGCGCGGTGGGCCGCGCCGTCGTTCCGCTTCGACGGCAACGTGCTCTTCTACACGCAGCAGAAGGACGCGCCGGCCGGCACGCCGCCGGCCGACGTCCTGCGCGACGCACGCGTCTGGCAGCGCGTGTACGGCCCGGGCGGCGCGACGCGCGACGAGGCGCTGCTGGGCTCGGGGCTCGCGCCGGACGTGCCCGTCGGCGCCGACGACATCCCGGCGATCGTCGTGTCGCCGGTCAGTCCGTTCGCGATCGGCGTCGTCCGCCACGGCGTGCAGCGCGAGCTCACGCTCTACGTCGCGCGGCTGACCGAGCTCGCCGGGGCCGCCACCCCGTGGCGCCGGCTCGCCGGGCCCGAGCGCGGCATCACGGACTTCGACCTGCGCGGCGCGGCGATCTACGTCGTCGCCAACGAGGAGGCGCCGCGCCATCGCGTGCTGCGCTGGCCGCTCGCGGACCCGCGGCCGTTCACGCCGGGCGCCGCGGAGGTGCTCGTGCCCGAGTCCGCGCGCGTCGTGCGCGGCGTCTCCGTCGCCCGCGACGCGCTGTACGTGCAGCAGACCGACGGCGGGGTGAGCCGGCTCCTGCGCGTGCGCTTCGACGGCGCGAACCCGCCGCCGGCGCCGGCGAAGTCGGCCGCCCGCGGCAAGGGCGCGCCGGCGCGCGCCGCGCCGTCGCGCAGGCGCGACCCCGGCCCCTACGGCGAGGTCCGGCTGCCGTTCGCCGGCGCGATCGGCGAGCGGATCACGAACCCGCTGCACGCCGGCGCCCTGCTGCGCATGGAGGGCTGGACCGAGCCGCCCGGCTACTTTGCCGTCGACGCGAAGTCGGGCGCGGTGACGCGCACGCCGCTGCTGCCCGCCGCCCGCGCGGATTTCTCCGGCGTCACGTCCAGCGAGGTGCGCGTGCGCAGCCACGACGGCGTCGAGGTGCCGCTGTCGCTCGTGCACGCGAAGGGCGCGCTGCGCGACGGGCGCGCGCGCGTGCTGCTCACGGCCTACGGCGCGTACGGCGTCAGCGAGGAGCCGCGCTTCGCGCCGTCGCTGCTCGCGTGGATCGAGCGCGGCGGCGTCTACGCGGTCGCGCACGTGCGCGGCGGCGGCGAGTTCGGGCGCGACTGGCACCATGCCGGCCGCAAGGCGACGAAGCCCAACACCTGGCGCGACGCGATCGCCGCGGCCGACTGGCTGGTGCGAGCGCAGTGGACGGTCCCGGCGCGCCTCGCGATCGCCGGCGCCAGCGCCGGCGGCATCGCTGCCGGCAACGCCGTCGTCGACCGGCCGGACCTCTTCGCCGCGATGGTCAGCACCGTCGGCTTCCACGACACGCTGCGCGGCGAGACGGGGCTGGTCGGACCGGCCAACGTGCCCGAGTTCGGCTCGGTCGCCACCGAGCAGGGTTTCCGCGACCTCTCCGCGATGAGCAGCTACGCGCGGCTCGCCGACGGTGTCGCGTATCCCGCCGCGCTGTTCACCGTCGGCTTCAACGATCCGCGCGTCGACGCGTGGGACCCGGCCAAGGCCGCCGCGCGCATGCAGGCGATCGCCGCGGGGCCGGGTGGCAGCGGCAAGCCGGTGCTGCTGCGCGTCGACTTCGCCGGCGGCCACGGCGGCGGCACCGCCACGCAGCGGATCGACGAGCAGGCCGACGTGTTCGCGTTCCTGCTCTGGCAGACCGGCGCGGCGGGGTTCGCGCCGTGATGCCTCCGCGCGCGCCCCTCACCCCGGCCCTCTCCCCACTGCGTGGGGCGAGGGAGGTTCACTCGGACGTCCGCGCGGAACTCCCTCTCCCCGCTTGCGGGGAGAGGGTCGGGGTGAGGGGCCGTGCACGCTCCCCGCTTGCGGGGAGAGGGTCGGGGTGAGGGGCGCGGCCGCTAGAGCGCGACCGCGGGATTGAGCGTGTAGCGCCCGGTGACCGACGCGTGGGCGAGGACGTGCCCGTGCATCGCGCGCCGCACGTCGGCACCCGTGAAGCGGTCGGGCAGGTCGAGTTGCGCCACGTCGAGCGCGTACAGCGTGAACACGTAGCGGTGCGGCAGCGCGTCGTTCCACGGCGGGCACGGGCCGTCGTAGCCGTAGTAGTCGCCACCCATCGCGCCGTCGCCGGCGAACCACCCCGTGTAGTCGTTGACGCCGTGCCGCCCCTCGCGGGGCGCCCGCGGCCCCGGCTTGCCGCGCGCCGTGACGCCGTCCGAGTGCGCTCCGCGCGCGACCGGCGGCCCGTCGGGCTTCATGTCGACCAGCACCCAGTGGAAGAAGTCGACCCGCGGCAGCGACGCCGGGACCTCGCGCCCCTCCTGGTTGACGTCGTCGCCGCGCGACGGCACGTCCGGGTCGTGGCAGATCAGCGCAAGCGAGCGGGTGCCCGGCGGCACGCCCGACCACGCGAAGTCCGGGTTGCGGTTGGCGGACAGGCGCACGTGCGTCGCGGGGTCGATCACCGCGAACGCGAACTCACCGGGGATCGCGCCGTGGTCGGCGAATGCCGTCGTCGTCAGCTTCATGTTCAGTCCTTCTTCTGCCAGTGCGGCGGGATCGTGGCGGGCAGGTACGGCAGCGCCTCGACGCGCGCCTTCCACGCCGCGAGCGCCGGCGGCAGCAGCGCGGCCGCGTCGAAGTCGGGCAGCTTCACGCGGCAGCGGTCGAGGAACGCGACCAGCGGGTAGAGCGCGAAGTCGGCCGCCGACAGGGGGCCCGCGAGGAAGTCGCCCTGCATCGCGGCAGCGAACAGCGCGCAGTTCTCGGCGACCGCCGCCTTGCCGGCGGCGAACGCCTTCTCGTCGCGCTGCGCGGGGTCCTTCGCGAACGCGTAGTCGACGATTCCGTCCAGCGCCTTGTCGAAGTAGTCGCCGGCCTCCGAGACGAGGCGGCGGACCAGCGCGCGCCGGCGGAGGTCGCCGGGAAACAGGGGCGCGCCGCGCCCGGGGTAGGCCTCGTCGAGGTATTCGACGATCGCGTTCGACTCGTAGAGCACGAAGTCGCCGTCGACGATCGTCGGCACGCGGTGGCGCGGATTGAGCGCGACGAACTCGGGCTTGCGCGTATCGCCGGCGGCGAACGACAGCACCTTGCGGTCGTACGGCAGCGCCTTGTGCTCGAGCGCGAGCTGCACGCGCCACGCGAACGGCGAGCCGGAGCCGTAGTAGAGGGTGATGGGCGTCATTTGCCGCCCTTCGCGTCGCTTCGCGCCGTGCCCCGCATCGCCTCCAGCGACGCCTTCTGCAGTTCCATCGTCTTGATGCTCATCTGCATCATGTTCACGCTCATCGTGAGCCAGTTCTCGATGATCTTCAGCTCCGCGATCTTGCGGTCGATCTCGGCCGGGTCGAGCGCCGCGAACATCGCCGCCGGATTCGGGAACGGCATCCCGGCGGGCGCGGGCGCCGCGGGAGGCGGCGCGAAGCCGGGCATCGCGATGCCCAGCGGGTTCCACATCCGCTGCATGAACTCGAGCGCATCCTGCGGCGAGAACGGAAAGCCGCCGGCGGAGGTGCCGCCAGGCGCGCCCGACGGCGGCGGCTGTTTGGGATCGTGCGCCATGCGATGTTCCTCCTCGTGTCCGCGCGCCGGGGCCGGCGGCGTGCTTTTGCTACTATCCTCCCCTATGGCGGACCCCGGCGCAACCTTGCTCGACCGCTTGGCCGGCATCGTCGGGCCCGCCCACGTGCTGACCGCCGCCGCCGACGTGGCGCCCCACCTCGCCGACTGGCGGGGCCGTTACCGCGGCGCGGCGCGTGCGGTGGTGAAGCCCGGCGCCACTGCCGAGGTCGCCGCCGTCGTCCGCGCGTGCGCCGACGCGAACGCGGCGATCGTCCCGCAGGGCGGCAACACCGGGCTGTGCGGCGGCGCCACGCCCGACGCGACCGGACGCGAGATCGTGCTGTCGCTCGCGCGCATGCAGCGCGTGCGCGCGCTCGACACCGCCAACGCGACGATCACCGTCGAGGCCGGCATGCCGCTCGCCGCCGTGCACGCGGCCGCCGCCGCCGCCGGGCTCGCGTTCCCGCTGTCGCTCGCGTCCGAGGGCAGCTGCACGATCGGCGGCAACCTTTCGACCAACGCCGGCGGCACCGCGGTGCTGCGCTTCGGCAACGCGCGCGAGCTGACGCTGGGCGTGGAAGCCGTGCTCGCCGACGGCAGCGTCTGGGACGGCCTGCGCGGCCTGCGCAAGGACAACACCGGCTACGACCTGAAGCAGCTGTTCATCGGCGCCGAAGGCACGCTCGGCATCGTCACCGCGGCCGTGCTGCGCCTCTACCCGGCGCCGCGCACGCGCGTGACGGCGCTGGCGGCGGTCGCGTCCGTCGACCGTGCGGTCGCGCTGCTCGGCCGCATGAAGCAGGCGCTGGCCGACCGGCTCACCGGCTTCGAGCTCATGAGCGCGTTCTCGCTCGCGCTGTCGCGCCGGCACCACCCCGGCGCGCCGGACCCGCTGCCCGGCCACCCGTGGTACGTGCTCGTGCAGGCCGACGACACGGTGGCCGACGCGCCGCTGCCCGCGCTCGTGGAAGCCGCGCTCGCCGCGGCGATCGACGCGGGCGAGGCGGCCGACGCCGTGCTCGCGCAGTCGGGCGAGCAGGCCGCGCGCATGTGGGCGCTGCGCGAGAACATCAGCGAGGCGCAGCGGCGCGAAGGCCCCAACATCAAGCACGACATCGCGCTGCCGGTGTCGGCGATCCCCGCGTTCATGGCCGAGTGCGGAGACGCGCTCGCGCGCGCGTTCCCCGACTCGCGGCTGGTCGCGTTCGGCCACCTGGGCGACGGCAACCTGCACTACAACCTGTCCGCCCCGGAGGGAGTCGTCGCGGACGCCTTCATGGACCACGCCGAGCGCGCGAACCGCATCGTGCACGACCTGGTCGCGCGCCACGCCGGCAGCTTCTCGGCCGAGCACGGCGTGGGGCAGCTCAAACGCGCGGACCTCGTCCGCTACAAGGGCGACGTCGAGCTGCGCGTGATGCGCGCGGTCAAGGCGGCGCTCGACCCGCGCGGGCTCATGAATCCCGGCAAGGTGCTCTGATGGGCAAGGTGATCTTCTGGGTCGTCGTCGTGTTCGCCGTGCTGTTCGCGCTGCGCCTGTGGAACTCCGCACAGGCGCGCCGCCGCGGCGCGTCCCCGCCGCCCGACGGCACGCCGCCGGGCCCCGCGGGGCCGGAGGCGATGGTCCGCTGCATCCAGTGCGGCGTGTTCCTGCCGCGGACCGACGCGCTGCCGGCGCCCGGCGGTTACCGCTGCAGCGATCCGAACTGCGCGCAAGCGCGGCACTGACGCCCCGCCGGCGCCCTCGCCTCCGCGCGCTCCATGCAGCCCTCCCCCGCCATCCCGCCGTTCGAGCCGCCGCCGCTGCCCGACGCGATGGGCGATTCGGGACGGCGCATCCTGTGGATCGTCGGCCTGTACCGCGCCGTGTGCGCGGCCATGCTGCTGGGCGCCGCGATGCTGCTGGAGCCGCGGGTGCTGGGTGTCGCCACGCCCAACGCGTTCCTCACCGGCACCGGCCTCTACTTCGTGTTCGGGCTGTCGACGTTCTGGTGGGTGCAGCAGGACCGCCTGCCGCTGCCGCTGCCGACGATGCTGTTCGCGCTGCTCGCCGGGGACGTGTTCTTCCTGTCGCTCGTCATGTATGCGGGCGGCACGTTCGGTGCGCCGCTGCCGATCCTGCTGTTCCCGCAGCTCGCCGCCGCGGGCTGGATCCTGCGCACGCAGACGGCGTTCGTGCACGCGGCGTTCGCGGCCATCGCGCTGCTGGGGCTCGACGCGTGGCGCGCGTGGCAGGGCCAGGTCGGCATCCCGCAGGTGTTCCAGACCGGCATCATCGGCTTCGGCTACTTCGCCACCGTCGGCATCGCGGTCGCGCTCGGCCGCTACACGAAGCAGTCCGAGGACCTGGCCGCGCAGCGCGGCATCGACGTCGCCAACCTCGAGCAGGTGAACCGGCTCATCATCCAGGACATGCAGGACGGCGTGCTGGTGGTGGACCTGAACGGCGTCGTCCGCGGCCACAACGCGCAGGTGACGCGGCTGCTCGGCGGCTTCGGGCGGATGCGCGGCGGCATGCGGCTCGCCGAGTTCTCGACGACGCTGCACGACTACTGGCGGCGCTGGAACGAGGACTTCACCGAGGTGCTGCCCCCGTTCAAGGTCGACGCCACGCAGCGCCTGCTGCGCGTGCGCCTCGTGCGCATCGGCACGGGCTTGAACGGCGGCACGCTGATCTACCTCGAGGACCTCGGGCGCGCGCAGACCGAGGCGCAGCAGATGAAGCTCGCGGCGATGGGCCGGCTCACCGCGTCGATCGCGCACGAGGTGCGCAACCCGCTCTCCGCGATCAACCAGGCGGCGCAGCTGCTCGAGGAGGACGGCGCCGTCGCCCCGGAGGGCTCGCGGCTGCTCGGCATGATCCGCAACAACGCGAAGCGCATCGACCGCATCGTCGGCGAGGTGCTGCAGCTTAACCGCCGCGACCGGCAGCAGCCGGAGACCGTGCCGTTCGCCGAGTTCATGCGCTCGCTGACCGACGAGATCGTCGCCGGCGAGAACATGCCGCCCGGGGGCGTCGCGCTGCAGGTCCCCGACGACCTCGCCGTCATCTTCGACCGCGGGCACCTGAACCAGATCTTCTGGAACCTGATCCGCAACGCGTGGCAGCACTGCCAGAAGCGCGAAGGCAGCATCCGCGTCGTCGCGCGCGCCGGCTACATGGGCGACGCGGTGATCTGCGAGCTGACCGACGACGGGCCCGGCATCCCGGCCGAGCTGCGGCCGCAGATCTTCGAGCCGTTCTTCACGACCCGTCCCGGGGGCACCGGGCTCGGGCTCTACATCGCCCGCGAGCTCGCCGACGCCAACGGCGCGGCGCTCGAGCTGCTGCCCAAGGGGCCGGGCGCGCACTTCCGGATGACGTTGAAGCGCGCTTCGACGCCCGAGCGCTCGGCTTGACGAAGGCGCAGACGACACCGCACTGGGGGAGACCATGACGACACGACGCATCCGCGGCCAACCGAAGGTCCTCGTCATCGACGACGAGCCCGACCTGCTCGAGCTGCTCGAGCTCACGCTGTCGCGGATGGGGCTCGACACGTCGCGCGCCGAGAACGTCGCCGAGGCGATCCGGCTGCTCGACCGCGAGCCGTTCGACCTGTGCCTCACCGACATGCGGCTGCCCGACGGCGAGGGCCTGCGCGTCGTCGAGCACATCAACCAGAAGGGGCTCGACGTGCCCGTCGCCGTGATCACCGCGTTCGGCAGCGCCGAGAACGCCGTTGCGGCGCTGAAGGCCGGCGCCTTCGACTACCTCGCCAAGCCGGTGGCGCTCGAGCAGCTGCGCGCGCTGGTCAAGCAGGCGCTCAAGGTGCCGGAGAAGGCACGGCCGCCGTCCGCGTACAACCTGCTCGGCGAGTCGCCGGCGATGCAGCAGGTGCGCGGGCTCATCGAGCGCCTCGCGAAGAGCCAGGCGCCGGTGTTCGTCAGCGGCGAGTCCGGCAGCGGCAAGGAGCTCGCCGCCCGCACGATCCACCTGCACGGCCCGCGCGCCGAGCAGCCGTTCGTCGCCGTCAACTGCGGCGCGATTCCCGAAAACCTGATGGAGAGCGAGTTCTTCGGCTACCGCAAGGGCGCGTTCACCGGCGCCGAGGCGGACCGCGACGGCTTCTTCCAGGCGGCCAACGGCGGCACGCTGTTCTTAGACGAGGTCGCCGACCTCCCGCTGGCGATGCAGGTCAAGCTGCTGCGCGCGATCCAGGAGAAGAAGGTGCGCAAGGTCGGCGCGACCGACGAGGAGCCGGTCGACGTGCGCATCATCAGCGCCACGCACAAGAAGCTGGCCGCGCTCGTCGAGTCGGGCAACTTCCGGCAGGACCTCTTCTACCGGCTGCACGTGATCGAGCTCGCGATGCCGTCCCTGCGCGAGATGCGCGAGGACATCCCGTTCATCGCCAACGCGATCCTCGCCAAGCTGACGCGCGGCGGCGGCGCGCAGCTGCAGCCGGAGGCGGTCGCGGCGCTCGAGCACTACCCGTTCCCGGGCAACGTGCGCGAACTCGAGAACATCCTCGAGCGCGGCCTGTCGCTCGCCGCCGACCCGCAGCGGATCACCGCGGACGACCTGCACCTGACGCCGGTCGCCGACGACTCCGACGACCCGGTGCCGCCGGGCGAGAAGTGGCCGCTGCAGGACTACCTCGACCGCGTCGAGCGCGCGGCGATCAACGAGGCGCTGGAGAAGACGCGCTTCAACCGCACGGCCGCGGCGAAGCTGCTGGGCATCACCTTCCGGGCCATGCGCTACCGGATGGAGCGGCTGGGGATCAAGTGACCGCGCGGCGGCTCGCCGTCGGCGCCGACGGCTGGGTCGCGGCCGCCGCGCGCATCGACTCGCCCAACCGCGACGCGCGACCCGACGCGTCGCCGCCGACGCTGGTCGTGATCCACGGCATCTCGCTGCCGCCGGGCCGCTTCGGCGGCGACGGGATCGTGCGCCTGTTCACCAACACGCTCGACCCGGCCGCGCACCCGTTCTACGCGACGATCGCCGGCCTGCGGGTGTCGGCGCACTTCCTCGTCCGCCGCGACGGCGCGCTCGCCCAGTTCGTCTCGTGCGCGGAGCGCGCGTGGCACGCCGGCGTGTCCTCGTGGCGCGGCCGCGCCCGGTGCAACGACTTTTCGCTCGGCATCGAGCTCGAGGGCGCGGACACCGTGCCCTACACGGCGCGTCAGTACGCGACGCTGGCGGGACTGCTGCGCGCGCTGCGCCGGCGCTATCCGCTGGAGGCGGCGGTCGGCCACAGCGACGTGGCGCCGGGCCGCAAGACCGACCCCGGCCCGGCGTTCGACTGGGACCGGCTGGCCCGCCTGGCGGGGGCCCGGCGGCTCCGGCCGCAGGCGGACGCCGCGGCGGGGCCCGCCACCCGGCCCGCCGGCCCGGCGGGGGCCACCCGCGGACCCCGGGCCCGTTCTGCGGTATAATTGAAAGTTATTCGCGGCTGGACGCCCCCTCTGGGGGCGCGCCGGGGGCCCTCCCCCGGTCCGGCGCGCTTTGGGGCCCGGCCCGCCGCGCGATAAGGCGGGCTTAAGGCGGCCCGGCCATCCTACGGACCACATGCAGCTCATCGCGGACTACTTTCCGCTCATCCTCTTTTTCGTCGCGTTCAAGTGGCAGGGGATCATGGTCGCGACCGCCGTCGCGATCGTCGCGTCGATCGTCCAGATCGCGTGGTTCCACTGGCGCGGCAAGGTGTCGGCCGTCCACTGGTTCTCGCTCGCGGTGATCGTCGTCTTCGGCGGCGCGACGCTGGTGCTCCAGGACGAGGTGTTCATCAAGTGGAAGCCGACCGTGCTCTACGCGCTCTTCGGCACGATCCTGGCCGTCGGCAAGCTCGTGTACCGGCGCAACCTGATCGCGTACCTGCTGAAGGACATCCGCCTGCCGCGGCCGGTGTGGAACCGCGTCACGTGGTCGTGGGTCGCCTTCTTCGCGGCGATGGCCGTGCTCAACTGGTACGTCGCGTTCAACTATTCGACCGACACCTGGGTCAACTTCAAGGTGTGGGGCGGCATCGGCCTGTTCCTCGCGTTCGCCATCGCGCAGGGGCTGCTGCTCGCGCGGCACATGACCGAGCCGGGCAAGCCGTGACGACCGTCGCCGAAGCCATCCGCACCCGGCTGGCGCCGCTCGCGCCGGTCGTGCTCGAGCTCGACGACGACTCGGCCGAGCACGCCGGGCACTCGGGTGCTGCCGCCGGCGGCGGGCACTTTTCGCTGCTGATCGTGTCCGAGCAGTTCGCGGGCCTTCCCCGGCTGGCGCGGCACCGTGCCGTGCTGGACCGGGTCGGCGACCTCATTCCCAATCCGGTGCACGCGCTCGCCATTCGCGCGCACACCCCGGACGAGTTTCCTTCCTGACGAAAGGATGCATGCAATGACCAGAACCACCCTGACCATCGCCGTGCTGGCGGCGCTCGCCGCCGCCGGCGTCCAAGCGCAGCCCGCGGCCCCCAAGGCCGCCGCACCGGCCGCCGCCGCCGCGGCCCCCGCCGGCAAGGCGCTCTATCCGCAGGCGCAGTTCGACCTGATGCTGAAGGAGCGCCTCGCGCAGGGCGCGCCGGACTCGCCGGAGCTGCGCAACGCGATCCGTGAGGAGCTCAACACGCGCGAACTGCTGGTGCGCGAGGCGAAGAAGGCGAACCTCGACAAGAACGCCGACGTCAAGCAGCAGATGGACCTCGCCGGCCAGACCGTGCTCGTCCGCGCGTACGTCTCCGACTGGATCCGCAAGAACCCGATTCCCGATGCGGACCTCAAGAAGGAATACGACGCGATCAAGGCGCAGATGGGCGACAAGGAGTTCAAGGTCAAGCACATCCTCGTCGAGAAGGAGGACGAGGCGAAGGACGTGATCGCCCAGCTGCAGAAGGGCGGCAAGTTCGACGACATCGCCAAGCAGCGCTCGAAGGACCCGGGCTCCAAGGACCGTGGCGGCGACCTCGACTGGAACGCGCCGGGCGGTTTCGTGAAGCCGTTCGCCGACGCGATGGCGGCCACGCCCAAGGGCAAGTTCACGCCGCAGCCGGTGCAGACGCAGTTCGGCTACCACGTGATCCTCGTCGAGGACGTGCGCGAGGCGAAGATCCCCCCGTTCGAGGAGGTGAAGCCGCAGCTGCAGCAGCGCCTGCAGGCGGCGTACCTCGACCGGTACTTCAAGGAACTGCGGGCGAAGGGCGGCGTGTAACCGCGCGCACCGACCGCGAAGGAGGGGCAGGCCGGTGGCCTGCCCCTTTTTTCATGCCGGCGTGCGGCCGGCCGGCTCCGTCCGCGACCGCTGGCGGTGCCGCGCCGCTGGACAGATCGCCGCCGAGCCAATACCCTCTGGTTCGCGCGGGCGTGCCGCCGGCACGCCGCGACCATACGAGGTTCGGCGCGGCCGCAAAGGGCGAGTTCCGGCGCAGCCGGTCACACGGGGAGGCGTTCGATGTCGGTCATCCGGAACCCCAGGGACTTCTGGGCGGGCATCCTGTTCGCGGCATTCGGCGTGGCCGCGATCGTCATCGCGCGCGACTACTCGATGGGCACGGCGGGCCGCATGGGTCCCGGCTATTTCCCGCGCGGGCTCGGCTCGATCCTCATTCTGCTGGGGCTGATTCTCGCCGTCCGCGCGCTGAGGCTCCGCGGCCACCCCATCCAGTTCGGCTCCTTCCAGCCGCTCCTCATCGTGCTCGGCAGCGTCCTGGTCTTCGGGCTCGCGGCACCCAAGCTCGGGCTCATCGTGGCCACGATCCTGCTGATCGTGATCTCGAGCATGGCGAGCCACGAGTTCCGCTGGAAGGAAGCGGTGATCTCGTCGTTGGTGCTGTCCGTCTTCACGCTGGCGGCGTTCGTCTACGGCCTGAAGCTGCAGCTGCCGACGTGGCCCTGGTTCGTCCAGTAGGCGCGGCCGATCCATGGAACTTCTCGCCAATCTCGGCACCGGCTTCGCGGTCGCCCTCACCCTCCAGAACATCCTCTACGCGTTCTTCGGCGTCCTGCTCGGCACGCTGATCGGCGTGCTGCCGGGCATCGGCCCGGTGCCGACCATCGCGATGCTGCTGCCGATCACCTACGCGCTGCCGCCGGTGTCGGCGCTGATCATGCTCGCGGGCATCTACTACGGCGCCCAGTACGGCGGGTCGACGACCGCCATCCTGGTCAACCTGCCGGGCGAGGCGTCGTCGGTGGTCACCTGCCTCGACGGCTACCAGATGGCGCGCCAGGGGCGGGCCGGCAAGGCGCTCGCCGTCGCCGCCATCGGGTCGTTCATCGCCGGCACGTTCGCGACGCTGCTGGTCGCCGCCTTCGCGCCGCCGCTCGCCGAGGTGGCGTTGAAGTTCGGGCCGGCCGAATACTTTTCGCTGATGGTGCTGGGCCTCATCGCCGCGGTCGTGCTCGCGAGCGGCTCGCTGGTGAAGGCGATCGGCATGATCGTGCTGGGGCTCCTGCTCGGCATCATCGGCACCGACGTCAACTCCGGCCTGCAGCGGTACTCGTTCGGGATCCCCGAGCTCTCCGACGGCATCGGCTTCGTGGTCGTCGCGATGGGCCTCTTCGGCTTCGCCGAGATCATCGTGAACCTCGAGCACAGGGAGCACCGCGAGGTGTTCACGAACAAGGTGTCGGGGCTCATGCTCAAGTGGTCGGAGTTCAAGGAGGCGCTGCCCGCGATCCTGCGCGGCACGGGCATCGGCTCCGTGCTGGGCATCCTGCCCGGCGGCGGCGCGCTGCTCGGCGCGTTCGCCGCGTACACGGTCGAAAAGAAGATCGCCAAGGACCCTTCGCGCTTCGGCAAGGGCGCGATCCAGGGCGTCGCCGGCCCGGAGAGCGCCAACAACGCCGGCGCGCAGACGTCGTTCATCCCGATGCTGACGCTGGGCATCCCGCCCAACGCGGTGATGGCGCTGATGGTCGGCGCGATGACGATCCACTCGATCCAGCCCGGCCCGCAGGTCATGACGAGCAACCCGCAGCTGTTCTGGGGGCTCATCGTCAGCATGTGGATCGGCAACGTGCTGCTGGTGATCCTCAACCTGCCGATGATCGGCATCTGGGTGAAGCTGCTGCAGGTGCCCTACCGCCTCCTCTACCCGGCGATCCTGCTGTTCTGCTGCATCGGCGTCTACAGCATCCAGAACAACGTGTTCGACGTGTACCTGACGGTGGTGTTCGGCGTGCTCGGCTGGATCTTCGTCAAGCTCGAGTGCGAGCCGGCGCCGCTGCTGCTGGGCTTCATCCTCGGGCCGATGATGGAGGAGAACCTGCGGCGCGCGCTGCTGCTGTCGCGGGGCGACTGGTCCGTGTTCGCGACGCGTCCGATCTCCGCCGTCATGCTGGGCATGGCCGCCGTGCTGCTGCTCATCATCGTCGCCCCGAGCATCCGCAAGAAGCGCGAGGAAGCGTTCCACGAAGTGTGACGGCGGCTGGCCGACGAGGTTGCGGCGAATGAGCTTCGACTGGTCCCTCCCCTACGCGTCGCGCCGGCAGCCGGTGCTCGCGCGCAACGCCGTCGCGACGTCGCAGCCGCTCGCCACGCAGGCGGGCATCGCCATGCTGGCGCGGGGCGGCAACGCCGTCGACGCGGCGCTGGCGACGGCGATCACCCTGACCGTCGTGGAGCCGTGCAGCAACGGGCTGGGCTCCGACCTCTTCGCCCTCGTGTGGACGGGCAGCGAGCTGGCCGGGCTCAACGCGTCGGGCCGCGCGCCGGCCGCGTGGAGTCCCGCGCGCTTCGCCGGACGCTCGGCGATGCCCGAGCGCGGCTGGGACACCGTCACGATCCCCGGCGCCGTCTCCGGCTGGCGCGCGCTGTCGCAGCGCTTCGGCGAGCTGCCGTTCGCCGACCTGTTCGAGCCGGCGATCCGCTACGCGCGCGACGGCTGGCTCGTCTCGCCGGTGGTCGCCGAGAAGTGGGCGGCCGCGCTGCCGCTGATGCCGCGCGACCTTGGCTGGTTCGAGCACTTCGCGCCGCACGGCCGCACGCCCTACCCCGGCGAGCGCTTCGCGAGCCCGGCGATGGCCGCGTCGCTCGAGGCGATCGCCGCGACCGACGGCGACGCGTTCTATCGCGGCGAGCTCGCGGACGCCATGGTCCGCCACGCCCGCGCGGCCGGGGGCGCGCACACGCTCGCCGACTTCGCGGCGCACGCGGCCGACTGGGTGACGCCGCTCGCGCTCGCGTACCGCGGGGTCACGGTCCACGAGATCCCGCCCAACGGGCAGGGGATCGCCGCGCTGCAGGCGCTCGGCATGCTCGAGCACTTCGACGTCGCGGCGCGGCCGGCCGACGACGTGGCCACGCAGCACCTCGAGATCGAGGCGATGAAGCTCGCTTTCGCCGACGCGCACCGCTACGTCGCGGACCCGCGGGCGATGCCGGTGTCGGCGGAGGCGCTGCTCGACGGAGGCTACCTCGCCGCGCGGGCGCGGTTGATCGATCCAGGGCGCGCGCAGGACTTCGGACCCGGGAATCCGCCGACCGGCGGCACCGTGTACCTGTGCGCGGCCGACGCCGCCGGCATGATGGTCTCGCTGATCCAGTCGAACTACATGGGCTTCGGGTCGGGCGTGGTCGTGCCGGGCACCGGCATCAGCCTGCAGAACCGCGGCGCCGGGTTCGCGCTCGCGGCCGGGCATCCCAACGAGGTCGGCGGCGGCAAGCGTCCGTACCACACGATCATCCCGGGCTTCCTCACGCGCGAGGGTGCGCCGCTCGCCGCGTTCGGCGTGATGGGCGGGCCGATCCAGCCACCGGGGCACGTGCAGACGCTGGTGCGGCTCGTCGACTACCGGATGAACCCGCAGGCGGCGCTCGACGCGCCGCGCTGGAAGCTCAACGCCGGGCGCTCGGTCGACCTCGAGGCGTCCGCGGCACCATCGCTGCGCGAGGGCCTGATCGCCCTCGGCCACGAGCTCGCCTCCGTCCCCGACTCGTACATGGACTTCGGCGCCGGGCAGTTCATCGTCAAGACCGCCGACGGCTACGTCGCCGCGTCGGATTCCCGCCGCGACGGCCAGGCCGCCGGCTTCTAGAAATTGGGGTCAGAGCTGTAATACGGCCCGAACGCCTGCGCTGTTCGAGTCCTTCGCCCGTAT
>JBGAMF010000191.1:0-2508 GCA_044223185.1 Casimicrobiaceae bacterium | reverse complement strand
CCCACACCGACGAAGAGGTCGGTGTACTCCTGCTCGACCGCCTCGGCGTCGGCCGCGCGGCTCGCCAGCACCAGCCGGTTCCACGCGCCGGCCAGCGGGTTGTCGCCGTCGTCGGCCCAGAGGTCGGAGGCGCCCAGCGCCGCCAGCAGCGGCGCGTCCGGCGCGGCGCCGTACAGGCGGCCGAGCAGCGCGTAGAACTCGGCGCGCGCACGGTCCTCGTCGGCCAGCCCGGAAGGACCGGCCGCCGGCCGGTCTGGGGAAGGGTCCGTCATGTCTTGCGGACGTCGATGCTGTCCTCGTTGCGCATGAGGTCGACGACGCGGCAGTCGGCGCACATCCGCAACCGGTCGAGCGCACCGGGAGCGGAGAACATCGAGTGGCCGGCGAGCTTGCCCAGCATCGTCTCGACCATCTTCTGCGTGCCCAGGGGCTTGCCGCACCGGATGCACGCGACCACCGCCGCCTCGTTGAGGACGCGCGGCGCCTTCGCCTCCGGCGCGAGGTTGAGGCGCGGCGCGAGCGCGATCGCGTGCTCGGGGCACGTGGTCGCGCAGATGCCGCACTGGACGCAGTTCGCCTCGATGAACCGGACCTGCGGCCGCTCGACGTTGTCCTGGATCGCGGACTCCGGGCACGCGCCGACGCACGCCATGCACAGCGTGCACTTGTCGCTGTCGATCGCGATCGTCCCGTACGGGGAGCCCTGCGGGAGTTTGATGATCGTCTGCGGCACCGGTGCGTGCGCGGCCAGGTGCGCGAGCGCGAGCGCTGCCGTCGTGCGCTTCTCCGCCGTCGCCGCGAACGTGGCGGCGACGCGCGGCCCGAGCGCGACCGGCCAGGACCACAGCGCGTCGAGCGCATCGGCGTCGACGATCCGGAAGTGCTCGCCCTGGTAGCCCAGCGCGTTCGCGATGGCGTCGGCGACCTTCATCTGGAACGCCAGCGCCTCGCGGTACTGCGGCGCCTCGTCGCCGGTGACGACGACGGCGACCTGCGCCGCGCCCCAGGCCAGCGCCGCGAGCCAGACGTCGAGGCCGACCGACGCGACGTGGTGGACCTCGACCGGCAGCGCGCGCGCCGGCAGGCCGCGGCCGCGCCGCGCCACTTGCGCGAGCGCCGCGCGGCCGTCCTCGGCGTGGAAGACTAGGCACGCGTCGCGGCCGCCGGCGCGGCCGAACGTCGCGAGGAGCGTCTTCAGGCGCGCCGCGAGGTCGGGCACCGCCGGGTAGGCGAACGTGAGCGCGCCCGACGGGCAGACGGTGGTGCACGCGCCGCACCCGGCGCACAGGTGCGGCTCGACGAAGACGTGGTCGCCGTCGGCGCGGATCGCGGCGGTCGAGCAGACGTCGATGCACTGCGTGCAGCCGACGATCTTCGAGCGGCCGTGCGCGCACAGCGTTGCCTTGTAGCGGAAGAACTTCGGCTTCTCGAACTCGCCGGTCATGCCGGCAAGTTCCGTGACGGCCTTCGCCTGCGCGAGCGGGTCGGCGCCCGGCCCGAAGTACCCCTGCGGCGGCTGGTGCTGCCGGAACCACGGCGTCCGGTGGAGGTCGAGCACGAGGTCGAAGCGCTCGCCGCGCGCGGTGTCGCGGCGCGCGAAGTCGATGGCGTTGGCCTGCCCGCAGGCGGCGACGCACGCGCGGTGGCTGCGGCAGCGGTCGAGGTCGACCTGGTAGCTCTCGTCGATCGCGTGCTCCGGGCACGCGCGCAGGCACGCGTTGCAGCGCGTGCAGGCGTCGAGGTCGATCGGGTTTTCCTGCGCCCACTGCGCGTCGAAGGCGCCGAGCCAGCCCGTCAGCGCCGTGAGCCTGCCCGAGTGGACCGGGAACGCGCGCTCGGCGGGCAGGACGGCGCCCGCGGTGCGGCCGGTGGCGAGCACGGTGACGGCCAGGCGCCCGGCCAGCGTGCCGGCCCAGGCGAGGGCGGCGTCGAGCGGACCGACGATGAGCAACTGACCGGCCGACCGGTAGCCGACGGCCGCGACGGGCTCGGGATCCGGCATCGCGGCGGCGGCGATCAGTGCCGCGATCTTGGGCGTGGCGGCGGCGGCCTCGGCCGACCAGCCGCCGGTCTCGCGGATGTTGACGAAACGGATCGCCTGCGCCCGGCCGCCCTCCTCGGCAACGTCGCCCAGCAGGCGCTGCTCCTGCGTGCACGCGACGAGCACGTCGCCGCGCGCGCCGTCGGCGAACTGCGCGAGCTCGCGCTGGCACAGCGCGGAGTGCACGGGCACGGCGGCCGGCAGCGCAAGCGCGCGGCCGAGCGCGGCGCCGTCGAGCGGCATCGTGCGGTTGCAGTTGCAGACGAACAGCGTCTTGTCGGCGACGGTCATCGGAATTGCCCGCGCAGCGCGCATCGGCGGGCGCCCCTCACCCCGACCCTCCCTTGCAGGGCGCGCCAGCGCCTGCAGGCGCTGGCCGCTCGCGCGGCGCCGGGCGTGCCCGGCGAAACCCCGCGCTCGCCCCCGCAAGCGGGGAGAGGGAGGATCATGGCGCGCGTCGCGTCGCT
>JBGAMF010000071.1:0-20829 GCA_044223185.1 Casimicrobiaceae bacterium | reverse complement strand
GCGCTGCGCGTTCGACTTCGTGACGACGGTCAGCTGCTTCCGCGGCCGCGACTGCGCGAGCCGGAACGCGAAGCGCATGATCCGCTCCACCCCGGCGCGCGTCATGATCGAAACGTCGGTGGCCGCCTCGATCGGGTGGCCCCGGTGCACGCGCCCGCCCACGCCGGCGTATTCGCCCTCCGAGTTCTCGCGCACGATCACCCAGTCGAGGTCCGCCGGCGCGCAGCGCTTCAGCGGCGCGTCGATGCCGGGCAGGATCCGCGTGGGCCGCACGTTCGCGTACTGGTCGAAGCCCTGGCAGATCGCGAGGCGCAACCCCCACAGCGTGACGTGGTCGGGGATGTCCGGGTCGCCCGCCGAGCCGAACAGGATGGCGTCCATCCCGCGCAGCGCTTCGAGGCCGTCGTCGGGCATCATCACCCCGTGCGCGCGGTACCAGTCGCCGCCCCAGCCGAAGTCGGTGAACTCGAACGCGAAGGCGCGCTGCGCGCGCGCGAGCGCCTCCAGCACCTGCCGCCCCGCAGGCACGACCTCCTTGCCGATGCCGTCGCCGGGGATCGTGGCGATCCGATACGTCTTCATCCCGTCCTCCTCGTTCGCGGTCCCGTCAATCTAGCGCGTGCGCGCAGCAATAATCGCCGCTAGAATCAAATCATTCTTGATCTGGAATTAACGATGCCTGGTCGCCTCAACCGGACGAACTGGCCTTCTTCGCTGCACTCGCCAGCACCGGCAGCCTGAGCGCGGCCGCGCGCGAGCAGAACGTCAGCACGGCGGCCGTCAGCCGCCGGCTGTCGGCCATGGAGAAGCGGCTCGGCGTCGGCCTCGTACGGCGCACGACGCGCCGCATGAGCCTGACGCCGGAGGGCGAGCTGTACCTGCAGCACGCGCGCCGCATCCTCGCCGACCTGAACGACATGGAGCGCGAGGTGAGCGGCTCGCGCGGCACGCCGCTCGGCCTGCTGCGCGTCAACGCGACGCTCGGCTCCGGCCGCAGCCACGTGGCGCCCGTCCTCTCGCGTTTCGTGCGCAAGTACCCGCAGGTGGAGGTCCAGCTGCAGCTGTCGGTGAACCCGCCGCCGCTCACCGACGACGCGTACGACGTCTGCATCCGCTTCGGCGAGCCGCCCGACGCGCGCGTCGTCGCGCGCCGCATCGCCGACAACCGGCGGCTGCTCGTCGCAGCGCCCGCGTATCTCGCGCGCCGGCACGCCGCGGGCGCCGCAGGACCTCATCCGCCACAACTGCATCGGCATTCGCCAGGGCGACGAGGCCTGGGGCCTGTGGCGCCTGACGGCACGCGCGCCGGCGATCGCAAGACGGTCGCGGTCAGGACGCGCGGCACGCTGACGACCAACGACGGCGAGATCGCGGTGAACTGGGCGCTGGACGGCCACGGCATCCTGCTGCGCGCCGAGTGGGACGTCGCGCGCTACCTGCGCAGCGGCCGGCTGGTGCAGGTGCTGCCCGACTACGCGACGCCCGCCGCCGACGTCTACGCCGTGTATCCGCAGCGCCACCAGGGCTCGGCGCGCGTGCGCGCGTTCGTCGACTTCATCGCGGACGCCTTCGCGGCCCGCGGCGCCGCTTTGACCGCGGCCCGCGGGCCGCTCCACCGGCCCGGCACCGCGCACGCGGCCGCGCCCGGAAGGCGATTGACCAGGTCCGGCGAACCCACAATACTCATGGCACTGTCCACATGCGCACAATCGCTCAACGAACCGGAGGAAACATGCGGGCACTCCGCCTCACCCTCGTCGCCGCGCTGCTGGTGCCGGCGCCTGCACTGGCCGACACGATCACCGTCGTCACGTCGTTCCCCAAGGAGCTGACCGCCGCCTACAAAAAGGCGTTCGAGGCGAAGCATCCGGGCGACAAGCTCGAGATCCTCAACAAGAACACCGCCGCCGGCATCGCCTACGTGCGCGAGCAGGCCGCGGGCAGCCGGCCCGAGGTGTTCTGGGCCTCGGCGCCGGATGCCTTCGAGGTGCTGGCGGGCGCCAAGCTGCTGCAGAAGGTCGACGGCGGCAACGCGGCGATTCCGGACAAGGTCGGCGCGTACCCGATCAACGACCCGCAGGGCCTCTACAAGGGGCAGGCGCTGGCCGGCTACGGCATCATGTGGAACACTCGCTACCTCGCCGCCAACAAGCTGCCGGCGCCGAAGGAGTGGGCCGACCTGGCCAGGCCGGAGTATTTCAGCCACGTCGCGATCTCCAGCCCGTCGCGCTCCGGCACCACGCACCTCACGGTCGAGACGATCCTGCAGGGCGAGGGGTGGAACAAGGGCTGGGCGCAGCTGCTGGCGATTTCCGGCAACAGCGCGGCGATCACCGAGCGCTCGTTCGGCGTCCCCGACGGCGTGTCCAACGGGCAGTTCGGCATCGGCCTCGTGATCGACTTCTTCGGGCTGGCGGCGAAGAATACCGGCATGCCGGTGGAGTTCGTCTATCCGTCGGTCACGGCGATCGTGCCCGCCAACATCGCGCTGGTGGCGGGGGCGAAGTCCCCCGAGGCGGGCAAGCGCTTCATCCAGTTCGCGCTGTCGGAAGAGGGCCAGCTGCTGCTGCTGCAGAAGGACATCAGCCGGCTGCCGGTGCTGCCGGCCGTGTACGCGAAGGCGCCGGCGGGCTACCCGAACCCGTTCGGCGGCACGATCCAGGCCAAGGTGAACTTCGACAGCGACCTCTCGGAGGCCCGGTACTACGTCGTCGTATCGCTGTTCGACCAGATGATCACGTTCCGGCACAAGGAGCTCGCGCAGGCCACGAAGGCCATCTGGGACGCCGAGAAGCGCCTCGCCGGCAAGCCGCGCGCACAGCTCGAGGAGGCGAAGAAGCTCGTGTTCACGCCGGTCGTGGACGACCGGCAGATCGCCGACAAGGCGCTGCTCGCGCTGTTCAAGGCCGACAAGAAGGACGAGGCCGCGTCGAAGCAGAAGGCGAAGGTCGAGGAGGAGTGGGCGTCGAAGGCCAAGGCCAGCTACGCCCGCGCCGTGGAACTCGCCAACGGCGCGAAGTGAGGCGCGTCGCGCGGGCGGCACGCGCCTGCCGCACGCAGTGACGCGCGTCACCCCCGGCATCGTCGCGGTCGCGCTGGCGATCGCGGCGTTCCTGCTCGCGTTCCTGGTGGTGCCGGTGGCCACCGTCGTCTACACCGCCTTCAGCAACGCCGACGGCGGCTTCACGCTGGCGCACTTCGGCGCGTTCGCCGGGATCTCGCTGATGCGCGAGTCCTTCGCCAACAGCCTCTACGTCGCCGGGATGACGGTGCTGCTCGCGTCGGTGCTCGCGGTGCCGCTGGCGTACCTGACCGTGCGGTTCCAGTTCCGCGGCGCCGCGATCATCCACACGCTGGGCGTGCTGCCGCTGATCATGCCCGCGTTCGTCGGCGCGGCGGCGATGCAGCTCCTGTTCGGGCGCTCCGGCTCGCTCAACCTGGTCCTGAACGGCCTCTTCGGCTTCACGGTGCCGCTGATGGAGGGGCTGAACGGCGTGATCTTCGTCGAGACGCTGCACTACTTCCCGTTCGTGCTGCTGAACCTCGCCGCGTCGCTCGCCAGCATCGACACGTCGATGGAGGAGGCCGGCCAGAACCTCGGCAGCTCCGGGTTCCGCCTGTTCCGCAGGATCGTGTTCCCGCTGGCGCTCCCCGGCTACGTCGCCGGCGCGTCGCTCGTCTTCATCAAGGTCTTCGACGACCTCGGTACGCCGCTCGTGCTGAACGTCACCAACATGCTGGCGCCGCAGGCCTACCTGCGCGTGACGTCGATCGGGCTGGAAGACCCGATCGGCTACGTGATCTGCGTCATCCTCGTCGTGTTCTCGATCGCGGCGATGGGCGGCTCCTGGTGGCTCGTGAAGCGCCGCGACTTCGCGATCCAGAGCCGCGGCGGCGTTGCCGCCCCGCGGCGCCGGCTGACGCGCTGGCAGGCCGCCCTCGCGTACGGCTGGATCGGCGGGGTGCTGCTGCTGGTGCTGTCCCCGCACGTCGGCCTGCTGCTGCTGTCGCTGTCGCGGGTCTGGAGCTTCACCGTGTTCCCCGAGCAGTTCACGCTCGCGCACTTCGCCACCGTGTTCGCGGACTCGACGCGGATGATCTACAACACGTTCCTGTACTGCGGCCTCGCTGCACTGCTGGACGTGGTGCTGGGCACGGCGATCGCGTACCTCGTGCTGCGCACGAAGCTGCCGGGCCGGCAGCTGCTCGACCACATGGTCACCGTGGCGCTCGCCATGCCGGGGCTGGTGCTGGGCATCGGCTACCTGCGCACGTTCCGCGGCGTCGAGCTGCCCTTCGTCGGCCCGCTCACCGCGAGCTGGCTGATCTTCGTGCTGGCGTACGCGGTGCGCCGCCTGCCCTACGCGCTGCGCTCGTGCATGGCGGCGCTGTCGCAGGTGCACGTCTCGCTGGAGGAGGCCGCGGAGAACATGGGCGCCGGCCGCTGGCGCACGATCGCGCGCGTCGTCGTGCCGCTGATGACGGGCGGCATCCTCGCCGGCTTCGTCATCAGCTTCGTCACGGCCGCGGGCGAGATCTCGGAGACGATCCTGCTCACCAGCCGCGAGAGCCTGGCCCCGATGTCGTACGGCATCTACCTGTACATGCAGTCGATCGCCGGCCGCGGGCCCGGCGCCGCCCTCGGCGTCATCGCCGTCGTGCTGATCGGGCTGGGCACGTGGTTCTCGCATCGCATCGTCGCCGCGCGCTCGCCGCGCGAATTTTCCGGAGACGGCAAATGACGCCAGTGGCGGTCGAGCTTCGCAACGTCGCGCTCGCTTTCGGCAGCACGCAGGTGCTGCGCGACATCACGCTTGCCGTGGCGCCGGGCGAGTTCTTCGCGCTGCTCGGCCCCTCCGGATCCGGCAAGTCGACGCTGCTGCGGCTCATCGCGGGCTTCAACCGCAACCAGTCGGGCGAGGTGCTGATCGGGGGCCGGGACGTCGGCCCGGTGCCGCCGTGGCAGCGCGACGTGGGCATGGTGTTCCAGAGCTACGCGCTGTGGCCGCACATGACGGTCGCGCAGAACGTGGCGTTCGGGCTGGAGGAGCGCAGGCTGCCGCGCGACGACATCCGGCGCAAGGTGGCGGCCGTGCTCGAGCTGGTGGAGCTCACCGGGCTCGAGGCGCGCCGCCCCGGCCAGCTTTCCGGGGGCCAGCAGCAGCGCGTGGCGATCGCGCGCACTCTCGCGATCGAGCCGCAGGTCCTGCTGCTCGACGAGCCGCTGTCCAACCTCGACGCCAAGCTGCGCGTGCAGACGCGGCAGGAACTGAAGAAGCTGCAGAGGCGCCTCGGCATCACCACGATCTTCGTGACCCACGACCAGGAGGAGGCGATGACCACCTGCGACCGGATCGCGGTGATGGACCAGGGCGTGATTCAGCAGGTCGGCACGCCGATCGAGCTCTTCGACCATCCGGCGAACCGCTTCGTCGCGCAGTTCGTCGGCTCGGTGAACCTGTTCGGCGGCAGCTTCACCCGGACGGCCGGTGCGCTCCGCTTCTCCTCGCCGGCGATCGGCGAGGTGGAGCTGCCCGCCGTGCTCGAGCCGCCCGGCGCCCACGGCGAGATCGCCTTCCGGCCCCACGCGGTCCGCCTCGCCCCGGGCAGTCCGGCGGCGACGGGCGACGACATGCGGCTCACGGGCACGATCGAAGGCGAGGAGTTCCTCGGCGAGTTCCTGCGCTACGACGTGCGCGTGGCGGCCGCCCGCGTCGTGGTCGACCACGCGCACGTCCGCGGCGAGCCGCCGCTGGCCGCGGGGACGGCCGTGACGCTGTCGGTTCCGGCGGACGAGATCCGCTTCATCGGCGCCTGATGCACGGGGACGGTGAGCCCCCGCCGGGCACACGACGACCGCGCCGCGTCAGGGCTTCACGTACGCATAGCCTTCGGCCTGCGCCTGCGCCAACGCGATCACGCCGGCCGGCACGACCTTGACGAACGCCGGCAGCGACGCCGGCGCGATCTTCTTCTCGTCGAGCGCGTTGTGGCACGCCTCGATCGGCACGCCGGCACGCGCGACCGCCGCCATCGCGGAGACCAGGTCGTTCGCGCCCTGCAGGCCATAGACGCCGCCGCCGTCGGTCACGATCTTGACCTTGATCGTCGGGAACTGGGCGGTCAGGTTCTTCGCGTTCGACAGCGCCGGCGGCCAGCCGTCCGGATCGCTGACGTGGAGCACGATCTTCAGCGCGCCCGGCGCGGGCGCCTGGGCCGCGGCGGCGCCTGCCGCCAGCAGCCCCACCGCCGCCGCGGCGCCGGTCCGGAGCGCGTCGCGTCGTGCGTGGTCGGTCGTGGATTCGTGGTCGTGTTCGGGTCGCATGGCCGCGTCCGCAATGGAGAGCGGCTATCGTACCGCAGGACGCCCGGCAAAGGCGGGAACGGGCGACGCGTCAGCGCGGCTGCCGCAGCCGGTCGAGCTTGGCGGCGTAGAGGTCGTGGTCGCGGCGCGTCGTGCTGTGCTTGAGCGCGATCGCGAGCTCCCGGCGGGCATCCTCGTTCTCGCCCAGCGCCATGTGCACGATGCCGAGCCAGTAGTGGAACTCGTGGTAGTCGGGCGCCCGCGCGACCTCTTCCGCGAACGCCCGCTTCGCCGCCTCGAGGTCGCCGCTGCGCATGGCCGCCATGCCGCGGATGAACCACGCGAACGGCGGATCGGGGTCGAGCCGCTGCAGGCTCGCCGCGAGCGCGCGCGACTCCTCGTCGCGCCCCTGGTCGTTCAGCACGCGGACCAGGTTCGACATGGCCATCGTGTTGCGCGGCTCGCGCGCGAGGACGTGGGCGAGCGCCCGCTCGGCCTCGACCGGGCGGCCGTGCCGCTGGTAGACGGCGCCCAGCGTGTTGTAGGCGGGCAGGTAGGAAGGCGCCTGCGCGACGCCCGCGCGCGCCCACCAGTACGCGTCGTCGTGCCGGCCGCGCGCGAGGGCCTCGACCGCCCGGTTGTTCATGAACATCGCGACGACGGTTGACTCGTCGAGCGGCCGCGTGCGCATGGCGCGCATGTCCGCGGGCGGCAGGAAGTCGATGACCATGCCCTCGCTCTCGGCGGGCCGCTTGCCGACGCGATGGCCGAAGCCCCCCTCGTCGGTCTTGCGCTTGCCCAGCACGAGGTTGACGTGCCCGATCGCCATGTACACGTCGCCGTCGCGCCCGATCGCGTCGTCGACGTAGACCTGCTGGTACTCGACCGCGAGCCCCAGTTCCTTCGCGAACGCCGCGGTCATGATCACCAGCGACAGGCAGTTGCCCGAGCGTGCCGCGAACGCCTGCGCGGCGTTGCGCGTCCACGCGGAGTCGTACTCGAGCTTCAGCTGGCTCTTCGTGTACAGGGCGTCGACGAGCGCCACCTGCCGCCCCTTCCTGCGAGCCGGCTCGGCGATCGCCTCGTCGAGGTAGCGCCGCATGGGCTCCGACAGCGCGAAGACTTCGCCGACGTCGACCGGCTCGGAGGGCGCCGCGAACAGGTGGTCGTTGAACAGCCGCTCGTCCTGCGCCACCGGCGGCAGGGGCGCGCAGGCCGCGAGCGCGGCCACCATCGACAGCAACCTCCAGTGCTTCATCGGGCGCCTCCGTTCCACGTGCCCTGCCGGACATTCTAGCGCCGCCGCGGGCGCCCCGGGGGATCCCTCCCGACCCCGCGCCCGGCTGCCGCCGGACGCCGCGCCGTCGCGCCGTTCGCTACAATCGCCGTTCCCTTCCCCAAGGCCCGCGGCGCGCGTCACGAGCGTGCGTCGCGGCGTCGCCGCCGCCATGTTCGCGTTCTTCGAGTCCCGCATCCGCCCGACCGCGCTGCCCGCGGGCCCGCCGCCGCCGGGTCTCCTCGCGTTCTACTGGCACTTCGTCCGGCAGACGCGGGGGCTGTACGCCGCGATGTTCGCGACCGGCCTCGCCGTCGCGCTGATCGACACGCTGATTCCCGTGTTCATCGGCAGGCTGGTCACGCTGATGGAAGCCGCCGACCGGGCCGCCGCCTTCCGCGACGCGCTGCCCATGCTCGCCGGCATGGCGGCGGCGGTGGTGATCGGCCGGCCGCTGGCGCTGATCGCCGACAGCCTCGTCCGCAACAACGCGGTCGTGCCCGGCGTCACCAGCCTGATCCGCTGGCAGAGCCACTGGCACGTCGTCCGCCAGAGCTGGCCGTTCTTCCAGAACGACTTCGCCGGCCGCATCGCCAACCGCGTGATGCAGACGTCCAACGCGCTGCGCGAATCGGTGGTGGCGTCGATCCGCGCCGTCTGGTACATCGGCGTCTACGGCGTCTCGGCGCTGCTGCTGATGGCCGCCGCGGACTGGCGCCTCGCGCTGCCGACGCTGCTGTGGTTCGGCGGCTACGCCTTCTTCCTGCGCTACTTCGTGCCGCGGATGCGCGACCTCGCCAAGGCGAGCTCGGAAGTGCGGTCGATGGTGATGGGCCGCGTCGTCGACAGCTACACGAACATCCTGACGGTGAAGCTATTCGCGCGCGCCCGCGACGAGGACGCGTACGTCCGCGAGGCGATCGACGAGCACGCCGCGGCGATCGCCGCGCACATGCGGCTCATCACGCGCTTCATGGGCGTGCTCGCGACGATGAACGCGCTGCTGCTGGTCCTCACCGCCGGCATCGGCGTCACGCTGTGGGCGCAGGGGCACGTCGGCGCCGGCGTCGTGGCCACGGCGCTGCCGCTCGCGTGGCAGATCGCCAACGTCGCCGGCTGGGTGAGCTGGGAGGTCACCGGCATCTTCGAGAACATCGGCGTCGTGCAGGAGGGCATGGAGACGATCGCCGTGCCGCACGCGCTCGTCGACCGTGCGGACGCGCGCGCGCTTGCGGTGCCGCGCGGCGAGATCCGCTTCGAGCGCGTGACGTTCACGTACGGCCGTTCCGACGGCCGCCGCGTCCTCGACGACCTCACCCTCGTCGTGCGCCCTGGCGAGCGCGTCGGCCTCGTCGGCCGCTCCGGTGCGGGCAAGTCCACGCTCGTCAACCTGCTGCTGCGCTTCCACGAGCTGGAGCAGGGCAGCATCCGCATCGACGGGGAGGACATCCGCAGCGTGACGCAGGAGAGCCTGCGCGCGGCCATCGGCATGGTCACGCAGGACACGTCGCTGCTGCACCGGTCGATCGCCGCCAACATCGGCTACGGCCGCCCGGGCGCCGCGATGGCCGACATCGAGTCCGCGGCGCGGCGCGCGCACGCGCACGAGTTCATCGTCGACCTGATGGACTGGAAGCAGCGCACCGGCTACGACGCGCAGGTCGGCGAACGCGGCGTCAAGCTGTCGGGCGGGCAGCGGCAGCGCATCGCGATCGCGCGGGTCGTGCTCAAGAACGCGCCGATCCTCGTGCTCGACGAGGCGACGTCCGCGCTCGACAGCGAGGTGGAACTCGCGATCCAGGAGCAGCTGCTGGGCCTGATGGAGGGCAAGACGGTGATCGCGATCGCGCACCGGCTCTCCACGATCGCGCGGATGGACCGGCTGGTCGTGCTCGACGGCGGGTGCATCGTCGAGCAGGGCTCGCACGACGAGCTGCTGCGCGCGGGCGGCCACTACGCGATGCTGTGGCGCCACCAGTCCGGCGGCTTCCTGCCGGACGACCTGCCGGCAGAGGCGCCGCCGGACGCGATGCCCTTCGTCGACGACGGTCCCGTGGACGACATGCGCGCGGCGGAGCAGCCCGAGCCCGGCACGAACGACGAGCCCGCGCCGACGCGCACGTGAAGCCCGGTGCGCCCGCGAGGTCCGGTGCGCCGGTTGCGTCCGGCGTGCTGCGGCGCGGCCGGGCGGGGCTGGTCGCGCTCGCCGCGGCCTGCGTGGCCGCCTGCGTCACGATCACCGACGCGCCGCGCGCGCTCGTCGACGGCCCGTTCGGGATCCGCGTCGCCACCCTCGACTGCGCGGCGGCGGCGGCGGCTGCGCGCGCCGCGCCGGCGGCGATTGCGGGCGTCGATCCGGCCGCGATCCGCGTCGTCACCTGGAACATCCACAAGGAGGAAGACGACGGCTGGCAGGCCGACCTCGCCCGCCTGGCGGCCGGGAGCGACGTGCTGCTGCTGCAGGAGGTCGTGCTGCAGGACGCGCTGACGGAGATCCTGCGCGGCGCCGGCCTCGCGTGGGTGATGGCGAGCTCGTTCGCGTACCAGTCCGCGGACATCGGCGTGCTCACCGCGACGCGCGTGCATCCCGTGGGAAGCTGCACGCAGCGGATCGCCGAGCCGCTCTTCGCGATCCCCAAGTCCGCGGTGATCACGTGGCTGCCGGTCCGCGGCTCGCGCGCGACGCTCGCCGTTGCCAACGTGCACGCGATCAACTTCGCGGTGTCGCTCACGGCCTTCGAGGCGCAGCTCGACGCGCTGGCCGCCGCGCTCGCGGCGCACGAGGGTCCGCTCGTCGTCGGCGGCGACCTCAACACGTGGTCGGGCGAACGGCGTGCGGCGATGCGCCGGTTCGCCGACCGGCTGGGCCTCGCGGAGATCGCGTATGCGGAGGATGGCCGCGCGCGCTTCTTCGGCCAGCAGGTCGACCACCTGCTGGTGCGCGGCCTCGCGGTCGTCACGTCCGCCGCCACCGTGGTCAGGTCGTCCGACCACAATCCCGCAGCGGCGGTGCTGCGCGTTCCCTGAGCGACCCGCGGCGACGCGCCGGGCGCCGCGCCCGCCGCACGCGGGCAGCCCGTTGTCCAGCCGGAGCGCGCGCACGAACGGCACCTCGCGCGCTACCATCGCGTCAGGGTACGCGCGGATACGGGCAGGCGGCATGGGCAAGACACTGGTGTTCGGGGCAAGCGGGTACGTCGGCACGCACCTGGTGCCGTACCTCGTCGCGCGCGGCGTTCCGGTGCGCGCCGCAGCGCGCCGGCGCGCGGCGCTGGAGGCGCGCGGCTGGCAGGGCGTCGAACTCGTCGCCGCCGACGCGCTCGACCCGTCGACGCTGGGGCCGGCGCTCGAAGGCGTCGACGTCGCCTACTACCTCGTGCACTCGATGGCGGCCGGCCGCGACTTTCCGGCGCTCGACCGCGAGGCCGCCGCCAACTTCCGCGACGCCGCGGCGCGTGCCGGCGTCGCGCGCATCGTCTACCTGGGCGGCCTCAAGCCCTCCGGCGACACGTCGGCGCACCTGGCGTCGCGCGGCGAGACCGGCGACATCCTCCGCGCCGGCAGCGTGCCCGTCACCGAACTGCGCGCGGGCATCATCATCGGCCCGGGGTCGGCCGCGTTCGAGGTGATCCGCGACCTCGTGTTCCACCTGCCGGCGATGGTCACGCCGCAGTGGGTGCGCTCGCGCGCGCAGCCGATCGCGCTCGCCGACGTTCTCGAGTACCTGGCACGCATCGCCGGCCTGCCGGAAGCCGCGGGCGCGATCTACGACGTCGGCGGCCCCGAGGTCCTCACGTACGAGGAGCTGATCCGCCAGTTCGCCGGCCTCGTCGGCCGGCGGCCCGTGATCCTGCCGGTGCCGGTGCTCACGCCGCAACTGTCGTCGTACTGGCTCGGCCTCGTCACGGCCGTGCCCACGAACGTGGCGCGCGCGCTGATCGACGGGCTCGCCCACGACGTGCTCGCCGACGACGCGCCGATCCGCGCGCTGATCCCGCTCGAATTGAAGCCGTACCGCGCGGCCGCGGAAGCCGCGCTCGCGCTCGAGCGCGACGCGGAGGCCACGCCGCGCTGGACCGACGGGTCGATGCTCTTCCGCCAGAACCGCCCGGACTTCGCGTTCTACGGCAAGCGGATGAGCGGCGAAGCGATCGCCGCGGCACCCGCGGACGCCGTGTGGCGCGAGGTCGCCGCGATCGGCGGCGACAACGGCTACTACTTCCTCGACGCACTGTGGCGTGCGCGCGGCTGCGTCGACCGGCTCACGGGCGGCACCGGGCTGACGCGCGGCCGGCGCGATCCGCACGACGTCGCCGTCGGCGACGCGATCGACTTCTGGCGCGTGATCGCGGTCGACCCGGGCCGCCGCCTGACGCTGCTCGCCGAGATGAAGCTGCCGGGCTCGGCGGCGCTGGAGCTCGAGGTCCTCCCGGAGGGGCCGGCCCGCACGCGCGTTCACGTGACCGGCTACTTCCATCCGGCGGGAGCGCCCGGGCTGCTGTACTGGTATTCGCTGGTGCCTGCGCACGCCGTCATCTTCACGGGGCTGGCGCGGACCATCGGGCAGCGCGCGGCCGCGGCCGCGGCCGGCCTGGGCGCGGCCGGCAGCGTGCCGCCCGGTTGACGCAGGTCATGGCGGGTGCGGTGCGGGCGTCCTAGAGTCGGCGGCTCCCATGCTCCGCCACCTGCCTCCCGTCGTGCGCGGCACGCTCGCCGCCGCGCTGCTCGGCCTCAACACGCTGTTCTGGTGCACGCTCGTGTTCGCGCTCGCGCTCGTGAAGCTCGCCGTGCCGGCGAAACCCGTCCGGCGCGTCGTCGACCGCGCGCTGAACGAGGTCGCCACGCGGTGGGTCTCCGGCAACGGCGCGTGGATGCGGGCGACCCAGCGCACGCAGTGGGACGCCGCCGGGTTCGACGGGCTCGCGTACCGCGGCTGGTACCTCGTCAACTGCAACCACCAGTCGTGGGTCGACATCCTGGTGCTGCAGCACCTGCTGAACCGCCGCATCCCGCTGCTCAAATTCTTCCTCAAGCAGCAGCTGATCTGGGTGCCGGTGATCGGGCTCGCGTGGTGGGCGCTCGACTTCCCGTTCATGCGGCGGCACTCGAACGCCTATCTCAAGCGTCACCCGGAGAAGCGCTTCGACGACATCAACACGACGCGCCGCGCCTGCGAGAAGTTCGCGCTGGTGCCGACGTCCGTGATGAACTTCGCCGAGGGCACGCGCTTCACGCGCGCCAAGCACCGCGCGCAGCGCTCGCCGTACCGGCACCTGCTGAAGCCCAAGGCCGGCGCGCTCGCGCTGGCGCTCGACGTGCTGGGCGACCGCTTCGACGCGCTGCTCGACGTCACGATCGTGTACCCCGACGGCGCGCCGACGTTCTGGCACTTCCTGTGCGGCAACCTGCGGCGCGTCGTCGTGCGCGCGCAGCGCATCCCCATTCCCGAGGACCTGCGGCGCGGCGACTACGCGCACGACCCGAAGTACCGCAAGGCCTTCCAGCACTGGCTGCAGGAGCTGTGGGCCGACAAGGATCGGCAGATCGACACGCTGCTGGGCGTGTCCGCGCCGGCGCTGCCGGCGGCGCCCGAGGCGGTGCCGGCCTGACGCGCGCCCGGCCACGGGCGCACCGCGACGGACGACGCCCGGTGCGGCTGCGGCCGCGCGGCGGCGCGGGTGAGCGAGCGGGCGGTACAATCGGCGCCCCAACCAGCACGGAGGCGGCAATGACGATTTCGATGTACCGGGCGTCGGCACCGGTGTTCGCGCGCGGGCTCGCCAATCTCGCGGGCATCCTCGGCAAGGCCGCGGCGCACGCGGCGGCGAAGAAGGTCGACGAGAGCGTCTACCTCAACGCGCGCCTGTTCCCCGACATGTTCCCGCTGACGCGGCAGGTCTGGATCGCCACCGACTTCGCGCGCGGCACGGTCGCGCGGCTCGCCGGCGACGAGCCGCCGAAGTGGGACGACACCGAGGCGACGTTCGCCGACCTGATCGCGCGCGTCGAGCGCGCGCACGCGGCGGTGACCGCGTACACGGCCGCGCAGATCGACGGCTCCGAGACGCGCTCGATCGTGCGCCCCGTCCGCGGCCAGCCGCACACGTTCAACGGCCTCGACTACCTGCTCCGGTACGCGCTGCCGAACTTCTACTTCCATTCGGCCACCGCGTACGGGATCCTGCGCAGCAGCGGCGTCGAGCTCGGCAAGGTCGATTTCATCGGCGCGCTCGACTGACGGCGCATAATGAACCGAGGCGGCCGGCGGGCGCCGGCCGCACTGGCGTTCACCGCACGGAGGTGGCCATGAGCGACACGCTGCGCAAGGTCGACTATTTCTACACGATGCTGCCGAACACGCCCGGGCAGGGCGCGAAGGTGATGGCGGATCTCGCCGCCGCCGGCGTCAACCTGCTCGCGTTCTCCGGGTTCCCTGCCGGCCGCCGCGCGCAGCTCGACCTCGTCCCCGAGGACCCGGCGAAGCTGAAGCGCGCCGCGAAGAAGATGGGCCTTGCGCTGTCGGCGAAGAAGACGGGATTCCTCGTCACCGGCGCGGACCGCGTCGGCGCGCTGACCGGCATCCTCGGCACGCTGGCCGCCGCGAAGATCAACGTGACGGCGGTGGACGCGGTCAGCAGCGGCAAGGGCCGCTACGGCGCGATCTTCTGGGTGAAGCCGCAGTCGGTCGCGAAGGCCGCGAAGCTGCTGGGCGCGAAGTAGCGCGCCCCTCGCCCCGGGCCTCCCTTGCAGGGCGCGCCAGCACCTGCATGCGTTCGCCGCTCGAGCGGCGCCGAGCATTCTCGGCGAAGCTCCGCTCTCGCCCCCGCACGCGGGAGGAGGGGGCGAAGCGGCACCCGCGTGTACCGAAGTCCTCCCTCTCCCCGCGCAGCGGGGAGAGGGCCGGGGTGAGGGGCAAACTCAACGCCCGCCGGGACGCAACCGCCACAGCGCGAACGCGCCGAGCAGCAGGATCGCAGCGAGCCCGGCGGCTTCGTTGCGCCAGCGGACGTACCACGGCCCGGTCGCGGCACGGACGAACGCCTGCACGTCGCGCGGCAGCGGACCCTGCCCGAGCATCACCTCGACGAACAGCGGCCGCAGGTTCCGGTGCTCCTCGAGCGTCAGCAGGAACTGCGCGCCGCCGTCGCTGCCGGTGTCCATCGGATAGCGAAACACCTCGACCCCGTGCAGCAGCGCCTCGGGCGCCGCCAGCGCGGCCAGGTCGTCGTCGGACAGGTGGCTTCCCGGCTTGGCCCCGATCATCGGCGTGGCGCCCTCCGCCATCCAGCCGGCCGCCGGCCGGCGCATCTTGCGCGAGTCGAGCGCCATCATCGAGTCGACCGGATTCATCCTCGTGTTCGTCGGGCCGAGCGAGAACAGCGCCTCGCCGCGCGCCGACGGCGACTCCGGGCGTGCGACCACGTGCACCACCGCCCACACCGGACCCGCGCCGGGGCCTGCGATGAACTCCAGCGCGCGGCCGCGACCCTGCGCGGCGAGATAGGGCCGGGTCGGCACGTGCCGGAATTCGCTCGCGGACTCGCCCGGCCGCAGCTTGCCCGCAAAGAGCATCGTCCCGATGATGCGCGTGTTCCCTTCCGGCGCCCGCTCGGCGCAACCGCCCGCGCCGACCAGCGCGCAGAGCGCCAGCGCGGCGATGCCCCGGGGAGCCGCGCCGGGCGCCATCGTCAGGCCGGCGGCAGCACGCACATCGCCGCCCCTTCGTCGATCCACCCCTGCGCGACCATCTGCGCGACGACCGCGCGGTCGGTCGTGAGGCGGTGCGTCGAGGCGCCGAACGGCCGCCAGACGCGGTAGAGCGGAATGCGCGCCTGCGGCGAAGGCGCCGCGCAGGTCCCGTCGGGCAGCAATGGCGCCGCACGGAACGGGACGCCCTCGAAGTCCCACCGTGCGCTCGCGTCCACCGCGTGGCACTCGGCACGGTCGCGCGTGAAGAAGTGCGCGCCGATGCCGGCCGCGGGCCGCCCGTGGAACCGGTACACGACGGTGTCCACCGCCGTCGGCCGGCAGCCGGGCTCCGCGACGACGCGGAACGACTGTCCGGTGCGCACCCACGGGCCGACGCGGCCGGCGTCGATCGCCGCGATCTCGGACGCGGCGCCCGTGTAGTGGTACTGCCCGAGCCCCGCGTGGAAGAACTCCTCGACCATCGCGACGGTGTCGGGCGGCGACGTCGCGAAGCACGCGTAGCCGTTGCGCGAGAGCGACGCGAAGGCCCCGGACCGGGCGAGGCGGTCCAGCGCCGGCGGAACGTCGTCGAGCGGCGGGTAGTCGACGTACACGTCCTCGGGGATCGGCGAGAGCCGCACGGCCGGATGGCCGAGCGCCGCCGCGAAGTCCGGATCCGCGGCGACACGCGCAACGAACTCGGCCGCCGTCGCCCCGCTCGGCCGGCCCCAGATCGACGGCGACAGTTCGGGCTCGGGATTGCAGCGCCCGGCGATCGGCAGCACGGACAGCGGCACCGCGCGCGACTGCACGGGCGTGCCGTCGGCGGCGAGCAGGACGGCCACGACGTCGTAGCGGCCGGCCGCCAGCGTACCGAGCGGCGCGCCTACGCCGTTGCATGCCGCCGGAGCGCCGGACGCCTGGCGCACGGTCACCGTGATCCGCGCGCCGTTGCGCTCGACCGCCGCGCCGGCGGCGCAGTCGAGCGGCACGGCGTCCGTCGGATACACGTAGGCGGACGTGGTGCCGCGGTCGACGAACTCGCCGTACGGGTGCGACAGGTACAGCGAAACGGCGGCGGCCGGCGCGGCGGCGGCGAGCGCCGCCGCGGCCGCGAGCGATCGACGTGCGGGACGAACCGTGCAACCGGGCGAACGCATGACCGGCAATCCTACCCGAGGTTCGGCGCGAGCCTGCGCCGCGCCTCGGACTCGTCGATCCCCGCGCGCCGCGCGAAGTCGGCGAGCTGGTCGTCGCCGATGCGCCCGACCGCGAAGTAGTGCGCATCCGGATGCGACAGGTAGAAGCCCGACACGGACGCCGCGGGGAGCATGGCGAAGCTCTCGGTGACCGCCATGCCGACGGCGTCGGCACGCAGCAGCGCGAACAGCGGCGCCTTCACCGCGTGGTCCGGGCACGCCGGGTAGCCGGGCGCGGGCCGGATGCCGCGGTACTCCTCGCGGACCAGCGCGGGCTGGTCGAGCGCCTCGTCGGCCGCGTAGCCCCACAGCTCGCGCCGCACCTTCGCGTGCAGCCACTCGGCGAACGCCTCGGCGAGGCGGTCGGCGAGCGCCTTGACCATGATCGCGCCGTAGTCGTCCTTCGCCGCCGCGAACTCCTCGAGCCTGCGCTCGATGCCCAGGCCCGCGGTCACCGCGAACGCGCCGATCCAGTCGGCGCGGCCCGAGGACTTCGGCGCGACGAAGTCCGCGAGCCCGTAGTTCGGCTTGCCGGCCGGCCGCTGGTTCTGCTGACGCAGGTTTCGCCACGTCAGCGCGACCTCTTTCCGCGTCGCGTCGGCGTAGACCTCGATGTCGTCGCCAACGCTGTTCGCCGGCAGCAGCGCGACGACGCCGTTCGCCGTCAGCCAGCGGCCGTCGACGATCCGCTTCAGCATGGCGAGCCCGTCCGCGTGCAGGCTGCGCGCCGCCGCGCCGACCACCGGATCGTCGAGGATCGCCGGGTACGGCCCGGACAGCTCCCACGCCTGGAAGAACGGCCCCCAGTCGACGTAGCGCGCGACCACCGCGAGATCCGCTTTGCGGAACTCGCGCCGGCCCGGCGCCCGCGGCGCCGGCGGCGCGTACGTCGTCCAGTCGGCGGCGAACGCGTTCGCGCGCGCGGCCGGGAGCGCGATCAGCGCCGGGCCCTTCTTGCCCGCGTGCTGCGCGCGGACCTTCCCGTAGTCCGCCGCCACCTCGGCGACGTACGCGTCGCGGAGCTCGTCCGACAGCAGGTTGCTGGCCACGCCCACCGCGCGCGACGCGTCGGGGACGTAGACGGTGACGCCGCCGTAGTTCGGCGCGATCTTGACCGCCGTGTGCACGCGCGACGTCGTCGCGCCGCCGATCAAGAGCGGCTGCCGCATGCCGCGCCGCTGCATCTCGTGCGCGACGTGCGCCATTTCCTCCAGCGACGGCGTGATGAGCCCCGACAGCCCGACGATGTCGGCGTTGCGCTCGGCCGCCGTGTCGAGGATCTTCTGCGCCGGCACCATCACGCCCAGGTCGATCACGTCGAAGTTGTTGCACTGGAGCACGACGCCGACGATGTTCTTGCCGATGTCGTGGACGTCGCCCTTGACCGTCGCCATCACGATCGTGCCCTTCGCGCGGCCGGCGTCGCCGGAGCGCGCCTTCTCCTCCTCGATGAACGGCACGAGGTGGCCGACCGCCTGCTTCATGACGCGCGCCGACTTGACCACCTGCGGCAGGAACATCTTGCCGGCGCCGAAGAGATCGCCGACGACGTTCATGCCGGCCATCAGCGGGCCCTCGATCACCTGGATCGGCCGCGCGTACTGCCGGCGCGCCTCCTCGGTGTCCTCGACGATGTGCGTCGTGATGCCCTTCACCAGCGCGTGGGCGAGCCGCTCCTCGACGGTGCCCGCGCGCCACGCGAGGTCCTCGGCCGCCGCCTTTCCCTGCCCCTTCACGGTCTCCGCGAAGGTGACGAGGCGCTCGGTCGCGTCCGGGCGGCGGTTGCGCACGACGTCCTCGACGCGCTCGCGCAGCTCCGGGTCGAGCTCGTCGTAGACGCCGAGCTGGCCGGCGTTGACGATGCCCATCGTGAGGCCGGCGCGGATCGCGTGGAACAGGAACACCGTGTGGATCGCCTCGCGCACCGGCTCGTTGCCGCGGAAGGAGAAGCTCACGTTGGAGATGCCTCCCGACACCTTCGCGTGCGGCAGGTGCTCGCGGATCCAGCGCGTCGCGTCGATGAAGTCGACCGCGTAGTTGGCGTGCTCGTCGATGCCGGTGGCGATCGCGAACACGTTGGGGTCGAACACGATGTCCTCGGGGGGGAACCCCGCGCGGTCGACCAGCAGGTCGTAGCTGCGGCGACAGATGCCGATCTTGCGCTCGTAGGTGTCGGCCTGCCCCTGCTCGTCGAACGCCATCACGATCACGGCGGCGCCGTAGCGCCGCACGAGGCGCGCCTGCCGCAGGAACGCCTCCTCGCCCTCCTTCAGCGAGATCGAGTTGACGATCGGCTTGCCCTGCACGCACTTCAATCCCGCCTCGATCACGTCCCACTTCGACGAGTCGATCATCACGGGCACGCGCGCGATGTCGGGCTCGGCGGCGATCAGGTTCAGGAACCGGACCATCGCCGCCTTCGAGTCGAGCATCGCCTCGTCCATGTTGACGTCGATGATCTGCGCGCCGTTGGCCACCTGCTGGCGCGCGACCTCGACCGCCCCGGCGAAGTCGCCGGCGAGGACCAGCTTCGCGAACGCGCGCGAGCCGGTGACGTTCGTCCGCTCGCCGACGTTGACGAACAGCGAGTCGTCGCCGATCGCGAGCGGCTCGAGTCCGGACAGGCGCATCACACGTGACATGGTGGAGTTCGGCGGGGTCGTCGGCTCGGCGTCTCCCGCTCCCCGCCTGCGGGGAGAGGGAGCGTTCCTACGCGGCCGCCTCCGCCGGTACGTCGCGCGGCACCGCGCGCGGCGGGATCGCGCGCACCGCCTCGGCGATCGCGCGGACGTGGGCGGGCGTGGTGCCGCAGCAGCCGCCGACCAGGTTGACGAAGCCGCTCTTCGCGAAGTCGGCGACGAGGCGCGAAGTCTCGGCCGGCGTTTCGTCGTAGCCGGTCTCGGCCATCGGGTTCGGCAGGCCCGCGTTCGGGTAGCAGGAGACGAACGTGTCGGCGATCCGCGCGATCTCCTCGATGTACGGCCGCATCAGCGCCGCGCCGAGCGCGCAGTTCAGGCCCACGGCCAGCGGCTTCGCGTGCCGGACCGAGTTCCAGAACGCCTCCGGCGTCTGGCCCGACAGCGTGCGCCCCGATGCGTCGGTGATCGTCCCCGACACGACGAGCGGCAGCCGCTGCCCGACGCGGTCGAAGTACGACTCGACCGCGAACAGCGCGGCCTTCGCGTTCAGCGTGTCGAAGATCGTCTCGACGAGGATCAGGTCGGCGCCGCCGTCGGCGAGGCCCTCGACCGCCTCGCCGTACGTCGCGACGAGCTCGTCCCAGGTCACGTTGCGCGCGCCCGGATCGTTGACGTCCGGCGAGATCGACGCCGTGCGGTTGGTCGGGCCCATCGCGCCGGCGACGAAGCGCGGCTTGTCCGGCGTCCGCGCCGTCCACGCGTCGCAGCACTCGCGCGCGAGGCGCGCCGCCGCGTGGTTGATGTCGCGCACGTGCCGCTCCATCCCGTAGTCGGCCTGCGCGATGCCGGTGGCGGAGAACGTGTTGGTCTCGACGATGTCCGCGCCTGCCGCGAGGTACTCGTCGTGGATCGCGCGCACGACGTCGGGGCGCGTGAGCACGAGCAGGTCGTTGTCGCCGGCGAGGTCGTGCGCGTGGTCGTGGAAGTGGCCGCGGAAGTCCGCCTCGGAAAGCCTGTGCTGCTGGATCATCGTGCCCATCGCGCCATCCAGCACGAGGATGCGCTCGCGCATGAGGCGCATGAGGAGGGCGGTGCGGTCGGGTTGCATGGCGGCGGGGAGGACGCTGCAGGGGCTACGGCAAGGCCTTGAATCTTAGCATTTATCCCCTCGCCGACCGGAGGCGGCGTGCATATCGACAGAACCGCGCGTCCTATGGCGGGCGCGCGCCCGCGTGCTAATCTTGGCCGCATGAAGCACCTGGCTCCGCGCGAAGCGCAGGCTCTCCTCGACACCAACCCGTCGGCGGTCTTCATCGACTGCCGCAGCGAGATGGAGTACTTCTTCGTCGGCCACCCGGTCGGCGCGCAGCACGTCGCGTGGAACGACGGGCCGGACTGGGAAATCAACCCGCACTTCGTCGGGCAGGTGAAGAAGGTCGCGAGCATGAACCGCCCGATCGTCCTCATCTGCCGCAGCGGCCACCGGTCGGTCGATGCAGGACTGGCGCTCGAGAAGGCCGGCTTCACCGAGGTGTACAACGTGCAGGACGGCTTCGAAGGCCCGCTCGACGACAAGCACCACCGCGGCACCAGGTCAGGCTGGCGCTTCGAAGGGCTGCCGTGGGAGCAGCTCTGACGCGGAAATTGGGGTCAGAGCCGTAATACTTCGCGTGGCGGACGTGTCCGCATGAGAAGGTGCACGCCCGCGAAGTATTACGGCTC
>JBGAMF010000070.1:0-21345 GCA_044223185.1 Casimicrobiaceae bacterium | reverse complement strand
GGATGGGACCGGGTGGAGGCGCCGCGCCGGTCGCCGCGACACCCGCGGGCCCCGCGCTCGACCCGCGGCTCGCGCCGCACGGCGACAAGGTGACCACCGCGGCGGAGGCGGTTGCGCACATCCCCGGCGGCAGCCACGTCTTCGTCGGCACCGCCTGTGCGACGCCGCGCGCGCTCGTCGCGGCGCTGGAGTCGATGCCGGCGCCCCCGGCGGACCTCGAGCTCGTGCACT
The DNA here is from genome assembly GCA_044223185.1 of Casimicrobiaceae bacterium. GTDB lineage: Bacteria > Pseudomonadota > Gammaproteobacteria > Burkholderiales > Casimicrobiaceae > VBCG01. The sequence goes on along the minus strand of JBGAMF010000070.1, from coordinate 21,114 downwards.
TCATCACCAACGGCGCGGTGCCGCACGACGCGGAGGGCCGCGCGACCACCCGCTTCCGGCACCGGACGATCTTCGTCGGCTCGGACATGCAGGCCGCGGTGCGGCAGGGCCTCGCCGAATACGTGCCGATGTCGGTCGCGCGCGTGCCGCAGCTGATCGCCATCGGCCGCATCCGCGTCGACGTCGCGCTGGTCCAGGTGTCGCCGCCGGACGAGTTCGGCTACGTGAGCCTGGGCATCTCCGTCGACGTGCTGCCGGCGGCCATAGCGCGCGCCGCGCTCGTCATCGCCGAGGTCAACCCGGCGATGCCGCGCTCGATGGGCGACTCGACGGTGCACGTGAGCGAGATCGACTGGCTGGTGCCGGTCGACACGCCGCTCATCGAATACGTGCACCCGGCGACCGAACCGCAGGTCGTCGAGCGGATCGCCCGCTACATCAGCGGCATCATCGAGGACGGCGCGACGCTGCAGATCGGCCTCGGCCGCGTCACCAACGCCGCGCTCAAGTACCTCGCGGACCGGCGCGACCTCGGTATCCACTCCGACGTCGTCACCGACGGGATCATCCCGCTGCTGGAGCGCGGCATCCTCACCGGCAGGCGCAAGTCGCGGGAGCGGGGCAAGATCGTCGCCAGCTTCGCGATCGGCAGCCGGCGGCTGTACGACCTCGTCGACCGCAACCCGCTGTTCTCGTTCCAGCCGATCGACGTCGTCTGCCATCCGGTGACGATCGCCGCGCAGCACCGGATGGTGTCGGTCACGCAGGCGTTCGCGATCGACCTGACCGGCCAGGTCTGCGTCGACCAGCTCGGGGGCGAGTTCTACAGCGGCATCGCCGCGCAGGGCGAGTTCCTGCGCGGCGCGTCGCGCTCCGAGGGCGGCAAGGCGATCATCTGCCTCGCGTCGACCAGCGACGACGGGGCGGAGTCGCGCGTGCGCGCGACGCTGGCGCCGGGCGAGGGCGTCACCGTCGCGCGCACCGACGTCCACTACGTGATCACCGAGTTCGGGATCGCGTACCTGTTCGGCAAGTCGATCCGCGAGCGCGCGATCGCGCTGATCGAGGTCGCGCACCCGAAGTTCCGCACCGGGCTCTTCGAGCAGGCGAAGGCGATGGGGTACCTGCCCGAGGCGCAGACGCTGAAGAACATGCGCGCGTACCCGGTGGAGGAGGAGGTCACCATCACGCTGAAGGACGGGCGCGTCGTGCTGCTGCGCCCGGCGGTCTCCACCGACGGCAACGGCATCCGCGACCTCTTCCACAGCATGTCGGAGTCGGACGTGTACACGCGCTTCTTCCGCAAGGTGCGCGAGCTGTCGGGGCAGGACGTGCAGCGGCTGTGCAACGTCGACTTCGAGAACGAGGTCGCGTTCGTCGCGGCGACCGGCACGCGCGAGAATCCGCAGATCGTCGCGCAGGCGTGTTACTTCGTCGACGCGTCGACCAACCTGGGCGAGACGGCGTTCATGGTGAGCCCGAAGTGGCAGGGCTGCGGGCTCGGTGCCGCGCTGCAGCGGCGGCTGGCCGAGCACGCGGCCGCGCGCGGCGTGCGCGGCTTCGTCGCCGAGATGCTGGCGACCAACGCCAACATGGTGCGCCTCGCGCACACCGGCACGGCCAACGTCTCGGTCGAGGCCAACGGCACGACGGTGCGCGTGACGGCGCTGTTCCAGGGAACGTCTGCAAAAGGCGCTCGTGCGGGCGGAGCATGACGTGACATCGGCGCCGCGCCTTTTGCAGCCCGGAACTGCAAAGGCGCTTTCAGGCGGCCGTCTTGGGGCGGCCCGGCGGCGGCCGCGCAGAACGGCGACGAATGAACGAGCGTCGCGCATTCTGACGGCGCCCACTCACGCGACGCCGCCGCTCTTGCGGAGATTCCCTGGCGGGCGCTACCGGCTGCGCGCGAGGCAGTCGAGGTAGAGCTGCGCGTCGGGCGGCGTTCCGGTGCGTTGCGCCTGCCACACCACCTCGCCGAGGCACTCGAGCACCGCGTGCAGGGCCGCGTGCTCGTCGCCGCGGGCGGCGCGGATGTGCTCGAAGTGCGCGCGAATGCCCGGCGGCTGGTCGATCGCCAGCTGCTCGGCCACCGCGAGGTGCAGCGACAGGTGCAGGAACGGATTGACCTCTCCCGTTTCCGGCAGGTAATCGCGGCCGGCGTGCCGCTCCGGATCCGCGAGCACCGCGTGATACTCCGGGTGCAGCGCGATCAGCCGGGCGGCGACCGCCTCCAGCCCCGACAACGGCTCGCCGGCGCGGTGCTTCGCCCACGCGTCGACCAGGAAGCGGCGCGCCTCGTCGCGCGACGGGCTGAACACGTGGCGTCAGTCCGTGAGCGGCCGCGGCGGCGCGGCGCCCTTCGTCTTGCCCCGGTACTCGCACAGGTCGCGGATCACGCACTGCGGGCACTTCGGCGTGCGCGCGACGCACGTGTAGCGCCCGTGCAGGATCAGCCAGTGGTGCGCGTGCTGCCTGAACTCCGGCGGGACGAAGCGCTCGAGCCGGCGCTCGACCTCCTCGACGTTCTTCCCCGGCGCGAGGCCGGTGCGGTTGGCCACGCGGAAGATGTGCGTGTCGACGGCGATCGTCGGCTGCCCGAACGCCGTGTTGAGCACGACGTTGGCGGTCTTGCGGCCGACCCCGGGCAGCGCCTCCAGCGCCTCGCGCGCCGCCGGCACCTGCCCGCCGTGGTCGCGGACGAGGATCCCGGAGAGCGCGACGACGTTCTTCGCCTTGTTGCGGAAGAGCCCGATCGAGCTCACGTACGGGATGAGCCCGTCGACGCCGAGCCGCGCGATCGCCGCGGGGGTGTTCGCCGTAGCGAACAGCCGCGCGGTGGCCTTGTTCACGCTCCTGTCGGTCGCCTGTGCGGACAGCACGACGGCGACCAGCAGCTCGAACGGCGTCCGGTAGACGAGCTCGGTGACCGGATGCGGGTTGCCGGCGCGGAAGCGTTCGAAGATCGCGAGGCGCTTCGCGGGATTCACGGGGCGCGAGCCTCGCCGGTGGCGGCGCGCGGTGCGCGGGCACGCGCCGTTCGTGGCGCGGCGGCCTTCGGATCGCGGCGCATGTACGGCTTCACCGCCTCGCTCGCACCGCCGGTCGGCGCGCACGTGCGGCAGGGACCGCGGGCGGGCGCGGTCATGACGAACTGCGCCGCGCGCGCGGCGCGCGAGCGCCGCGGCGACTGCCTCGCCCGCCGCGCGCCGCTCGGCCGCCGCGTCGGGCCGGCGGTCCGCGATTCGCTCGCGGCGGATGAGGCGGGCGGCGCGTGGCGCGTGCCGGACCCGCGCCGCGTCGGCGTCTTCCGCGGTCCACGTGCGGTCGGCGGGCCGCATCGCGATGCAGTCGACCGGGCACGGGGCGACGCACAGCTCGCAACCGGAGCACAACGACGGCAGCACCGCGTGCATGCGCTTCGGCGCGCCGAGGATCGCGTCGACCGGGCAGGCGTCGATGCACAGCCGGCAGCCGATGCAGCGGGCTTCGTCGATCGCGGCGACCGGCAGCGGGCCGTGCACGCCGCACGCGGGGTCGAGCGGCGCAGGCGGGTGGCCGGTTAGCGCGGCGAGCGCGGCGATGACCGCGTCGCCGCCGGGCGGGCAGCGGTTGATCGCGGCCGCGTTCGCCGCGACCGCCTCGGCGTACGGGCGGCACGCGGCGTAGCCGCAGCGCGTGCACTGCGTCTGCGGGAGCGCGGCGTCGATGCGCGCAACGAGCGCGCGGCGGTCGGCGGTCATGCCGCCAATTCTAGCGCGGCGCGCACCGGCGTTTGCTAGACTGAATCGACGGCGCTGTGCGGATCAAGCATCGCCGCTTCCATCGTGAGCGCGACCTTCGAGTTCCCGCCCGCCCCCCGCGTCGAACGGGCGCTCGACCGCCGCCTCCACGCGCGCGTCGCCGCGGCGCTGCTGAATCTCGCGGGCTGGCGGGTCGTGCTCGCGCAGCCGGTGCCGCCGCGGTGCGTGATCGTCATCTATCCGCACACGTCGAACTGGGACTTCGTCGTCGGCCTGCTGGCGAAGTGGATGCTCGGGCTCGAGCTCAACTTCATCGGCAAGCACACGCTGTTCGAGGGGCCGGCGGGCCCGCTGTTCGTCCGCTGGGGCGGCATCCCGGTCGACCGCCGCGCGAGCAGCGGCGTGATCGCGCAGCTCGCGACGCGCTTCGCGGCCGGCGGCGTGTGCCGGCTGGTGATCGCGCCGGAGGGCACGCGCAGCCGCACGGAAGCGTGGAAGAGCGGCTTCTACCACCTGACGCGCGCGGTCGACGTGCCGCTGGGGCTCGCGTTCATCGACTACGCGCGGCGCGAGATCGGCGTCGGCGCGTACGTGGCGCTGACCGGCGATGCGGACGCGGACATGGCGCGCATCGCGGCGTTCTACGCGGACAAGCGGGGGCGCCGGCCGGAGCGGGCCGGCCCCGTACGCCTCGCCGCGCCGGGCACCTAGCGCCGCGGGGCCGTCCCAAGGCGCGCGCCCCTGGGGGAAGGGCGCGCAGCGCCCTCGGGGGGGCCATGACCAGCGCCGCGGGGCCGTCCCAAGGCGCGCCCCTCGGGGGATGATGACTAGCCGCGGCGCGCCTCGCCGCGCGGCGTGTAGTCGGCCGGGACGCGGAAGAGGTCGGCCGGCGGCTCGCCGCGCTTCACGTTGGTCAGCCGGTACGTCGTTTCGCCCGCGCGCGGGTCGGCGGTCTTGGCGTAGACGACGACGTGCAGCTCGGGCGAGAACCAGCGCTCGCTGGTCACGACGATCGCCTTCTCGTTGCCGATCGTGCCGGCGGGGATCGTGTGCGTCGTCAGCGTGCCGTCGGCCCTGATGCCGTCGAACTCGCGCGCGCCGAGGCTCTTCGTCTCGCCCTTGCCGCGCGGAACGATCGGCAGCGTCAGCGGCGGGAGCGGCGGCGGGGGCGGCACGGCTCCGGGTTCCCCGGCGCCGCCGCCGATGCGGATCACCTCGACGTGCACGTCCTTCCCGTCGGTGCCGTCGCCGCTGCGGCGGACGACGACGCGTCCCGGCTGGACGTCGACTTCGCGTGCGCCCGGAGGGGGCGGGGGCGGCGGCGCACCGGCGCCCGGCGGGACCGGCGGCTCGGGCGGTGCAGGCAACCGCGGCAGCCGCGTGGCCGTGCGCTTCGACTCGTTCAGCACGACGCTGCGCCCGTCCATCGGGTCGTGGATGAAGATGCCCGAGCGGCTGTCGCCCTTGCCCTCCTGCCGCGTGCGGCCGGCGCCGTCGCGCGCGAGCAGCAGCGTCGACTTGCGCACGATGCGGTTGCCGTCGGGCAGGACCTGCACGGTCTCGGTGACCGCTTCGGCCGTGTACGGCGCGTTCTTGATGATCTCGCGCGAGTGGCCGAACTCGTTGCCGACGAACGCCCACGACGGCGGCAGCGACATGAGCCCCTCGTCGAGTGCGAGCCACGTCGCATCGGGGCCCCCGCGCTTCGCCGCCTCGCGCGCCTGCGCGGCGAACTCCTTCGCCTGCGCGACCAGTGCGTTCACGTCCGGCACGGCGGGCGCGGGTGGGACGCGCGGGCCGGACGTGCCTGCGGCATGGGCGGCGCCGGCGCCCGCGAGGGCGAGCGCGACGAGCGAGGAAGCGAGCGGGCGGCGGCGAAGACGGGCGGACATGGCAGGGCTCCTTCTGGGGATCAGTAGATGAACCGCACGGCGAGGACGGACCCGTCGCGCCGCACCAGGAGCTCGGTGTCGATGGCGTCCGCGGCGAGCGCCGGGTTGACGGGCAGGCCGAGCTGCGCGAGCGTCATCCGCGGCAGGCGCGCCGGCACGACCATCGCGTCGCCGGCGCGCTCGATGTCGGCGAGCGGCACCACCGGCATGAACTCCGCGGCCGCGGTCGAGGACGCCGCCGCGGGCTCGGCGACGATCGCCTCCGGCGGCAGCGAGCGGACGACGAACGACAGCACGGCGATCGACGCCGCGAGGGCCAGCGGCCACGCGAGCCAGCGGTCGCCGGCGCTGCGGCGAACGGGCCGCTGCGCGGCGCGGGCGACGGCCGCCGCGACGGCCTGGTCCACGGCGGGTGGCGGCAGCGCGTCGGCGACGGATTCCTTCAGTGCCGCGAGGCGGCGGTCGAGGTCGGTGGGGGCGGGTAGCGGGACCATGGTCAACCCTTGGCGGCGTTGGCGCGCGCGGGCGCGGCGTCGAGCCAGCGCGCGAGGAGGCCGCGCGCGCGGGAGAGCCGCGAGCGCACGGTGTTGAGTTCGCAGCCGCAGATCGCGGCGGCCTCGGCATACGAGCGTTCGGCGAGCTCGACCAGCACGAGCACGTCGCGGTAGTGCGGCGGCAGTGCGGCGATCGCCGTGCGCAGCCGCGCCAGTTCGCGCTGCGCGTCGAGCGCGGCCTCGGGCGCCGTGGCTTCGAAGTCCGGGGGCGCCGGCTCCGCGTCGTCGTCGTTGGCGACGTAGCGGGCGTCGGCGCCGGTCCGGCGGTGGACGAAGTTGCGCGTGATGCCGAGCAGCCACGGCTGCAGCGGGCCCCGCTCCGGCGCGTAGTCCGCGGCCCGGGTCAGCAGATGGACGAAAACGTCCTGCGTCGTGTCGGCGGCCACCGCCGCGCTGCCCGACCACAGCAGCGCGAACCGGTACACCTGCCCGCGGTGGCGCCGGTAGAGCGGTGTCAGCGCGGCGGTGTCGCCGCAAGCCAGGCGGGCGGCGAGCGCGGCGTCGGTCGCCTGCAGGCGGTCGGAAAGTTCAGAGAGCACGCTGGGATCGGACATGGTCGGTCGTACGCGTATATTCTCGCCAAGCCGCCCGAAAGTTCCCGCCCGCCATGACCGATCCGCACGCGCCCGGCGCGGCGAACCCCTTCCACCGGCACGCGCACGACCACGGCCACGGCCACGGCGCCGCCCGTGGGCACGCGGCCCCCGGCCACGGCAACCGCAGGGCGCTCGCGATCGCCCTCGTGCTGACGGCGGGCTTCGCCGTGGTCGAGGCGGTCGGCGGCTGGCTGGCCGGCTCGCTCGCGCTCCTGTCCGACGCCGGCCACATGGTGACCGACGCCGCGGCGCTCGGCCTCGCGCTCTTCGCCGATTCAGTGGCGCGCCGGCCGCCGTCGCGCCGCGCGTCCTACGGCTACGGCCGGGCCGAGGTGCTGGCGGCATTCGTGAATGCCATCGCGATGCTCGCGGTGGTCGCCGGGATCGCGATCGAGGCCGTGCGCCGGCTGCTGGCGCCGGCCCCGGTCGCGGGCGGATGGGTGCTCGCGATCGCCGTGGTCGGGCTCGCCGTCAACGTGACCGCGGCGTGGGTGCTGGCGCGCGCGTCCGGGTCGCTCAACACGCGCGGCGCGCTGCTGCACGTCATGGGCGACCTGCTCGGTTCGCTCGCCGCCATCGTCGCCGGCGGCGTGATCGTGGCGACGGGCTGGACGCCGATCGACCCGCTGCTCTCGCTTGCCGTCGCGCTCTTGATCCTGCGCTCGACGTGGCAGCTGCTGCGGCAGTCGACGGGGGTGCTGATGGAGGGCGTGCCGGCGCACCTCGACTACGACGCCATCGGGCGTGCTCTGGCGGCGCTGCCGGGCGTCACCGGCGTGCACGACCTCCACGTGTGGAACATGTCGGCGGACGGCATCGCGCTGTCGGCGCACGTGGCGCTGGCGCGCGGCGAGGACTGGCCGGCGACGCTGGCGCACGCCAGGCGCCTGCTGGCGACCGAGTACGGGATCCGCCATACGACGCTGCAGTCGACGTGGCCGGTCGGGCCTGCGGTCGGCGACGACCGGCGGGTGATCCCCGTCGTGCCAACGGGGTCGGACCCTTGCCGCGATCCGCGGTCGCGTCGGCGGGACGGCTCCTGGGTGCCGGAGAAATCGAGCCAGGCTCCGGAGTAATCGAGCCAGGCTCGGTATTCCGGGGAGTCGCCTGCCGGAGAAACCGAGCCAGGCTCGGTATTCTTGGCGCGTCGCCTACAGCCACTTCAGCTTCTTGAAGTGGAAGTAGAGGTAGGTGTCGGCCGCGACCATGAGCGCGAGTGCGATCGGGTAGCCGAAGGCCCACTGCAGCTCGGGCATGTTCTCGAAGTTCATGCCGTAGATGCCGGCGACCATCGTCGGCACGGCGATGATGGCGGCCCACGCCGCGAGCCGCTTGGTCACCTCGTTGTCGGACAGCGAGATCATGCCGAGGTTGACCTGGATGGCGGTCGTCAGCATTTCGCGGATGCCCTCGACCGACGCCTGGATCCGGTGCAGGTGGTCGTAGACGTCGCGGAAGTACTCGGTCATGTCCGCGCACACCGCCGGCACGCGCCCGCCCTGCAGGCGCCCGGTCGCCTCCATCAGCGGGTCCACCGCGTGCTTGACCACCATCAGCTTCTGCTTCAGCGCGTACAGCGCCTCGATGTTTGAGCGGGCCGCGTTGCGCTCGAAGATCTGCGCCTCGATCGACTCGAGCTCGGTCTCCAGCGCGTCGATGACCGGGAAGTAGCGGTCGACGATGTTGTCCATCACCGCGTAGAACACGTAGCCGGCGCCGTGCTTGAGGAGCTCCGGCTCGCGCTCGCTGCGTGCGCGCACCGCCGCGAAGCCGACGTGCGTGCGGTGGCGCACCGTCAGCACGTAGTTCGGCCCGACGAAGATGTCGACCTCGCCGGTGTGCAGCTCGTCGCCGCCGTCCGGGCCCTGCTCGCGCTCGATCGTGTGCAGCGCGGCGAAGAGCTCGTCGCCGTATTCCTCGATCTTCGGCCGCTGGTGGCCGCGGCGCGCGTCGTCGACGGCGAGCTCGTGCAGCCCGAACTCCTCGGCCATCTGGTCGAGCTCCTCGTTCGACGGCTCGAACAGCGCCACCCAGACGAAGCAGTCGGGGCGGCTCACGTACTCGCTGATGTCCTCGCTCGGGATGTCGGCGATCTTCTGTCCGTTCTGGTAGGCGACGCAGCTGATCAGCATGGAATCCGGGAATGCCGCAGGGGAATCCCGGCATCATAGCCGCCCGGTCGCGCGCCATAAATGACCACCGGTCAGTTGTGGCGCCCCCGCGGTCCGGCCGGGGCCCGCGGGCGCCTTTTGGACGCCGCCCACCCCGGCGGGTAACATCGTGACCCCACCCCGCCGCCCCGTGCCGATGATCATCCCGTCGCTGCTCGACACCGACCTCTACAAGTTCACGATGATGCAGGTGGTCCAGCATCAGTTCGCGGAGGCGCAGGTCGAATACCGGTTCAAGTGCCGCAACCCGGCGGTCGACCTGACGCCCTACGTGGCGGAGATCGAGGCGGAGATCGGCGCGCTCTGCGACCTGCGCTTCACGCCGGCCGAGCTTCACTACCTGCGCGGCTGGCGCTTCTTCAAGAGCGACTTCATCGACCTGCTCGGGCTCTTCCACCTCGACCGCCGCTTCGTCAGGGTCGCGCCCATCCCGGGGTCCGACCGCGAGATCGACATCACGATCAAGGGGCCGTGGCTGCACACGATCCTGTTCGAGGTGCCGGTGCTCGCGATCGTGTCCGAGGTCTACTACCGGAACACGGTGCCCGCACCGGACCTGGCCGAGGGCCGCCGGCGGCTCGCCGCCAAGATCGCGCAGGCGAACACGCTGCCCGGGCCCGACTTCAAGATCGCCGACTACGGCACCCGCCGGCGCTTCTCGCGCGCGTGGCACGACGAGGTCATCCGCACGCTCAAGCGCGACATGGCGAAGCACTTCGTCGGCACCAGCAACGTGCGCTTCGCGATGGAGCACGGGCTCACGCCGCTCGGCACGATGGCGCACGAGTACCTGCAGGCGTGCCAGGCGGTGGGACCGCGGCTGCGCGACTCGCAGACGTTCGCGTTCAACATGTGGGCGCGCGAGTACCGCGGCGACCTCGGCATCGCGCTGTCCGACGTCTGCGGCATGGACGCGTTCCTGCGCGACTTCGACCTCTTCTTCTGCAAGCTCTTCGACGGCGTCCGCCACGACTCGGGCGACCCGTTCGAGTGGGGCGAGAAGCTGATCGCGCACTACCAGAAGATGCGCATCGACCCGCACACGAAGACGATGGTGTTCTCGGACAGCCTGAACGTCCCGCTGGCGATGCGGCTGTACGACTACTTCAAGGGGCGCGTGCAGACGTCCTTCGGCATCGGCACCAACTTCACCAACGACCTCGGCTACGAGCCGCTGCAGATCGTCATCAAGATGACGCGCTGCAACGGCCAGCCGGTGGCGAAGATCAGCGACGAGCCGTCGAAGACGATGGACTACGACCCGTCGTACGTCGCGTACCTGCGCGAGGTGTTCCAGGTCCCCGAGCTGCCGCCCGCGGCACCCGCGCGGGAGCGCGCGCCCGCCCCGGCCTGACGCCGGCGTGCCCGCGGCGGGGGGCGCTGCGGCGCGGCGTCCGGCACGCCGGAATGCGGGCCGGCCCGGACGGGGTGTTCCGGATTCGCAACGATGCGCGCGGGAAGGCGCCGGCGGCCGACCGGCGCGCAGGGGGGCGCGCGGACCCCCGGTGTACGATAGCCGGATGGCGACACCTGCCTCCAACGTCAAGCCTACGCCGCCGGCCGCGGACGGCACGCCCCCGGCGGCCGGCGCGCCGCCCGGGAGGCCCGGCAAGCCGGCGGACCGGCGCCTGCGTGCCGCCGACGTCCTGAAGCTCATGGTCGCCGACGGCCTCGTCCCGCAGGCCGAGGCCGACCGCGTCGCCCAGTCCCGCACGCACCAGTACGAGCACCCGCTCGAGCTCATCGCCGCGCAGAAGTGGAGATCCGCCAAGCCGCCGGGCAGGCTGCTGACGCTCGAGACGCTGGTCGAGTGGCTGGCCGGCAAGCTCAAGGTGCCGTACTTCCACATCGATCCGCTGAAGATCGACCTCTCCGCCGTGACCGCGACGATGTCGATCTCCTACGCCGAGCGCTTCCGGATCCTGCCGGTCGCCGTCGACCGGATGACGCTGACGGTCGCGACCAGCGAGCCCTTCGTGCGCGCGTGGGCCGACGAGCTCGAGCAGATGATCAAGCTCGACGTGCGGTTCGTCTTCGCGAACCCCGTCGACATCAGGCGCTACCTCGGCGAGTTCTTCACGCTCGCCCGGTCGATGAAGAAGGCGCAGGAGACGAGCAAGGGCGACGTCTCGCTCGCGCGCAACTTCGAGCAGCTGGTCGAGCTCGGCAAGCACGGCCACCTCGACGCCAACGACCAGCACGTCGTCCACATCGTCGACTGGCTGTGGCAGTACGCGTTCGAGCAGCGCGCGTCCGACATCCACATCGAGCCGCGGCGCGACGTCGGCCTCGTACGCTTCCGCATCGACGGCGTGCTGCACCAGGTGTACACGATCCCGCAGCCGGTGCTGATCGCCATGACGTCGCGGATCAAGCTGCTCGCGCGGATGGAGATCGTCGAGAAACGCCGCCCGCAGGACGGCCGGATCAAGACGCTGTCGCTGGAGGGCACCGAGGTCGAGCTGCGGATCTCGACGATGCCCACGGCCTTCGGCGAGAAGCTCGTCATGCGCATCTTCACGCCCGAGGTGCTGGTGCGCGAGTTCGCCGACCTCGGGTTCACGCCGGACGACCGCGACCGCTGGGAGCGGATGATCAAGGAGCCCAACGGGATCATCCTCGTCACCGGGCCCACGGGCTCCGGCAAGACGACGACGCTCTACACGTCGCTCAAGCACATCGCCACGCCCGAGGTGAACGTCTGCACGGTCGAGGACCCGATCGAGATGATCGAGCCGATGTTCAACCAGATGCAGGTGCAGCCGGTGATCGGCGTCGACTTCGCCACCGGCGTGCGCACGCTGATGCGGCAGGATCCGGACATCATCATGGTCGGCGAGGTGCGCGACCGCGACACCGCCGAGACCGCCGTCCAGGCGGCGCTGACCGGCCACCTCGTGCTCTCGACGCTGCACACCAACGACGCGCCGACCGCCGTCACGCGCCTGCTCGACCTGGGCGTGCCGCCGTACCTGCTGTCGTCGACGCTGCTGGGCGTGATGGCGCAGCGGCTGGTGCGCACGCTGTGCCCGCACTGCAAGAAGCCCGCGGACCCGCCCGACGACGAAACGTGGAAGGCGCTCACCGCGCCGTGGCGCGCCGACAAGCCCGAGAAGATCATGGCGCCGGTCGGCTGCCTCGAGTGCCGGATGACCGGGTACCACGGGCGCATCGGCCTCTACGAGATCATGCTGATGACGCCGGCGCTGCGCAAGCTCGTCACGCACGACGCCGACGACCGCGCGATCCGCGAGCAGGCGTACAAGGACGGCATGAAGCCGCTGCGCGTGTCCGGCGCCATGAAGGTCGCCGCGGGCATCACCACCGCCGAGGAAGTCCTCAAGGTCGCGCCGCCGGCGTGACGTCCCCGCGTTGACTCGCGATACCGACAGGCACTCGCCGTCGATCCCCGCTGCGTCGGACCTCCCGCCGGCTGTTCGCGCCGTCGCCGGTTGCTTTCGAGCGGTGACGACCGCGAAGCGCGCGGCGCCCCTCACCCCGGCCCTCTCCCCGCAAGCGGGGAGAGGGAGGATCCAACGCGACGCGTCCGGAATGCACGACCGCCGGTGGTTGCGCAACCGCCAGCAGCGGACGTGCAGGCGGCAGCGGTGGACGTGCAGCCGGCAGCGGCGGACGCTCCCTCTCCCCACGCAGTGGGGATAGGGCAGGGGTGAGGGGCGCGCGCACGGCGCCACGCCCGCCGGAACCCGTCGGTGCCCATGCGCGCGCGGCCGAACGCGGAGCCGCGGCCCCCCGCTTCGCTCACGCCGGCACGAACTTCAGCGCGACGCCGTTGTTGCAGTAGCGCTTGCCGGTGGGCTTGGGACCGTCGTCGAACACGTGGCCCTGGTGCCCTTCGCAGCGGCGGCAGTGGTACTCGGTGCGCGGGTAGATGAGCTTGAAGTCGACCTTGGTGGCGACCGCGCCGGAGATCGGCGCCCAGAAGCTCGGCCAGCCGGTGCCGCTGTCGTACTTGGTGTCGGACGTGAACAGCGGCAGGTCGCAGCCGGCGCACACGAAGGTGCCGCGGCGCTTCTCCTTGTCGAGCGGGCTCGTGAACGCGCGCTCGGTGCCTTCCTCGCGCAGCACGTGGTACTGCTCGGGGGTGAGGACCTTCTTCCACTCGGCGGCGGACTTCACGACCTTGTCGGAGGAAGCGCCCTGGGCGATGGCGACCGCCGGGGGCAGCGCGGCGGCGCCCGCCGCGAGCGCGGTGGAGCGGAACAGGAACGAGCGTCGGTTCATGGCGGTTTTGACGTGGAGTCGGGATTCGGGTTCCGCTCTGTCGTCCCGATACGCGAAACCCTTACGGTCGGGCGCGTCCGCACGCGCGATCTGGCGGAGGCGGTGAGATTCGAACTCACGGAAGGGTTGCCCCTTCGCGGGTTTTCAAGACCCGTGCCTTAAGCCGCTCGGCCACGCCTCCCTCCGTACGCGCCGGCAACTTGAAACCGGGGCGCGCGCCGGCATCTTAGCACCGGGGTTTCCCGGCGCCTTGACCCTGCCGGGCGCGTCGTTGAAACCCGGGACGATTCTGCTAGTCTAAGCGTCGATGCCCCCAAGAGGGGGCGCATTCGGAGGCTTCATGGAGACCAAGTTCGAACCCGTCATGTCCGGTCGCCGCGCGCCGGTCGCGCCGCTGCCGGCCACCCCGTCCGGCACCGGCGGCGCCACGCTGCCGATCGCGCAGAACGCCGTCCTGCGCAACACCTACTGGCTGCTCGCGCTGTCGATGCTGCCGACGGTGGCGGGCGCGTTCGTCGGCATGCAGTTCAACTTCGCCGCGGTGTTCCGCGCGGCGCCGATCATGGCGCCGCTGCTCATGTTCGCCGCGATGCTCGGGTCGCTCTTCGTCGTCACACGGCTGCGCAACAGCGCTTGGGGCGTGGTGGCGCTGCTCGGCTTCACGTTCATCGCCGGCGTGTTCCTGACGCCGATCCTGACGGTCGCCGCGGGCTTCCGCAACGGCGGCCAGCTGGTCGCGCTGGCCGGCGGCATGACGGCCGCGATCTTCTTCGCGATGGCGACGATCGCCACCGTGACGAAGAAGGACTTCTCGTTCATGGGCAAGTTCCTCATGGTCGGGCTGGTCCTGCTGATCGTCGCGTCGCTCGCCAACCTGTTCTTCCAGGTCCCGGCGCTGTCGCTGACGATCTCCGCCGTCGCCGTGCTGATCTTCTCCGCCTACATCCTGTACGACGTGTCCAACATCGTGCGCGGCGGCGAGACCAACTACGTGATGGCCACGCTGGGGTTGTTCCTCAACGTCTACAACCTCTTCATCAGCCTGCTCAACATCCTGCTGGCGTTCACCGGCCAGCGCGACTGACCGGCGGGCGTGCACGCGCAACGGGCGCCGGCGACGGCGCCCGTTTTCCTTGGGGCCGGTCCGGCGCACGGGCGTCGGTCGCCGGTCGCCGGCGAGAGGCCGGCACGAAGAAAGCCGGCCCCCGAAGGGGCCGGTGGAGGGCATCCGCGCGGCGCAAACTGCGCGGGAGGTTCGGGGTGCGGACCTCGGCTGCCGAAGCCGTCTGCCGTGATCCGGCGTGCCTACTTCACCGAGCCGAACTTGTAGGTGACGGTCAGGTAGAAGATGTTCTGCGTGTAGCTCGGGTTCGCGAACGCGCCGGTGTACCAGCTGTTGTTGGTGCCGAAGCCCGTGGTGCTGGTGCCGAGGCTCTGGAAGTACGGGTAGTACCCCGCGTAGCCGGCCATCTGGCCGTCGCTGTACTCGTACTTGTTCCACCAGTAGCCGGCGGTCATGCTCCACTGCTTGTTGATCGTGTAGTCGGCCTTGAGCTGGAAGCGCTGGGTCGTCGTGTTGTCGGTCCAGTAGTTGACGAGCGGCCCGCCGTTGAAGCCGCCGGCGGCCTGCTGGTTGTCCGACCAGAAGTCGACGCCGCCGTCGGTCTTCGCGTAGCTGTACGACGAAGTCAGCCGCAGGTTGTCCATCGGCACCCAGTCGGCCAGCACCGCGATCAGCCAGCTCTCCTGCGTGTTGCCGGTGCCCCAGTTGAAGTTGAGGCTGTTCGAGCCGCCGTCCGGCAGCGGGCCCAGGTTCGGGATCGGCGGCGTGGACGTGGTGTTCGAGCCCGTGTTCCGGTACATCTGGTTGAACTTCACCTCGGCGTAGTTGCCGATCGCCGAGATGCGGAACTTGTCCGGGTCGCCGTAGCTGATCGTCAGGTCGTAGAGCTGCGTGTCGTCGTCCGTGCGGCCGTAGTAGTTGTCCTTGAAGTTGGTGTCGCGCCACGTGGCGCCGAAGCCGACCATGAACAGCGGCGCGGGCGTCCAGTCGACGTTGAACCGGATCATGTTCTGGTCGAAGTTGTTGACGTCGTACGCGGTGAAGTAGTACGGGACGCTCGCCGGCGTCTGGCCGGTGCTGTTGTTGGTCACCGTGTGGTCGAGCTCGGAGCGCTGCTGCTGGTACTGGTAGCGCAGGCGGCCGCTCCAGTTCGCCCACTTCGTGTTGCGGTACTCGATCCAGAAGCGCTGCAGCGTCGACTCGTCGGCCGGCTCGAGCTGCCGGTCGACCTGGACGTAGTTGTACTGCGCGAGGATCTTCTGCCGCGCGTCGATCCGGTAGTTGAGGTCGAGGCCGTACGTGTTCTTCGTGTACTCGAAGTTGTCGGGCGCCTCGAACGGCGCGATGCAGAAGCGCGTCGCGTTGTTGCTCCCCGGGCACGTGTTGGCGGTGCTGCCGAGCCCGCCGCCCGCGTACGAGATGGGCGTCGAGTCGTTCTGCTTGTCGTAGTACTCGTAGTACAGCCGCGTGTCGAAGCCCTTGAACGGCGTCGCCGCCCACGACAGGTTCGCCGTCGTGGTCTTGACGTCGCCGTCGAACGTCGACGAGGAGGGCGTGGTGACGAGGTAGCCGACGCCCACCGGCGGCGCCTGGTTGCCGGTCGGCTTCAGCGCGCTGCCCACGACGCCGAAGCTGTTGGTGAGGCTGCTCTGCGTCACGCGGAAGTTGATCGCCGAGTCCCACGGCAGGTCCTTCCACGCGCCGGTCAGCGTCCACTTCGACAGGTCGTTGTTCGGCGCCATCAGCGACTGGTCGAGGCCGTTCAGCATGTAGAAGTTCGTCCACTGCGCCGACTGCTCGCCGTTGGTGAACTTGCTGTCGAGGTACTGCAGCTTGACGTTCCAGGCCTTCGTCGCGTAGCCCGCCTCGATCGTCGTGTTCTTCGTCTTGAAGTCCGTCGGCGCGCCGAACTCGATCAGGCCGTTGCCCGAGCCGGTGCCGAGCTGGCCGCTCCATGGCCGCGTGCCGGTCATCGTCACTTCGTTGTAGTCGGCCCGGAAGAAGAACGGCGAGCCGGCGGAGACCTCGAGGTTCCCGCCGTAGGTGTTGCGCTGCACGCTGTAGTTGAACGTGTTCCAGTCGCCCGGAAAGCGCGCCGGCGGGTACGGCGGCGTGCCGGGGTTGGTCATGACCGCCGTCCCGTTGCTCTGCAGCGGCGACAGCGCGTTGAACGACAGGTTGTGCGGCAGGTTGTCCGAGTAGACCGCCGCCCTGAACGAGTTGTACCCGCCGCCGACGACGTTGAAGTACTGGTCGTCCCGGCCGAGGTTCTCGCCGTACCCGCGCAGGTAGTAGCCGCGGTTCCCGCCCATGATGTCGAGCACGCCGATGACGCCGCTTTGCGTGTTCTGGTACTCCTGCGCCTTGGCGTCGTCCTCCGGACCGGTCCACGGCGTCAGCGTCGCCTGCGACGTTCCGTACGCGCCGTTGCGCGAGCCGCCGTCCGTGCTGGTGGCTCGACCGCCGAGCGTGGCCGAACCCTGCCACACGAAACCGCTGAAGGCTTCCTGCGCGACTGCGCTACCGCTCGCGAACAGGCCTGCGATGACCGCCGCGATGAGCTTCATTCTCATGACTGTCCCCTGATTCCTGTTCGCTAGCGGAGGAAGAACTCGCCGTAGGCGGACGACGGCGCGTTGCTGCCGTGGATCGCGCGGTGGCAGCCGACGCAGCCGCTGCCCTCGAAGCGGATGTTCCCCGGCTGGACGCCCGGCAGCGTGCCGCGGCCGTCGTAGATGCCGTGCGTGTGGCCGCCCGGGTGGCAGTCGGCGCACAGCGCCGGCGGCTTCTGCGCGAGCAGGCGGTTGTGCGCGGAGCCGTGCGGCGTGTGGCAGGTCGCGCAGTTCTCCATCACCGGCGGGTGCTCGTGGATCCAGGGCCCGCGCTTGTCGGCGTGGCAGGTGAGGCACAGGTCGACGTTGGACTCGGCCTTGAGGCTCGCCGCGGTCAGCGACCCGTGCGGGTCGTGGCAGTCGCTGCAGGTCACCTTGCCCTCGATGATCGGGTGGTGCGACGGCTTCATGATCTCGCCGCGGACGTCGGTGTGGCACTCGATGCACGTCTTGTACGCGAGCTGCCGGTTCGTCGTCGTGTACGGCGCGGCGGCGAACGAGGCGCTCTTCAGGTTCCTGTTGTTCGAGGCCGACTGCGTGCCGTGGATGTTGTGGCAGTTGACGCAGGTCACCTCGACCTTGCGGTGCGTGGACACGCGCCAGCGGTCGAGGTGCCGGCTGCCGGAGTGGCAGGTCAGGCAGATCGCGGACCGCTCGTCGGCCGTCGCGTTCGGATTGTTGAGCGCGTTGGTCGGCTTTGCCTTCGGGTCCTTCATGTGCGCCGACGCGTCGCCGTGGCAGGTCTGGCAGGCGGCGCCGTTGGCGTCGTTGGCCGCGCCGTGGGCGGTCAGCATGATGGAGTCGGACGACTTCGCGTGGCAGTTCGCGCAGGCGGGCACGACGGGCGCGGCCCCCTTGGCCTGCCCGAAGGCGGGCGAGGCGAACGCCGCCAAGGCTGCCAGCACGCCGGCGGCCGCGAGGATGGTCTTGAAGCGCATGGTGGGACTCCCGGGTTTCGCCCTGCGGCAACCGGTGCGCCGGCGGGGGCGTGCAACAACTGGTTGCAATGTTCGCGATCCTGCGCCGGCGCGCGTGGCGAACGCTTGACGCTGGTCAACCCGCGAGTCCGCTGCGTCCTCGCTGTTGCGCGCGCGTCACGCGCAGGCGCGGCGCGTCCACATACACACGTGGATGTATGGGCGGCTGTTACGCCACGCGTGCCACGCGCCGCACTGGCCGCGGTGGTGGCGCGACGGCCGCGGTCAGTCGAACAGCGCGATCGACTCGACGTGCGCGGTGTGCGGGAACATGTTGACCACGCCCGCCGCCGCAAGCCGGTAGCCGCGGTCGTGCACGAGCACCGCGGCGTCGCGCGCCAGCGTGCCCGGTGCGCACGACACGTAGACGATCCGCGCGAGGCCGCCGGCGTCGTCGCGGCGCGGCAGCGACTTGACGAGCTCGACGGCGCCCTCGCGCGGCGGGTCGATCAGCGCGCGGTGCCGGCCCAGCGCGGCGACGCCTTCGGGTGTGGCGGCGAACAGGTTGGCGACGGCAAAGCGCGCGCGCGCGGAGAGGCCGTTGTGCGCGGCGTTCTCCCGCGCGCGGGTGACGAGCGCCGCGCTGCCCTCGACGCCGATCGCCGCGGCGCCGCGCCGGGCGATCGGCAGCGTGAAGTTGCCGAGCCCGCAGAAGAAATCCGCGACGTTCTCGCCGGGCTGCGGTGCCAGCAGCGCCAGCGCGCGGCGCACCAGCACGCGGTTGACCGCGCCGTTCACCTGCGTGAACTCGGTGGGACCGAACGGCATGGTCACGCCGAACTCGGGCAGCCGGTACGCGAGCGACGCGTCGCGCGGGTGGAACGGGGCGACGCTCGCCGGGCCGCCGGTCTGCAGCCAGAACTCGACGCCGTGCGTGTCGGCAAAGGCGACGAGGCGCACCTCGTCCGCCGGCGACAGCGGGGCCAGGATCCGCAGCACCAGCGCGTACGCGAACCCCCCGTCGCGCTCGCCGACGGCGACCTCGATCTGCGGCAGCCGGTCGCGCACCGACAGCGCGCCGACCAGCTCGCGCAGCGCGGGCAGCAGGGCGGAGAGCTTCGCCGGCAGCACGTGGCACTCCGTCATGTCGGCGACGAAGCTCGACTTGCGCTCGTGGAAGCCGATCAGCACGCCGCCCTTCTTCGCGACGTGACGCACCGACAGCCGGGCCCGCAGCCGGTAGCACCACGCCGGGCCCTCGATCGGCGGCAGCATCGTCTGCGCGCGCACGCGGCCGATCCGCGCCAGCGCGTCCTCCAGCGCCCGCTGCTTCGCGGCGACCTGCAGCGCCGGGTGCGCGTGCTGCAGCGTGCAGCCGCCGCACACGCCGAAGTGCGGGCAGCGCGGCACCACGCGCGACGCGCTCGCGCGGACGACGGCCGCGACGCGCGCGACGGTGAACGTCGGCTTGTCGCGCACGACCTGCGCCGTCACCCGCTCGCCGGGCAGCGCACCCTCGACGAACATCGCCTTGCCGTCGACGCGCGCGACGCCGCGCCCTTCCTGGTCGAGGGACTCGATGGCGACGGTGACGACGGGAGCGGGGAGCGGCACGCGGGACGGCCGCGCGCAGGAGCGGGCGGCCGCGCGCGAATTGTACAAGCGCGCGAGGCGCGGCCGCCGCTCCGGTAAACTCCGCGCGATGAGGCTGCTCGCGTTCGACACGTCGACGCACTGGCTGTCCGTCGCCTGCGGCGACGGGCACGCGTGGCGCACGCGCGGCGAGCCCGCGGGACAGGGCCACTCGGAGCGGCTGCTGCCGCTCGTCGGCGACGTGCTCGCCGAGTGCGGCTGGTCGCTCGCCGACCTCGACGCGATCGCCTTCGGGGCGGGTCCGGGGTCGTTCACCGGCGTGCGGATCGCGTGCGCCGTCGCGCAGGGCCTGGCCTTCGGGTCCGGCCGGCCGCTGCTGCCCGTGCCCACGCTCGAGGCGGTCGCGCAGCAGGCGTGGCGGCTCCACGGCGTCACGCACGTCGTTGCCTGCCTCGATGCGCGGATGCGCGAAGTCTACGTCGCCGCCTACGAGCGCGCCGGCGACGCCTGGCAGGTCCGCGTGCCGGCGGCGGTGCTGGCGCCGGCGCGGGTGACGCCGCCGGGGGGCGGCGCGCGCTGGATGGGCGCCGGCGACGGCTTCGCCGCGTACCCGGAGCTGGCCCCCGCGCTGGAGCTCGCGCGCTTCGACGCGGCCGTGACGCCGGACGCGTGCGCGATCGCCGAGCTCGCGCTGCCGCGGCTCGCGGCCGGCGAAGCGGTCGCCGCCGCGGACGCGCTGCCGCTCTACGTGCGCCACCGGGTCGCGCTGACGACGGCCGAGCGCGACGCCGGCGTCCGTCTCTGAACGGCGATGGCCGCGCTGCCGCGAGCGTTTGCGCACGCGCCGGTCGAATGGCGGCCGATGCGCGACGCCGACGTCGCCTACGTCGCCGCGCTGGAGGCGCAGATCCACGCGGCGCCGTGGACCGCCGGCAATTTCCGCGACGCGCTGGCCGCGGGCTACTCGGCGCAGGTCGGCGAGCGCGAGGGCCGGATCGTCGCGTACGGCGTGCTGATGCTGGGGCCGGGCGAGGCGCAGCTCCTCAACCTGTCCGTCGTGCCGGATGCGCGCCGCGTGGGCCTCGGCCGGATGCTGCTCGACCGCTTCCTGCGCGAAGCGGTGCGGCTGGGCGCCGAGCACGTGTTCCTGGAGGTGCGCGTGGGCAACGCCTCCGCGATCGCGCTGTACGAGCAGGCCGGCTTCGAGCGGGTCGCGCGGCGCGCCGAGTATTACCCTCCGGATGCCGAGGGGCGGCGCGAGGATGCGCTCGTGATGCGTCGCGACGTCGGCTATCCCGCGATCCGCGGCGTCTGATGGCGACGAGGGCCGAGGTGCTGGAAGAATTGGGCGTCGCGCCGGAATGGCGGCTGCGCGCGGCCGCGGCGGCACCCGCGGCGGGATTGCCCGCGGTCGCGCCCGGATCGGCAAGGGCGGACGAGCGCGCGGCGAGCGCGCAGGCGCCGCGGGACGACGCCCCCGCAGGCGCCGACGCACGGATCGCGCGCATCGCGAGCCTCGACTGGGGCGCGTTCGCGGCGGACGTCGACGCCTGCACGGCGTGCGGACTCTGCCGCACCCGCCACAAGTCCGTGCCCGGCGTGGGCGACCGCGCGGCGGAGTGGCTCTTCGTCGGCGAAGCGCCCGGCGCCGAGGAAGACGCGCGCGGCGAGCCGTTCGTGGGCCAGGCAGGCCGCCTGCTGGACAACATGCTGGCTGCGCTCGGAATGAAC
>JBGAMF010000001.1:47232-109570 GCA_044223185.1 Casimicrobiaceae bacterium | reverse complement strand
ACCTCGTCGACTCGGGCGGCGCGTTCCTGCCCGAGCAGGACGACGTGTTTCCCGACCGCGAGCACTTCGGCCGGATCTTCTACAACCAGGCCAACCTGTCGGCGCTGCGAATCCCGCAGATCGCCGTCGTCATGGGGTCGTGCACGGCCGGCGGCGCCTACGTGCCGGCGATGTCCGACGAGACGGTCATCGTCAGGAACCAGGGGACGATCTTCCTGGGCGGGCCGCCGCTGGTGAAGGCCGCCATCGGCGAGGTGGTGACGGCGGAGGAGCTGGGCGGCGGCGACGTGCACACGCGCGTCTCGGGTGTTGCCGACCACCTGGCGGAGAACGACGCGCACGCGCTGCACATCGCGCGGCGCATCGTCGGCAACCTCAATACCGTGAAGGCGGTCGGCGTCGACGTCGCGCCGCCGGAGGAGCCGGCCTACGCGGCCGAGGAGCTGTACGGCGTCGTCCCCGGCGACACCCGCAAGCCGTACGACGTCCACGAGGTGATCGCGCGCATCGTCGACGCGTCGGCGTTCGACGAGTTCAAGGCGCGCTTCGGCACGACGCTCGTGACCGGCTTCGCGCGCATCATGGGCTATCCGGTCGGCATCGTCGCCAACAACGGCATCCTGTTCTCGGAGTCGGCGCAGAAGGGCGCGCACTTCGTCGAGCTGTGCGCGCAACGCGGCATCCCGCTCCTGTTCCTGCAGAACATCACCGGCTTCATGGTCGGCCGCAAGTACGAGAACGAGGGCATCGCGCGGCACGGCGCGAAGATGGTGACCGCCGTGGCGTGCGCGAAGGTGCCGAAGTTCACGGTGATCACCGGCGGCAGCTTCGGCGCCGGCAACTACGGCATGTGCGGCCGCGCGTACTCGCCGCGCTTCCTGTGGATGTGGCCGAACGCGCGCATCTCGGTGATGGGCGGCGAGCAGGCGGCCTCCGTGCTCGCGACGGTCAAGCGCGACGGCATGACCGCCGCCGGCAGGGCGTGGAGCGCCGAGGAGGAGGAGGCGTTTCGCGCGCCGATCCGCGCGCAGTACGAGACGCAGGGGCACCCGTACTACGCGACGGCGCGGCTGTGGGACGACGGCATCATCGACCCGGCGCAGACGCGCCGCGTGCTGGGCCTCGCGCTCTCCGCCTCGCTCAATGCGCCGGTCGAGACGACGGCGTTCGGCGTGTTCCGGATGTGACGTGGTGATGGCGCGCACACCCCTCACCCCAGCCCTCTCCCCGTTCCGGGGAGAGGGAGCACCTGCGGACGCCTCGGCACAGGTCTCCCTCCCCCCGGAACGGGGAGCGGGAGCGTACACGGACGCCTCGGCGCAACTCTCCCTCTCCCCGGAACGGGGAGAGGGTCGGGGTGAGGGGCGTCAGCTGAGGCAGGAGAGCTGACCGGACCATGTTCCGCAAGATCCTGATCGCGAACCGCGGCGAGATCGCCTGCCGCGTCGTCAAGACGGCGCGCCGCCTCGGCATCGGCACGGTCGCCGTGTTCTCGGAGGCCGATGCCGACGCGCGCCACACGCGCGTCGCCGACGAGGCGGTGCTGGTCGGCCCGGCGCCGGCGCGCGAGAGCTACCTCGACATCGGCCGCATCGTCGACGCCGCGCGGAAGACCGGCGCGCAGGCGATCCACCCGGGCTACGGCTTCCTGTCCGAGAACGAGGACTTCGCCGCAGCGTGCGCGGCGGCCGGCATCGTGTTCATCGGCCCGCCGGTGGCGGCGATCCGCGCGATGGGCAGCAAGAGCGCCGCGAAGTCGCTGATGGAGAAGGCGCCGGTGCCGCTCGTCCCCGGCTACCACGGCGACCTGCAGGACGCGGCGTTCCTGCGGGGGGAAGCCGACCGGATCGGCTATCCGGTGCTGCTGAAGCCCTCGGCGGGCGGCGGCGGCAAGGGCATGCGGATCGTCGGCGCCGCCGCGGAGTTCGCCGACGCGCTGGCGTCGTGCCAGCGCGAGGCCCGCGCGAGCTTCGGCGACGACCGCGTGCTGATCGAGCGCTACGTCACGCGGCCGCGCCACGTCGAGATCCAGGTGTTCGCCGACACGCACGGCAGCTGCGTCCACCTGTTCGAGCGCGACTGCTCGGTGCAGCGCCGCCACCAGAAGGTGCTGGAGGAGGCGCCGGCGCCCGGCATGACCGGTGCGCGCCGCCGCGAGATGGGCGAGGCCGCCGTCGCTGCCGCGCGCGCGGTGGGCTACGTCGGCGCCGGCACGGTCGAGTTCATCGCCGACCAGGACGGCCGGTTCTACTTCATGGAGATGAACACGCGACTGCAGGTCGAGCACCCGGTCACCGAGATGATCACCGGGCAGGACCTGGTCGAATGGCAACTGCGCGTGGCGGCCGGCGAGCCGCTGCCGCTCACGCAGGAGCAGCTCGCGATCCGCGGGCACGCGCTGGAAGCGCGCATCTACGCCGAGGATCCCGAGCGCGGCTTCCTGCCGTCGACCGGCCGCCTCGTCCACCTGGCGCCGCCGCCCGAGTCGCTGCACGTGCGCGTCGACACGGGGGTGGAGCAGGGCGACGAGATCACGCCGTACTACGACCCGATGGTCGCCAAGCTGATCGTCTGGGACGAGACGCGCGAGCTCGCGCTGCAGCGGATGCTGCAGGCGCTGGCGCAGTACCGGATCGTCGGTGTCGCCAACAACGTCGAGTTCCTGTCGCGGCTCGTCGCCTGCCCGGCGTTCGCGCACGCCGACCTCGACACGGGCTTGATCGAGCGCGAGCGCGAGTTCCTGTTCCCGCGCGCTGCCGACGCGCCCGACGACGCCTGGCTCGTCGCGGCGCTGGCCACGCTGCTGCGCGAGGAGGCGCACGCGCGCGCGGCCGCCGGAACCGGCGGCGACCGCTGGTCGCCGTGGCGGCTGCAGGACGGCTGGCGCCTCAATTCCCGCTCCGAACGGCGGCTCGTGTTCCGCCACGGCGAGTCCGAGCGCACGGTCGTCGTCGAGTACGCCGACGACGGCTACCGGCTGGCGCTCGACGGCCGCGCGGTGCCCGCACGCGGCGAGCTGGGCGCCAACGGCATGCTGCGCGCCGAGTTGGCCGGCGTGCGCCTCGACGCCGGCGTCGTCGTGGCCGGCGAGAAGCGCCACGTGTTCCTCAACGGGCGCACGTTCGCGCTGGCGCGCGTCGATCCGCTGCATCACGGCGGCGAGGGGCAGGGCGCAGAAGGCGGGCTGGCGGCGCCGATGCCCGGCAAGGTGATCGCGTGGCTCGCGGCTCCGCCGATCGACGTCGAGCGCGGCGCGCCGCTGCTGATCCTCGAGGCAATGAAGATGGAGCACACGATCACCGCACCTGCCGCCGGCCGCGTGAAGGGGTGTCCGCTACGCCGTCGGCGAGCAGGTCGCCGAAGGCGCGGAACTCGTCGACTTCGAGCCGGCGAAGGCGAAGTGAACCGCGGCGCCCCTCACCCCAACCCTCTCCCCGCACGCGGGGAGAGGGAGAGCTCCGGCGTGCGGCAACGATGGTGCGATTGGGCGCGCGGCGGCGACACAGCTCCCTATCCCCGCGTGCGGGGGCGAGAGCGGGGTTTCGCCGAGCATGCAGGGCGCCGCTCGAGCGGCCATCGCCTGCCGGCGATGGCGCGCCCTGCAAGCGAGGGCCGGGGTGAGGGGCGTCGATGAACGCGTTCCCAACGCACGTGAAGGTCGTCGAGGTCGGCCCGCGCGACGGCCTGCAGAACGAGCCGCAGACCATCGCCACCGACGTCAAGGTCGCGCTGATCGAGCGCCTCGCCGACGCGGGGCTGCCGGCGGTCGAGGCGGCCGCGTTCGTGTCGCCGAAGTGGGTGCCGCAGATGGCCGACGGCGCGGACGTGATGGCGCGCACCCGGCGCAAGCCCGGGGTGGCCTATCCGGTGCTGGTGCCCAACCTGCAGGGCTTCGCGGCCGCGGTGGCCGCCGGCGCGACGGAAGTCGCCGTGTTCGGCGCGGCGTCGGAGACGTTCTCGCGGAAGAACGTCAACGCTTCGATCGCCGCGAGCCTCGAGCGGTTCCGGCCGGTGATCGAGGCCGCGCGTGCCGCCGACGTGCGCATCCGCGGTTACGTGTCGTGCGTGCTCGGCTGTCCGTACGAAGGCGACGTCGCACCCGCGGCCGTGGCGAGCGTCGCCGGCGCGCTGCACGCGATGGGCTGCTACGAGATCTCGCTCGGCGACACCATCGGCGCCGGCACGCCGGGCAGGACGGCGGCGATGCTCGACGCGGTCGCGCGCGTCGTGCCGGTCGACCGGCTGGCCGGCCACTACCACGACACGTACGGGCAGGCGCTCGCGAACGTCTACGCGTCGCTCGAGCGCGGCGTGGCGGTGTTCGACAGCTCGGTCGCGGGCCTGGGCGGGTGCCCCTATGCGAAGGGCGCCACCGGCAACGTCGCGACCGAGGACCTCGTGTACCTGCTGCACGGCCTCGGCATCGCGACGGGAATCGACCTCGACCGGCTGGTCGACGCCGGCCTGTTCATCTGCGCGGCGCTCGGCCGCCCGACGAACTCGAAGGTCGCCCGCGCGCTGCTCGCCAAGCGCGCGGCGTAGCGCGGCGCACGCGGGCCGCAACTGCGGCCGCGACGCCGGCCGGCGCCCGTTCGTCGGCCGCCGGCGCGGGCGCTTGACCAAAGGCAAACGGCCGCCGGGCCAACCGGTGTATCCATGAACTGCGGGCCGCGCCGCGCCGGCCGGGCCGCCGCCGGATGCGCCTGCCCATGCCACGCTGCCTTTCGCTGCGCCGGATTGCCCGTGCGGCCGCGGCGGCCGTCGTTCTCGCCGCGGCGCTGGCGCCGCTGCCGGCGGGCGGCGAGACGCTGCGCTTCGTCTTCCTGGCCGACAGCCGTTCCGGGCAGCCGACGGTCCACGACCCCAAGCCGAAGGACCTCATCAACACGGCGGCCCTGAACGCGATCAACGACGCGATCCTGCAGCTGTCGCCACGGCCGTCGTTCGTGGTCTTCGGCGGCGACGCGGCGTACCGCGGACGCTACAACGGCGCCTACACGTTCGACGCGTTCCGCGAGGTCATGGCGCCGCTGACCGACGCCGGGATCGCGATGTACACGATGGTCGGCAACCACGAGCTCTATCAGCACCCGGGCACGGGCTTCTTCCTCGCCAACCAGCAGGAGTTCCAGAGGACGTTCACCGGCAACCCGGGCAACGGGCCGCCGGGCTACGAGCGGCTCGCCTACGCGTTCCACTCGCCGGGCGGCGACGCGTTCTTCGCGGTGCTCGATCCATACTACCTGACCGCCGACGCGCCGGGCGCCGCGGACCCCGAGAACGACGACGGCACGATCACGCCCGCGCAGCTCGCGTGGCTCGAAGCCGAGGTCGCGAAGACGGCCGCCACGCACAAGTTCGCGTTCGCGCACGTGCCGTACTACTCGGTGTACAAGCTGCCGCCGTCGCACGACGACGACTCGTACACGCGGCTGTGGAAGATCCTCGACGGCAACCGCTTCGCCGCCTACTTCTGCGGCCACATCCACCTGTTCTCGCGCAAGACGGTGGACGCGGCGATGCCCCCCAACCCGCAGGTCGTCCCGCCGGCGCAGTGGACGGACAACGTGCTGCAGATGCTGACCGGCACCGCCGGCGCCGGCGTGGACACGGCGCCGGTCGTCGTGGACGCGGCCGCCTGGCACGTCGCCAATGCGGCGGAGACCTACTACTTCAGCGTCGTCGACATCGACGGCCCGCGGCTCACGATCACGAGCTACCGCGGCGGCAAGGGCGCCTACCAGGCGTTCGACGTGTACCCCGATCCCGCTGCGGAGGCGGCGATCCCCACGCTGTCGTGGCGGGCGCTCGCGCTGTGCGTCCTGCTGGTCGCGGCGGTGCCGGTGGCGACCCGGAACGTGCGGTCGGCGCGGTAGCGCGGGTGCCGCCGGTTCGCTGGGAAATTGGGGTCAGAGCTGTAATACTGGCGCCAGGATCCAGTCGTGTGACACGCCCCGGCCTCATGGCGCCAGTATTACAGCTCTGACCCCAATTTACCCGCGGCGGCCTCGAGCTCGGCCACCATCCGTGCGACGCGCGCCTCCAGCGCCTCGGTCGACAGGCTCTCGCGGAACATCTCGACCAGCAGCGGGAACGCGAACGGCGTCGGCCGTGCCGGGCGCGTGAGCACCACGCGGCTCCCCCGCAGCCGCGCGAGGGTTGCGGCCATCCGCGGCGCCTCCAGCCGCCGTTCGAGCACCTCGCGCACCGCCTGCCCGAGCAGCGGGTTGTCGGCGTCGTACTGCGCGAACACGTCGTACAGCAGCGCACTCGACGCCTGCAGCTGACGTTGCGGGTGCGGCTGGCCCGGATAGCCCTGGAAGATCAGGCCGGCAACGCGCGCAATCTCGCGGAAGTGCCGGCGGCCGAGCTCGGTGGCGTTGAGCCCCGCGAGCAGGTCCCGCTCGACGTCCGGCGCGGCGAGCAGGCGGCCGACGTCGCCGTACGCGAGCGCCACCGGCTGCGGCGACACGAGGCCGAAGCCGTAGTCGTTCGCCGTGAGCGAGAACGACGCGGGGTCGCGCGCGCCGAGCCGGTACGCGAACAGCGTGGCGAGCCCGAAGTGCGCGAGCCGGCCGGCGAACGGATAGAAGAAGAGGCCGTGGCCGTCACGCGTGGCGATCGCCTCGACCAGCCACTCGCGCTCGCCGGGCAGCGCCGACCAGCGCGCCTGCAGCTCGAGCAGCGGCCGCACGCGCCGCATCTCCGGCGCGTCGTACGTGCCTTGCGCGGCGCCGGCGATCAGCGCGCGCGTCGCGTCGGCGAGCTCGGTGGAGAGCGCCATCTTGCCGCCCGTCCAGCGCGGTACGCGCGCGGCCTTTGCCGTCGCCGGCCGCACCCAGGCTGTCAGCTCGTGCACGCGTACGAACTCGAGCACGCGGCCCGCGAACGCGAAGCAGTCGCCGGGCTTCAGGGCCGCCGCGAAGCTCTCCTCGACCTGGCCCAGCTTCGTGCCGTTGCGGAACGCCACGGTGATCGACGCCTCGCTGACGATGGTGCCGATGCCCATCCGGTGCCGCCGCGCGATCTGCCGGTCGGGCACGTGCGCGACGCCGTCGGCGCCCTGCACGACGCGGCGGTACTCCGGATAGGCGTTGAGGCTGGCGCCGCCGTGCACGACGAAATCGAGCGCCCACTGCCAGTCGGCGTCGGTGAGGTCCGCGTACGCGTGCGTGGCGCGCACCTCCGCGCGCAACGCCTCCGGGCGGAAGCCGCCGCCGAGCGCGCACGTGACGAGGTGCTGCACCAGCACGTCGGGCGCGCCGACGACCGGCGCGCGCGGCTCGACCCGCCACGCCGCCGCCGCGTCCCGCGCCGCCGCCGCCTCGACGAGCTCCAGCGCCTGCGTGGGGACGACGGTGACGCGCGACACCTCGCCCGGACGGTGGCCGCTGCGGCCGGCACGCTGCAGCAGGCGGCCGATGCCCTTCGGGCTGCCGATCTGCAGCACCTGGTCGACCGGCGCGAAGTCCACGCCCAGGTCGAGGCTCGACGTGCAGACGACCGCGCGCAGGCGCCCGGCGCGCAGCCCCGCCTCGACCCAGTCGCGCACGTCGCGCTCGAGCGAGCCGTGGTGGAGCGCGATCGTGCCGGCCCAGTCGGGCCGCGCGGCGAGGAGCGCCTGGTACCAGATCTCGGTGGTCGAGCGCACGTTGGTGAACACCAGCGTGCTGCGCGCGCGCTCGATCGCACGCACGACCTCCGGGAGGAGCTTCAGGCCGATGTGGCCGGCCCACGGGAAGCGGTCGATCGCCGGCGGCAGCGCGCTGGCGATCTCGATCGTCTTCGCGTCGAGGCCGCGGACGATCCGCGCACGCGAGGCGCGCGCGGGCCCGACGAGGCACGCGAGCGCCTCGTCGAGGTTCGCCAGCGTGGCGGAGAGTCCCCAGACGCGAAGGTCGGGGCGCAGGTTCGCGAGCCGTGCGAGCGCAAGCTCCGCCTGCACGCCGCGCTTGCTGCCGACCAGCTCGTGCCACTCGTCGCAGACGACGGCGGCGACGTGCGCGAAGCGCTCGCGCCAGTCGGCGCGCGACAGCATCAGCGTCAGGCTCTCCGGCGTGGTGACGAGCGCGGTCGGCAGCGCCCTCGCCTGCTTCGCGCGCGCCGACGCCGTCGTGTCGCCGGTGCGCACGTCGACGGTCCAGTGCGGATTGAGCGCGCGTGCCGCGCGCGCGAGCGCGATCCCCGTGTCCCCCGCCAGCGCGCGCAGCGGCGTCAGCCACAGCAGCGTCAGCGGGGGTGGCGCGAGCTCCAAGCCGCGCGGCCCGAGCACGAGCGGACCCAGCGCCGCCGCGTACGTCTTGCCCATGCCGGTCGGCGCGTGCACGAGGCCGCTCGCGCCGGCCGCGTAGGCGGCCCACACTTCCTCCTGGAACGCGAACGGTGCGAAGCCCTGCGCGGCGAACCAGTCGCGCGCGGCGGCGAACGCGTCGGGAAGCGGGCGCGGCTGCGCGACGGCCATGCGCCGATTGTACGGCGCGCACGGCGCCGCCCCGGGCGCGGCAGGCGCCCCGGGCAGCGGGCCGGGGGGGTCAGGCCGTGGCGGCGGCCGGCGCAGGCTTCGCGGCCGTTCCCGGCGCGCGGAACGCCGCGAGCAGCGCCGCCTCGCGCGTCTTCGCCGCCGCGACGTGGCGGGCCTTGACGTGCCCGTAGCCGCGGATGTGCTCGGGCAGCGCCGCGAGCTCGACGGCCGTCGCGTGGTTGGCCGGCGCGAGCGTGCCGACGATCTCGGCCACCATGGCCTCGTAGTCTGCGATCAGCGCCCGTTCCATCCGCCGCTCGGCGGTGCGGCCGAACACGTCGAGCGCGGTGCCCCGGTAGCGGCGCAGCTTCGCGAGCACGCGCATCGCCTTCATGAGCCACGGCCCGAACTTCGACTTGCGCGCCACGCCGGTCGCGGGATCCGGCTTGCTGAAGATCGGCGGCGCCATGTGGAAGTGCAGCGTGAAGGGGCCGTCGATCTGCGCGGCGACGCGCTCCGCGAAGTCGGTCTCGGCGTACAGGCGCGCCACCTCGTACTCGTCCTTGACCGCGAGCAGCTTGAAGTAATGGCGGGCGACGGCCTCCGTGAGGTCGGTGATGCCGGGCAGCGCCCGCGCTTCGGCCTCCCGCACGCGCGCGACCAGCGCCGCGTAGCGCTGCGCGTACGCGGCGTCCTGGTAGCCGGTCAGGAAGCGGACGCGGCGGTCGACGACCTCGTCGACCGTCGTGGACAGCCGCTGCGACTCGGGGGTGGTGCGGGGGACCGCGGCGGCCGCGACCTGCGCCGGGTCGACGGCGGCGAGGCGCCCCCACTTGAAGCTCGTCGTGTTCGACTCGACGGCGGCGCCGTTCAGCTCGATCGCCTTGAGGATCGCCGCTTCCGACACCGGAATGAGGCCGCGCTGGTACGCGTAGCCGACCATGAACAGGTTGGTCGCGATCGAGTCGCCCATGAGGCCGGTGGCGAGCTTCGTCGCGTCGAGGAACTCGGCGTCGCCGGGGCCGACGGCGTCCTTGATCTCCTGCTCCATCGACCCCAGCGGGAACCGGAGGTCGGGCTCGCGCGTGAACTGCGCCGGCATCACGAGCGCGGTGTTGACGAGCGCGCGGGTGACGCCCTTCTGCATCTTGGCGAGCGCCTCGTAGCCCACGCCCGTCAGGATGTCGCAGGCGAGGACCAGCGACGCCTCGCCGGCGGCGATGCGCGTCGCGTAGAGGTCGTCGGGCGCGGCGGCGATGCGCACGTGCGACACGACGGCGCCGTTCTTCTGCGCGAGGCCGGTCATGTCGAGCACGCTGCCGCCCTTGTCCTCGAGGTGCGCGGCCATGCCGAGCAGCGCGCCGATGGTGACCACCCCGGTGCCACCGATGCCGGTGACGAGGATGCTGTACGGCTCGGCCACGCCGGGCAGGACGGGATCGGGCAGCCCGGAGAAGTCCGGGGTCTGCGCCTTCGGGCGCTTGCGCACGGTGCCGCCCTCGACGGTGACGAACGACGGGCAGAAGCCCTTGAGGCACGAGTAGTCCTTGTTGCACGTCGACAGGTCGACCGTGCGCTTGCGCCCGAACTCGGTCTCGACCGGCGCGAGCGACACGCAGTTCGACTGCGCGCCGCAATCGCCGCAGCCTTCGCAGACCAGCTCGTTGATGAACACGCGCTCGGCGGGCTCCGGGTACTTGCCGCGCTTGCGCCGGCGGCGCTTCTCGGCCGCGCAGGTCTGGTCGTACAGCAGCACCGTGACGCCCGGCGTGTCGCGCAGCTCGCGCTGGACGGCGTCGAGGTCGTCGCGGTGGTGGATGCGCACGTCGGAGGCGAAGTAGCCGTGCGGGTACTTGTCCGGCTCGTCGCTGACGACGACGACGCGGGCCACCCCTTCGGCGGCGACCTGCTTCGCGATGTCGCCGGGCGTGAGCGGGCCGTCGACCGGCTGCCCGCCGGTCATCGCCACCGCGTCGTTGTAGAGGATCTTGTAGGTCAGGTTGACGCGGGCGGCGACCGCGGCGCGGATCGCGAGGATGCCGCTGTGGTAGTACGTGCCGTCGCCCAGGTTCGCGAACACGTGGCGCTCCTCGGTGAACGGCGCCTGCCCGATCCACGGCACGCCTTCGCCGCCCATGTGCGTGAACTCGGACGTGTTCCGGTTCATCCAGATCGCCATCACGTGGCAGCCGATGCCGGCGGTCGCGCGGCTGCCCTCCGGCACCTTCGTCGACGTGTTGTGCGGGCAGCCGGAGCAGAAGTAGGGCTGGCGGACGAGTGCGATCTTCGGCCTGGCGAGCGCCGCTTCCTTGGCGTTGATCCAGTCGACCCGCGCGGACAGCTGCTCCATCCGCCGCGGCGTGAGCCCGAGGCGCTCGATGCGCTTCGCGATCACCCGCGCGATCATCGCGGGCGTCAGCTCGCCGGCCGCCGGCAGCAGCCAGTCGCCGTGCGGGCGCACCCACTCGCCCTTCTCGTCGAACTTGCCGACGACGCGCGGCCGCACGTCGTCGCGCCAGTTGTAGAGCTGCTCCTTCAGCTGGTACTCGACGACCTGCCGCTTCTCCTCGACGACGAGGATCTCGGTGAGCCCCTCGGCGAAGTGGCGCACGCCTTCCGGCTCGAGCGGCCACGGCATCGCGATCTTGTAGACGCGCAGCCCCATCGCGGCGGCGTCGTCGTCGGTGATGCCGAGGTCGGTCAGCGCCTGCCGGACGTCCTGGTAGCTCTTGCCCGACGTGGCGATGCCCAGGCGCGGCTGCGGGGAATCGATGACGATGCGGTTCAGCTGGTTGACGCGGCAGTAGTGCAGCGCGGCGTAGATCTTGTAGTCCTGCATCCGCGCCTCGGTGTCGAGGAAGCCGTCGGGCCAGCGGATCGAAACGCCCGAGTCGGGCAGCGGAAAGTCGCCGGGCACGACGATGCGCGTGCGCTCCGGGTCGACGTAGACGGACGCCGAGCTCTCGACGGTGTCGGCGACGCACTTGAAGCCGACCCAGCAGCCCGAGTAGCGCGACATCGCCCAGCCGTGGAGGCCCAGGTCGAGGATCTCCTGCACCGACGACGGGTAGAGCACCGGCATCATCGCCGCGGAGAACTGGTGGTCGGACTGGTGCGGCAGCGTCGAGGACTTCGCCGCGTGGTCGTCGCCGGCCAGCACCAGCACGCCGCCGTGCTTCGCCGTGCCGGCCATGTTCGCGTGCTTGAACACGTCGCCGCAGCGATCCACACCCGGGCCCTTCCCGTACCACATCGCGAACACGCCGTCGACCTTCGCCCCGGCGTGGAGGGTGAGCTGCTGCGTACCCCAGATCGACGTCGCCGCGAGGTCCTCGTTCAGTCCCGGCTGGAACACGACGTTGGCGCGCTCGAGAAACTTTTGCGCCTTCCACAGCGACTGGTCGAGCGCGCCCAGCGGCGAGCCGCGGTAGCCGGACACGAAGCCGCCGGTCTTCAATCCGGCCAGCCGGTCGCGCTGATGCTGCAGGATCAGCAGCCGGACGAACGCCTGCGCGCCGGTGAGATAGACGCGGCCGGAGTCGAGCTCGTACTTGTCGTCGAGGCGAACGTCGCGCAGCGCGGGAAGCACTGAAGCCATCGTGGTCACTCCGCAAAATCGTGTTTTGGGGCCGCGCGGTCGCCGGGTGGGCACCGCAACGCACGCGGCGCGGAGATCGTGTCCCCGGCGCGCGAAGGCGCGCATTCTACGCGGCGGGGACGGCAGCGGCAACGCGGCGGCTGCCGGAGCGCTCGCGCCGGATCCTCCGCGTCAGCCGCGGCAGGCCTTCGGCACGTAGCGCACGGGAATGTCCACCGGGACGCACAGCCACTGCACGCGCTCGTCGGCGGTTCGCGTGGGCGCGAGGAGGATCGTGCGCCCGGCGAGCTCGGGCACCTGCGGTCCCAGCGCGACGCGCACGCGGCCCGACACCGGATCGACGTCGAGGTCGGCGATGAGCCCGGCGCCGGGCTGCGCGCGCACGGCTGCATGGCCCGCCTGCCGCGGCAGCATGCGCGCGTCGGCCCACGTCGCCTCGACCTCCTGCTGCAGAAACTGCACGGCGGCGAGCATCTGCGAGAGCTGCGCGCGCACGCCGAGCTCGGCGTACGCCGCGCGCAACTGCGGCACGAGCGCGGCGGCGACGGCGAGCGCGAGGCCGCCGCCCAGCCAGAACGCCGCGGCCTTCGACGTCGGCGAGCGCAGCGCGAGCTCCTGCGCGGCTTCCGTCACGCTCCGCGCGTCCTGCTCGGTGCGGCGGACGAGGCGCCGCACGTGGGCGTACAGAAGGGAGTCGGCGACCAGCGCCGGCACCACGCCGGGCAGCAGCCAGACGGCGAGGACCGCGCAGGCGAACCACGTGACGTCCGCCTGCTCGAAGCGCGGCGCGAGCGCGGCGAACGCCAGCGCGCCGGCCACGGGCAGCAGCGCGAACACGAGGCCCGGCAGCCACAGCCGGCGGTAGAACGCCCAGACGCCGGGGGCGAGCAGCGACGGCCAGTGCCAGCCGGGGCGTCCGCGGCCGGCGCGCTCGAAGGCGAGGAAGCGCCGCACGTAGCGGTCGGCCGACGGTCCGACCGCGATGCGGAACAGCACGGCCAGTGCCGGCCGCACGACGCGCTCGGGACCCCGGCCGCCGACGAGGTCCTCCGGCAGGCGGATCGTCGCGTCGAGCAGGGAATCGGGGGCGTCGGGGCGGGGAGGGGCGGCGCCGGCGCGCCGCGCGATGCCGCCGTTGCCGGGGTCGGGCGCCCTCGCGCCCGTCGTCGTCCTGCCGGTTCCGCTCGCCACTCCCGACTTCTCCCTGCCGCACGTATTGTGGATTTCAACGTGATTCTAACAACGTCGCCGGGGAAATGAGGGTCAGACTCGAATTTCGACGTGCGGTACACGTGCATTGCGCGATAGCATCGCGTCGAAATTCGAGTCTGACCCTCATTTCCCGCGATGCTGCCCGCCATCGAAGTCGAAACCGGACCGAACCCGACCGCCGCCGTGATCTGGCTGCACGGGCTGGGCGACGACGGCCACGGCTGGTCGGAAGTCGTGCCCGCGCTCGCGCTCCCCGCGGCGCTGCCCGTGCGCTTCCTGTTCCCGCACGCCCCGACGATGCCGGTGACGATCAACAACGGCTTCGTGATGCGGGCGTGGTACGACATCCGCGACGCGGACCTCCACGCGCGCGCTGACATCTCCGGCGTGCGCCGGTCGCAGGCGCTGCTCGAAACGATGATCGCGCACGAGCGCGCGCGCGGCATCGCGGCCGCGCGCATCGTCCTCGCCGGCTTCTCGCAGGGCGGCGCGATCGCGCTGTACGCCGGGCTGCGCCACCGGGAGCCGCTCGCCGGCATTGTCGCGCTGTCGACCTACCTGATCGACGCCCCGGGACTCGCGGCCGAGGCCGCGGCCGCGAACCGCGGCGTGCCGATCCTCATGGCGCACGGCAGCTTCGACCCGGTCGTGCGGCTCGCCTGGGCCGAGCAGTCGCGCGACGCGCTGGCGGCGGCGGGCTGGGGCGTCGAGTGGCACGCGTACCCGATGGAGCACGCGGCGGTGCCCGAGGAGATCGCCGCGGTGTCGGCGTTCCTGCGGCGCGTGCTGCCGGTGTAGCTAGTGGACTGTAACGGGGGAAGCGGGAGTGAGCGCAAGCGGCATGGCGCGGCTATTCGCGCCGAGGGCGAGGCGCCGTTGCGAAGCAATGGCCGGCCCCCTTGCGAGCAACGGCAACGAAGCCATCGGCGCGAAGAGCAAGCCAGACGCTTCCGAATCCTCCGTTACAGTCCACTAGTGCCGGCCGGGCCGCGGCGTCACCGGTTGCGCACCACCTTGATCGCCGGCTTGGTGCGACGCACGGTGGGAGCCGCACCGGCCGTGCGGTCCGGGTCGTTCGCGAACCGGGCGAGGAACTCCGCGAATTCGGCCGCGTGCAGCGGCTTCGCCAGGTAGTAGCCCTGCAGGTGGTCGCACCCCAGGTCGCGCAGGTAGGCGGCCTGCTCGGTCGTCGCCACGCCCTCCGCCACCACCTGCTTCTGCAGCGCCCGCGCCATCGAGACGATCGCGCCGGTGATCGCGGCGGAGCTGCGGTCGGCCGGCAGGTCCTTGACGAACGAGCGGTCGATCTTGACGATGTCCACCGGGAACCGCTTGAGGTAGGCGAGCGACGAGTAGCCGGTGCCGAAGTCGTCGAGCGCGATGCGCGTGCCGGCCTCGGCCAGGTCCGCCAGCGCGCGCTCGACGGCGGGCGTCGCGTCGAGCAGCAGGCTCTCGGTGATCTCGAGCTCGAGCGCGGTCGGCGCGACGCCCGTCTCGCGCAGCACGCGCGCGACCATCGCCGCGAAGCCCGCCTGCCGGAACTGGCGGGCGGAGACGTTGACCGAGATGGCCGGCAGCGGCGCCGCGTCGCGCTGGCGCTCGCGCAATTGCACGCACGCCTCGCGCAGCACCCATTCGCCCAGCGGCTCGATGATGCCGGTCTCCTCGGCGAGCTGGATGAACCGGGTCGGCGGCAGCGCGCCGTGTTCCGGGTGATCCCAGCGCAGCAGCGCCTCCGCGCCCGAGATCCGGCCGGTCCGCAGGCTCAGCATCGGCTGGTAGACGAGGTAGAGCTCGCCGTGCTCGAGCGCGTGCCGCAGGTCGCGCTCGGAGCGGACCCGCGCGATCGCCGCCGCGTTCATCCGCTCCTCGAAGAAGACGCTCTGGCTGCGGCCGCCGTCCTTGGCGCGGTACATCGCGGTGTCCGCGTTGCGCAGCAGTTCGTCGGCGGTCGTGCCGTCCGCCGGGTACACGGCGATGCCGACGCTCGCGCTCAGGAAGTGCTCGTGCTGCGCGGTGACGAACGGGCGCGACATCGCCGCGATCACGTTGTCGGCGACGACGCGCGCGTCCTGCCCGCTCCTGATGTCGGTGATGAGGATCGTGAACTCGTCGCCGCCCAGCCGCCCGACGATGTCCGCCGAGCGCACGCAGCGGCGCATCCGGTCGGCCGCCTCGACCAGCACGTCGTCGCCCGCCGCGTGGCCGACGCTGTCGTTGACGTACTTGAAGTAGTCGAGGTCGAGGAACAGCACGGCGATCTCCGCGCGGTCGCGCTCGGCCCGCGCGATCGCGCGCTCCAGCTGGTCCTTGAAGTAGAGCCGGTTGGGCAGCCGCGTCAGCGCGTCGTAGTGGGCCTGGTAGTAGAGCTGCTCGTCCTTCGCCGCGGCCGCGAACGCGACGCCGACGCGGTCGGCCAGGTCGCGCACGCGCGCTTCCTCGTCATCGGTGAAGGCGTGGCGGCGCGGGGCGCCGACGACGATGGCGCCGATGACGTCGCCCTGCCAGACGATCGGCACGACGAACAGCGCCGCCGCGCCGGCACGCAGCAGCGGTGCGGCGACCGGCGGCATGGGGTCGCCGTCGCCGAGCCAGAGGCCCGCGGGGGCGTGGGCCGCGACGCCGGCAGCGGCCGGCAGCGCGGTGGCGGAAATGACGGTCGCGTCGATGCCCTCGGCGGCGCCGCGCGTGAACACCCGCGTTGCGCCCGGGAGGGCGTCGGCCACGGCGATGCTCGCTCCCTGCGCGGGGACGATCGCGCGGATGCGCCGCAGGACCGACTCGATGACCCGCGCGACGTCGGGCCGCGACAGGATCGTGCGGTCGATCTCGGCCAGCGTCGACAGCGCCGTGAACTGGCGGCCGAGGCGGGCGGTCATCGTGTTGAACGAGTCGGCAAGCTCGCGGAACTCGTCGTCGCCGCCGACGTCCACGCGGACGGAAAAGTCCTTGTTCGCGGCGCGGCGGGTGCCGTCGATCAGCCGCTCGAGCGGCACCAGCGTGCGCCGGATCTGCGACACGCTGAGGAGCACGATGCCGAGCAGCGCGAGCGCCGTGGCCAGCAGGAAGCTCTGCTTGTACGCGGCGATCGGCGCCAGCACCTCGCTCTCCGGCCGCGTGGCGACGACCGTCCACCCGTGCACGAGGAAGTGCGACTCGAGGAACAGCTCGCGGTAGCTCGCGACCTCGTCGCCGTCGGCGGCCGGGAACGTCATCCGCCCGTTGGGCGAGCGCGGCGGGTCCCGGGCCAGCGCCGCCAGCAGCGCGTCGGGGGGGCCCTGCGACGCGAAGAGGAGTTTCCCGTCGGGCCCCAGCACCGTGAAGTTCGTGAAGGCGGGCAGCGCGTCCGCTTCGCCCCACAGGTAGCCCGGATTGATCGCGGCGACGAGCGCACCCGCGGCGATCCGGTCGGGGTCGATCGCCTGCGCCAGCAGGACCGTTGCCGGGCCGCCGGCGTTCGCGTGGGTGCGCAGCGCGGCCTCGCCCTTCGCGAGGAAGCGCCACTCGGCGTCGGTCAGCGGCGCGAACGCCGGCAGCGCGCCGGCGAGGGCCGTGACGGTGCCGTCGCGCGCGACCTTCGCCACGGCGTCGAGCTCGGTGCGCACGCTCTCGTGCCGCGCGGCGGGCCACGGCGCGTCCCCGATCGGCGCGGCGTCGCGCAACAGCCGGGCGACGCCCGACAGCCGCTCGTACAGCGTGCTCGAGTACGACTCGCCGAGCTGCGCCAGGTGCAGGTAGCTCCGATCGAGCAGCAGCTTGCGCACGTGGTCGTACGACAGCAGCGCGGTGGCCGCGATCGGCACCAGCGCGCACAGCACGAAGAGCGCGACGATCCGGCGCGCGACCCGGCTTTGGGTGAAGCCCCGCTCGATCTTCACGGATCGTAGTCGGAGGCGAGCCCGACGAAGCGGCCGTTGTTCGCGCGAACGATGTCGTCGCGGCTCATCCGGGCGGTGAGCGGCGGCCGGCTGTCGCCGTCCTTGCCCATGCTGAAGACGTCGAAGTCCGTGTTGATCGGGACGATGTTCTTGTCGCGGCGCCAGCGCCCGCGCGAGCGCCGGTCCTCGTGGTTGACGTACTGGTACGCCTGGCCCCACGGGTCGCGCATGCCGCCGGCGCCGGCGTCCTCGAGCGAATCGGGATAGGCCCCGTTGTCGAGGCCGTACTTCGCGACCATGGTGCCGATCGCGCCGATGTCGACGACGGCCTGGGCGACGCGGACGCGCTCGCGGTAGTTCTCGTAGGCGGGTAGCGCGATCGCGGCGAGCACGCCGACGATTGCGACGGCCAGCATCAGCTCGAGCGCGGTCACGCCGGACGCGTGCCGACAGCGGCCGCCGCGGGCGCGGCGCGCCGCGGCGGGCGATGGCGCACCGGACGGATCGCCCGGCATGACGGCGTCGTGCGGCATGAGCGTCAGAGGGCGCCGCGGCCGGCGCGCAGGGCGCGCCCGCTGCGCAGCGCGGCTCGGTCGGTCCTCGGCCTCACCGTGGGTCGTCTATCATCGCACCGATTGCCGGGGGGCAGTACGGGCCGCCCGGCGGGAAGGCGGCGCCGCTCGTGCGCCGACGTGCACGCGACAACCTGTGCCGCACACCGCGAGCACCGCCTGCCGGGCGCGCTGCCTCAGCCTCGGCGAGCGGGGCGAGCGGGCGGGGCGAGCGCGGCGCCCGCAAGAACCGCCGGCGCCGCGCGGGAGGCTATGCGTCCTCCCCGCCGTCGGCGGGCTTCGGCGGGACGGCGGGCTCCGCGCGCGGCCGCAGCCCGCGCCGCGCCAGCGCGTCGCGCAGCAGGTACTCCACCTGCGCGTTCACGCTGCGCAGGTCGGACTGCGCGAGGCGCTCGACGTCGGCCCAGAGCGCCGGGTCGACGCGCAGCAGGAACGATTTCTTGGCGGCCACGGCGGTTGCGGCGCGACTCGCGGCTTCAGAGGCCGCGGCGGAAGCGCAGCGTCATCGCGACGATCCACCCGGCCAGCAGCGCGACGAACACGCCGAGCAGCGCGAAGAAGTGCGGCTCCGACAGGCGGACGGGCGCGCGGGCGTTGGCCTGCACCAGCAGCAGGTGGAGGCCGCCCAGGAACACCATCAGCACGAGCCCGAGCCAGCACGCGTGGCTCGCGAGCCACGCCAGCGTCTCGTCGCGGCGGGCGGGGGAGAGCCAGTGCTCGCGGTTGGCGACGCGGATCTGCGACAGCGCAAGGCGCGGGACGAAGCCGGTCACGCCGACGACGAACAGCGGCAGCAGCGTCGTCAGCGGGAGCATCAGCGCGAGGTACGCGTCGTGCGGCATCCAGCCGTTGGGCGCGCCGCCGTTGCCGAAGTGGGTGGCGACGCGCGCGGGCAGGTCGGCCGACGTCGTCCAGACGAGCACCGGCACCAGGACCAGCGCCAGCACGAACAGCACGCGGGGAATGACGTTCAAGGCAGCCTCCGTCGCGCGCCAGGCGCTACGAGTACAGCGTGCCGGTGTTGATGACCGGCTGCACGTCGGACTCGGCGCACAGCACCGTCATCAGGTTCGACACCATCGAGGCCTTGCGCTCGTCGTCCAGCGTGACGACTTCCTTCGCCGAAAGCTCGGAGAGCGCCATCTGCACCATCGACAC
Organism: Casimicrobiaceae bacterium; assembly: GCA_044223185.1. Lineage (GTDB taxonomy): Bacteria > Pseudomonadota > Gammaproteobacteria > Burkholderiales > Casimicrobiaceae > VBCG01. The sequence continues at coordinate 90,691 of JBGAMF010000001.1, read as the reverse complement.
CGCGCCGTGCACGATCTTCTGGCGGGCGGCGATGATCGCCTCCGCCTGCTGGCGGCGCAGCATCACCTGCGCGATCTCGGGCGCGTACGCGAGGTGCGTGAGCCGCGCCTCCTCGACCACCACGCCGGCCTGCTCGAGTCGTGCCTGCAGCTCTCGCTCGAGCGCGCGGGCGACGATGTCGGCCGACTCGAGGAGCGTCGGCTCGTGCTTCGCCTCGGGCGCGTCCTCGGCGTCGTAGGCGAACGACGACGCGAGGTGGCGGACCGCCGCCTCGCTCTGCACCTTGACGAAGTTCTCGTAGTCGTCGACGTCGAACGCGGCCTTGGCCGTGTCGTCGACGTGCCAGACCACGACGGCCGCGATCTCGATCGGGTTGCCGCGCTTGTCGTTGACCTTGAGCCGGTCGCCGTTGAGGTTGCGGGCGCGCAGCGAGATCTTCTTGCGCGAGTAGAAGGGATTCGTCGCGCGCAGGCCCGGCACGCGGCTGGTGCCGCGGTAGGCGCCGAAGAGCTGCAGGATGGCCGCCTCGTTGGGCTGCAGCGTGTAGAGGCCGGCGAGCGCGAGCACGCCCGTCACCAGCAGCACGATGCCGGCGGCGAACGGGGTCCAGCGGATGCCGAACGCCGAGATCGCCTGCACGAGCAGCAGCGCGCCGCCGGCGAGCAAGAGCAGCGCGACGAACAGCATCAGGAACCCGTTGGCGGTGCCGATCGGCGCTTCGTCGTGGGCCGGACCCTCAATGTTGGCCTTGCGTTCCATCGTCGTCTCCGTCGAAAGGGCGCTCGCACCGCGATGGCCGTCCGCACCTTGTATCAAAATGATATCACTTTCATATCAGCCCCTGTCAACGACCGTTCGGCAGTCGGCCTGGGCACGTGGCGTGCGTGACAAATGTTATTTGTATCAGTCTGATGCGCTATCTGTTTCAGGTCATGAATGAACAAGGCCCGCGCAAGGCGGGCCAGGGACGCGGAGCGCTTGCGCGGGAACCGGCTACTCGTCGGGGTCGAACTTCAGCGCGGCGGAGTTCATGCAGTAGCGCATCCCGGTCGGGTCGGGGCCGTCGGGGAAGACGTGTCCCAGATGGGCGTCGCACGCGGCGCAGACGACCTCCGTCCGGCGCATCCAGAACGACGTGTCGTCCACCTCGCGGACGTTGTCGGCGGCCACCGGCTGCGTGAACGACGGCCAGCCGGTGCCGGAGTCGAACTTGGCGCCGGAGGCGAAGAGCGGCGTGCCGCAGCACACGCACCGGTACGTGCCGTCGCGATGGTTGTCCCAGAGCTCGCCCGAGAACGCGCGCTCGGTGCCCTTCTTCCGCGTCACGCGGAACTGCTCGCCCGTCAGTTGCGCCTTCCATTCGGCGTCCGTCTTGCGCACCTTGTCGATCATTGCGGTCCTTCGTCGTGGGTGGGGCGGCCGGCGGCCCGGGAGTGCGCCGCGCGCTTGCGCTATAGTGTCGGAATTCCCGCGGGTGAGCTTACTGCGCCGTGCCCGCAGCCTGCCCGCCTGCCCGCATTGGATCCGGATTCTCCCGCCTCGTTCCGCCGCGACGTCCGCGTCATCGGGCTGGTCGGCGTCGCCCACGGGCTGTCGCACTTCTTCCAGCTGGCGCTCCCGCCGCTGTTCCCGCTGCTGCGCGCCGAGTTCGGCGTCTCGTGGACGCTGCTGGGCGCGCTGGTCGGCGTGTTCTACGCGGCGTCCGGCGTCACGCAGTTCGCCGCGGGCTTCGTCGTCGACCGGGTCGGCGCCCGGCCGGTCCTGCTGGCAGGGCTCGGGCTCCTCGCCGGCGGCACCGCGCTCGCGTCGCTGGCGCCTGGCGTGGGCTGGCTCTTTCCCGTCGTGCTGCTGATGGGCATGGGCAACGGCGTGTTCCACCCGGCCGACTTCGCCGTGCTGAACGCGAGCGTGGCGCCACGGCGCCTGGGCTACGCGTACTCGATGCACGGCGTCGGAGGCAACCTGGGCTACGCGGCCGCGCCGGTGGTGAGCTACGCGCTCGCCGCGGCGTTCGACTGGCGGGTGGCGCTCGCGTGCATGGGCGGGGCCGGGCTCGTGGCGCTGGCCGCGGTCGCGTCGCAGCGCGCACTGCTGACCTCCCACCGGGCGCCCGACGCGCACGCGCACACGGTCAAGGGCAGCCTCGCGCTGTTCGCGCAGCCGGCGATCGCCCTGTGCTTCGGCTACTTCGTCGTGCAGACGATGGCCTCGGTCGGCCTGCAGACTTTCCTTCCGTCGGCGCTCAACACCGGCTTCGACGTGCCGCTCGCGCTCGCGGCGTCGGCGGTGACCGCCTACCTGCTGGGCGGCACCGGCGGCATCCTCGCCGGCGGGTTCCTCGCGGCGCGCACGAGCCGGCACGACCTCGTCGCGACGACCGGCCTGCTGGCGGCCGCGACGCTGCTCACGGTAGTCGCGACCGGTGTCGTGTCGACGGCGCTGCTGATCGCGCTGTTCGCGGTCGTCGGCTTCGTGCTCGGCACGACCGGCCCGTCGCGCGACCTCATCGTGCGCAACGCGACGCCGAAGGGCGCGGCGGGGCGCGTATATGGCTTCGTCTATTCGGGCCTCGACCTGGGCGCGATGCTGGGGCCCGTGTGGTTCGGCCTGATGCTCGACCACGCGCTCGGCCGCGAGATGTTCTACGTGGTCGCCGGACTGCTGGTGCTCGCCGTCGGCACCGTCGTGCGCGTGCGGCGCGCGCTCGTCGCCGCGTAGGACCGTTCGGAGCGAAGCGATGGATCTGGGAATCGCCGGCCGCCGCGCGCTCGTCTGCGCGGCCAGCAAGGGGCTGGGGCGGGGCTGCGCCGAGGCGCTGGCGCGCGAAGGCGTCGACGTCACGATCCTCGCGCGCACGCAGGCCGACGTCGAGCGCGCGGCGGCGGAGATCGGCGCGGCCGCGGGCCGGCCGGTGCGCTGGCTCGCGTGCGACATCACCACGCCCGAGGGCCGCGCGGCGGCGCTGGCCGCGTGCCCGGACCCGGACATCCTCGTCACCAACGCCGGCGGCCCGCCGCCCGGCGACTTCCGCGAGTGGGACCGCACGGCGTGGATCCGCGCGCTCGACGCCAACATGCTGACGCCGATCGAGCTGATCCGCGCGACGGTCGACGGCATGATGGCGCGGCGGTTCGGGCGCGTGCTCAACATCACGTCGTCGGCGGTGAAGGCGCCGATCGACATCCTCGGGCTGTCCAACGGCGCGCGCAGCGGCCTGACCGGCTTCGTCGCCGGCATCGCGCGCAAGGTCGCGCGGCAGGGCGTCACGATCAACAACCTGCTGCCCGGCAACTTCGACACCGACCGGCTGCGCGGGACGCTCGCCGGCCGCGCGAAGGCGCAGGGCCGGGACGCCGCGACGGTCGAGGCCGCGATGAAGGAGGCGATTCCCGTCGGGCGGTTCGGCGTGCCGGCCGAGTTCGGCGCGCTCTGCGCCTTCCTGTGCAGCGCGCACGCCGGCTACATCGTCGGCCAGAACATCCTGATCGACGGCGGCATGTATCCCGGTACCTTCTGACCGCTCCGCAATGCAGGGGAACACCCGATGCCGATCGAACTGCACGCCTTCGATACGCCCAACGGTCGGAAGATCAGCGTGGCGCTGGAGGAAATGGGGCTCCCGTACACGGTCAGGGTCGTCGACCTGCGCAAGGGGGAGCAGCGCGACCCCGAATTCCTGAAGATCAGCCCGAGCGGCAAGATCCCGGCGATCGTCGATCCGGACGGCCCCGGCGGACGGCGGATCAGCGTCTTCGAGTCCGGCGCGATCCTCTACTACCTGGGCGAGAAGACCGGCAGGTTCTGGCCGCGCGACCTCGCAGCGCGCGTTCCGGTGATGGAGTGGCTGATGTTCCAGATGGGAGGCTTCGGGCCGATACCCGGGCAGGTCCACCACTTCGTCACGGTCGAGGATGAAGGCGACCGTCGCTACGGACTCGAGCGCTTCTCGAAGGAGACCCGGCGCCTGTACGCGGTGATGGACGGGCGGCTCGCGACGCGCGAGTTCTTCGCGGACGAACTGTCGATCGCCGACTTCGCCATCCTGGGGTGGGCATGGCGGCACCCCCGGCACAAGGTCGACCTGGCCGAGTATCCGCACGTGCACCGGTGGTACGAGACGATGATGGCGCGACCTGCCGTCCGGCGCGGCTTCGAGGTGAAACTGAGTTGATGCGCGGGCGGGGAAATGAGGGTCAGACTCGAATTTCCGGCGCTTGGCGGTTTGCAACGACCAGCCGGTTACCCTGCCGGAAATTCGAGTCTGACCCTCACTTCCCCACGGCCGCGAATGTCGCCCAGCGCTCGACGGTGATCCGCGCGACGACGCGGAAGCGGTCTCCACCCAGCGGCTCGATCACGGCGGTCTCGCCCTCGGCCAGGTACGGGGGGCCGGCGACGGCGCGGAACGGGTTGCCGTGGCTCGCGATGGCGAGGTTGGTGCCGCGCGCGACCGGCGTACCCAGCAGCGCGCGCAGTTCGGCATAGCGCTCGGCGTCGGCCTGCGCCGGCCCGCCGCGCACCGCCGGCGACGCAGTGGCCGCGCCGAAGGCGAGCCGGCCGGTCTCCATCGTCCGGCACCAGGGGCTCGCCAGCACCGGGCCCACCGGCACCCGCAGCGCCGTCAGCGCGGCCGCGATCGCGCGGGCGTCGGCGCGGCCCCGGTCGGTGAGGTTGCGCTGTGTCGAGCAGTCCGCGTAGTCGGGCCCCGGCGCGTCGGGCTGCGAGAAGTCGGTCGCCGTGTGGCGCAGGTAGAGCACGTAGCCGCCGCGGCGCAGTGCCGCCACCAGCGCGGCGTCGTCGGTGAACTCGGGTCCGGCGTCGCCCGCCCCCTGCGCGACGGCCCACCCAGGCGCCGCGAGCGCGACGCCGGCGGCGCAGAGGCAGGCGATCCGGAAGAGTGCCGCGCGGCGGCGCACGATGAGCGTGCGGCTATCGGGGCACCAGCGGCACGACCTGCCCGCCGCCGGGCGCGCCGGCCGCCGCAACGGCGTCGGCCGCTGCCTCCAGCAGCGGATCGACGTCGAACGCGAGGTCGCCGTCCGGTTCGGGGCGGCCGGTCGCGCGGACCGCCGCGAAGTCCTGCAGCGTGCGGTCGAGCAGGTGCGTGGGCTCGACCTTCCCCATCGCGTTGAAGATCGAGTCGAGCCGGCCGGGGAACCTGCGCTCCCACTCGCGCAGCATCAGCGTCACCTGCTTGCGCTGCAGGTGCTCCTGCGAGCCGCAGAGCGTGCACGGGATCAGCGGAAACTGCTGCGCCTCGGCGTAGCGCGCGAGGTCGCGCTCGCGCACGTAGGCGAGCGGGCGGATCACGACGTGGCGGCCGTCGTCGGAGACGAGCTTCGGCGGCATCGTCTTCAACTTCCCGCCGAAGAACAGGTTGAGGAAGAACGTCGCCATCAGGTCGTCGCGGTGGTGGCCGAGCGCGATCTTGGTGGCCGAGAGCTCGGACGCGACACGGTAGAGCACGCCGCGCCGCAGCCGCGAGCACAGCGAGCACATCGTCTGCCCCTCGGGGATCAGCCGCTTGACCACGCTGTACGTGTCCTGCTCGGCGATGCGGAACGCGACGCCACGCTCGGCCAGGTAGCGTGGCAGCACGTCCGCCGGGAATCCCGGCTGCTTCTGGTCGAGGTTGACCGCGACGACCTCGAACGCGACCGGGGAGCGGCGCTGCAGCGCCAGCAGCACGTCGAGGAGTCCGTAGCTGTCCTTGCCGCCGGACAGGCAGACCATCACGCGGTCGCCGGCCTCGATCATCGAGTAGTCGGCGATCGCCTCGCCGGCCAGCCGCTGCAGCCGGCGCGTCAGCTTGTTCTGCTCGAAGGCGGCCCGGCGGGGGTCGCGCGGCCGGGGCGCCGCGGCCACGGCCGGCGTCCCGGCGGCAGCGGTCGGCGTGCCATGGTCGTCCATGGCCGGGGAGTTTAGCGCACGTGGCGCAGGCGCCCCGGTCGGGTTGTCACGTCGTCGCGAGCAGCACCGCCGCGATGCCCAGCGCGAACGCGACGAGCCCCAGCGGCACCGTCAGCGAGCGCGCGGTCGCGGGCGGGCGTTCCTCCTGCGGCAGCGGCAGGTCGATGCGCGGCGCCGTGCGTGGCTTCGGCGTGCCGGGACGCTGGTAGGCGACGAGCTGCAGCTGCGCCAGCCGGACGAGCTCGGTCTCGAGGATCGGCGGCTCGACCTGCAGCTTGGCGGCCAGCGTCGTGAACTTGCGCGGCGGCGTCAGCCGCTTGAGCAGCCGGCGCTGGGCGAGCGACAGGCCGCTTTGCGCCGACGTGACCGCACGGTCGCCCTGTTCGGTGCGGCCCCAGACGGTGTCGGGTTCGTAGAGCATGGCAACTCCCGTGTTCTTTCCGAACGCTGCGGCGGGCCGTCGCGCGGGGTCTCGTGCGAGAATCCCGGGCAGTGCCCATGCGCCGGCACGACGCAAGGCATGTGCCAGCGCCCGCGCCGCCCGTCGGCGGCGCCGAACAGCGCGGGACACGTCGCGTCACGTACGGGGTGCACGTGTACGGCGCGTAGACGACAACCACGGGGAATCGGGGAAGGCATGCCGGTCCGGATCTCGAGCAACTTCGACGCAGGCGCGATCGCCGTCATCGACGCGGCGGATCCCGGCAACCTCGAGGTCGCGCTGCGCGCCGACTCGCACGCCGACATCCGCCAGTGGTTCCACTTCCGGCTGCAGGGCGCGCGCGACACGCCGGTGCGCATCCGCTTCCGGGACGCCGGCGCGGCGACGTATCCGGAAGGCTGGCACGGCTACCGCGCCGTGGCGTCCTACGACCGCCGCGACTGGTTTCGCGTGCCGACGACGTTCGACGGCAGCGCGCTGACGATCGCGCACGTGCCCGCGCGCGACAGCATCTACTACGCGTACTTCGAGCCCTATTCCTGGGAGCGCCACCTCGCGCTGCTGGGCCGCGCCGACGCGTCGCCGTTCGCGCGGGTGCGCGACCTCGGCGAAACCGTCGAGGGCCGCGACCTCAACCTCGTCACGATCGGCACGCCGGCGCCGGGCCGCAAGTCGCTGTGGATCGTCGCGCGCCAGCATCCGGGCGAGACGATGGCCGAGTGGTTCGTCGAGGGGCTGCTCGAGCGTGCGCTCGACCCGGCGGACCCGGTCGCGCGGCGCCTGCGCGAGCGCGCCGTGCTGCACGTGGTGCCCAACATGAACCCGGACGGCAGCGTGCGTGGCAACCTGCGGACGAACGCGGCCGGGGCCAACCTCAACCGCGAGTGGATGGCGCCCACGCCCGAGCGCAGCCCCGAGGTGTTCCACGTCCGTGCGGCGATGCTCGACGCGGGGGTGGACGCCTTCCTCGACATCCACGGCGACGAAGGGCTGCCATACGTGTTCGTCGACGGCAACGAGCGCCTGCCCACGTACACGCCGCGCATGGAGGCGCAGGAGCGCGGCTTCGCCGACGCGCTCGTGGCCGCCAACCCCGACTTCCAGACCGTGCACGGGTACCCGGCGGACAAGGAGACCAAGGTGAACCTCACCGTCGCCTCCAAGTGGGCCGGGCACACGTTCGGCGGGCTCGCGCTGACGCTCGAGATGCCGTTCAAGGACAACGCCGACCTGCCGGACGACGAGCGCGGGTGGAGCGGGGCACGGTCGCGGCGGCTGGGCGCGGACACGCTGACGGCGCTGCACGCGCTGTTGCCGTCGCTCTGACGCCCCGGCGGGTGGTGCAGCGACGGGAGGAGACGTGCAGACGATCCTGGTGGCCAATCCGAAGGGCGGCAGCGGCAAGACGACGCTCGCCACCAACATCGCCGGCTGGCTCGCCGGCAAGCGGCAGCGCGTCGGCCTGCTCGACGCCGACCCGCAGGGGTCGTCGTCGCAGTGGCTCGCGCGGCGCCCGGCGCTGTTCCCGCCGGTGGCAGGCTTTGCCGGGGACGCGCGCCGCCGCGAGATCAAGGATGTCGCGCCGGAGTGGCTGGTCGTCGACAGCCCCGCCGGGCTGCACGGCGACGACCTGCGCGACGCGGTCAAGCGCGCCGACGCGATGGTCGTCCCGGTGTCGCCGTCGGCGTTCGACATGGACGCGACCGAGCGCTTCCTCGCCGTCGTCGGCGAGCTCAAGGCGGTGCGCGAAGGCGGCGTCGCGATCGCGCTCGTCGCGATGCGCGTCGACGCCCGGACGCGCTCGGCCGCGGACCTCGAGACGTTCCTCGGCCAGTTCGACCTGCCGCTGGTCACGCACCTGCGCGACACGCAGGTGTACGTCTACTGCGCGCGCGACGGCTACTCGCTGTTCGACCTGCCGCGCTCGCGCGCCGGGCAGGACTGGGAGCAGTGGCGCCCGCTGACGCGCTGGATCGCGCGGCACGCGGCGGTGCGCAACGCGTAGCGGCGGCGCCCGCGGGCCACGCCCAAGCACAACCGCCGGCGGCCCTCGCGGGCGGCCGGCCGCTACGCTGGAGTTGCGCCCGTTACTTCTTGGCGGCGTCCTTGGCCGCGTCGACGGCCTTCGCCGCGGCGTCCTTGGTGGCGTCCGCAGCCTTGCCGGCGGCGTCGCCGGCGGCCTTCGCGGCGTCCTTGGTCGCGTCGCCCGCGGCCTTGGCCGCGTCGGTCGTCGCCTGCGCCGCGTCCTTCGCGGCCTGCTCGGTCTTCGCGGCGGCGTCCGTCGCCGCCGCCTTGGCGGCGTCGGCGGCCTTGGCCGCGGCTTCCTTGGTGGCGGCGGCCGCCGCCTCGGCGGCCTTCTTCGCCTCGTCGGCCTTCTGCTTCGCGCTGTCGCCGCAGGCGGAAAGCGAAACGGCCAGCGCGAGCGCGGACAGGCCGGCGATGATGGTCTTCTTCATGATGGACTCCCCAGTCTCGATTGAGTGAACGTGCGGACGATGCAGCGTCCGCGAACCGGCAATTATAGCCTACCCACTGCGCAACAATGCGTTCCGACCACGGACCTCCACGGGCCTCCGGCGCATCCGCCGTTGCCGCGGAAATCGACGGGCTCCGCCCGCGATTTCCGTCCGATCAGCAGGTCGCACGCCACCGCCGCGTCGTCGATTCTTCCATGGGGTCGCGGCGGCAGCCTTGCGACCCCATCTGACTTGAATCCTCCAACCCTACCCCACCAGCTCCCGCAGCACGAACGGCAGGATGCCGCCGCCGTTGTAGTAGTCGACCTCGATCGGCGTGTCGATCCGGCACAGCACGCTCACCTCCCGCCGTGTCCCGTCCTTGCGGCGGATCACGAGCGTCAGGTCCTGCTGCGGCCGGATGTCCTTCGGCACCGCGATGTCGAACGTCTCGTCGCCGGTGATTCCCAGCGACTGCGCCGAGTCGCCCCCCTTGAACTGCAGCGGCAGCACGCCCATGCCGACGAGGTTCGACCGGTGGATGCGCTCGAAGCTCCGCGCGATCACGGCCTTGACGCCGAGCAGCTGGGTCCCCTTGGCCGCCCAGTCGCGCGAGCTGCCGGTGCCGTACTCCTCGCCGCCGAACACGACGGTCGGCGTTCCGGCGGCGACGTACTTCATCGCCGCGTCGTAGATGAACATCTTCTCGCCCGAAGGCTGGAACAGCGTGACGCCGCCTTCCTCGCGCGTGCCGTCCGCGCGCGGCGGGAGCATCAGGTTCTTGATGCGGACGTTGGCGAACGTCCCGCGCATCATCACCTCGTGGTTGCCGCGCCGCGCGCCGTAGCTGTTGAAGTCGGCCTTCGGCACGCCGTGCGCGACCAGCCACTGGCCCGCCGGCGAGCTCTCCTTGATCGAGCCGGCCGGCGAGATGTGGTCGGTCGTCACCGAGTCGCCGAAGATGCCGAGCGCGCGCGCGCCCTCGACGTTCGTGGTGGCGGGGGGCTTCATCGCGAAGCCGTCGAAGAACGGCGGCTTCGCGATGTACGTGGACTTCGGCCAGTGGTAGACCTGTCCGGTGGCGCCGGAGACCTTGCCCCACATCGGGTTCGCGTTGGCGAGGTCGCCGTACAGCCGGCGGTAGACGGCGGGGTCGCGCGCGTACTGCGACACCGCGGCGATCTCGTGCGACGTCGGCCAGATGTCCCTGAGGTAGACGGGCTTGCCGTCCCTGCCGTGGCCGAGCGGCTCGGTCGTCGGGTCGAGCAGCACGGTCCCGGCGATCGCGTAGGCGACGACGAGCGGCGGCGAGGCCAGGAAGTTTGCCTTGAGGTTCGGGTGGATGCGCGCCTCGAAGTTGCGGTTGCCGGAGAGCACCGCCGCGCAGATGAGGTCGTTGCCCACGATGGCGTCGTTGATCTCGGGGGCGAGGTCGCCGGCGTTGCCGATGCACGTCGTGCAGCCGTAGGCGGCCACGGTGAATCCCAGCTGCTCGAGATAGGGCAGGAGTCCCGCCTTCGTCAGGTACTCGGTGACCGTGCGCGAGCCGGGGGCGAGCGAGGTCTTGATGTGCCTGCGCACGGTGAGCCCGCGCTCGACCGCCTTCTTCGCGAGCAGCCCCGCGGCCAGCAGCACGCCGGGGTTCGACGTGTTCGTGCAGGAGGTGATCGCGGCGATCAGCACGTCGCCGTGGCCGATCGCGACGTTCCTGCCGCCGGGCTCCGTGAAGCGGTCCGGGGTCGGGCGGTTGTTCACCATCTCGACGGCATCGCGCGGCGCGGCGCCGTCCTTCAGCTGCATCGCCGCGTCGGAGATCGCACCGGCGCCGGTCGCCGCCAGCGCGGTGACGACGCGCTTGCCGAGTTCCGCGGCGGGCTTCGAGAACCCGTTCTCGGCGGCCGGCTTCGCGAAGAGCTCGGCGAACTTCGCCTTGAGGCTCGAAAGCTCGATGCGGTCCTGCGGGCGCTTCGGCCCGGCCACCGACGGCCTGATCGTCGCGAGGTCGAGCTTGACCACCTTCGTGTAGTCGATGTCGCCGGCGCGCGGGATGCCGAACATGCCCTGCGCCTTGAAGTAGGACGCGAACGCGTCGATCTCCTCCGGCGTGCGGCCGGTGTTGGCGAGGTAGTCGACCGTCGCCTGGTCGACGGGGAAGAAGCCCATCGTCGCGCCGTACTCGGGCGCCATGTTGCCGATCGTCGCGCGGTCGGGCACGGCCAGCGACGCCGTGCCCTCGCCGAAGAACTCGACGAACTTGCCGACGACCTTCTCGCGGCGGAGCATCTCGGTGATCGTCAGCACGAGGTCGGTCGCGGTGATGCCTTCGGCGAGCCTGCCCGTGAGCTCGACGCCGACGACGTCCGGCGTCAGGAAGTACACGGGCTGGCCCAGCATGCCGGCCTCGGCCTCGATGCCGCCCACGCCCCACGCCACGACGCCCACGCCGTTGACCATCGTCGTGTGGCTGTCGGTGCCGACCAGCGAGTCGGGGTAATAGAGTGGCATCTGAGCGCCGTCCTTGCGGTGGACGCCGCGCGCCAGGTACTCGAGGTTCACCTGGTGGACGATGCCGATGCCGGGCGGCACGACGCCGAACGTGTCGAACGCCTGCATCCCCCACTTCATGAACTGGTAGCGTTCGCCGTTGCGCTCGAACTCGAGCTTCATGTTGAGGTCGAGCGCGTCCTTCGTCCCGTAGTGGTCGATCATCACCGAGTGGTCGACCACGAGGTCGACCGGCACCAGCGGCTCGATGGTCTTCGGGTTCCTGCCGAGGTCGGCGGCGACGTTGCGCATCGCGGCGAGGTCGGCGAGCAGCGGGACGCCGGTGAAGTCCTGCAGCACGACGCGCGCGACGACGAACGGGATCTCGTCGACGCGGGGGGCGTCCGCCTTCCAGTTCGCGAGCTCCTTCACGTGCTGCTCGGTGACCTTCCTGCCGTCGCAGTTGCGCAGCACGGACTCGAGGACGACGCGGATCGACACCGGCAGCCGCGAGACGCGGCCCACGCCGGCGCGCTCGAGCGCCGGCAGCGAGTAGAACTGCCCGGCAGCGCCGGACGCGAGCTTGAATTCCTGGAGGGTGCCGTGCAGGTTGTGGCTCATTGGGGTGCCTTTGGCTTGCTTGCGGGTGGGCTGGCCGGCTTCGGCGCCTTCGCGGCGCCGATGCCCTTGATGTTGAACTTCTGGCCGGTCGGGCCGACGAAGTCGCCGGGGACGAGGCCGTCGCGGCAGGCGCCGGTCCAGCGGCCCACCAGCACCGAGCGCGACTCCTTCATTCCGGCCAGCGGCGGGTCGTACGTCGCCTCGACCTCCATCCGGTAGGCCGTGTCGCCGGTCAGCGTCATCACGTTGCGCGCGACCATCTTCGAGCCGCCGATCGTGCATTCGGAGTGCCCGAGCCAGCGCGCGCCGTCGCGCCGGGTCTCGTACTTCGCGCAGAGCTCGCGGCTCATGCCGGTGCCCATCGCGGTCATCTCCTTCTGCAGCGCGTCGTCGGTGCACATCGTGGTCTTCACCGGCGGCGCGTCCTTCGCGGACCGCGACGACGTCATCGTCATCTCCCACTGGCCGGGCTTCAGCGTCGGGTACTCCTGGGCGTGGGCGGCCGTCGCCGCGAGCGCGGCGACGACGGGCAGCAGGGCGAGTCGCATGGGCAGGGTTCCGGGTCGGTGGGCACGGGGGTGGAGCAGGGCCGTCACCGGGCCTGCGCGTCGGCCTCGAAGTACGCGGCGGCGCGCGCGCGGCAGCGGGATGCCGGCGGCGCGCGCGCGGCGCACCAGCGTCCACGCCTGCCGGTACGACGCACGGTCGTGCAGCTCGCCGTCGATGCGCAGCGGCGCCCAGTCGGCGTCCTGCGCGGCCGCGAGGATCGCCGCCGCCACCTCGACCTCGAGGTCGGCGGGTCGCATCGCCTGCACGATCGGGTCGATCTGCGCCGGGTGGATGCTCCACATCCGCAGGTAGCCGAAGTCGTCGCGCGCGCGGCGCGCGTCGGCGTGGACGAGGTCGGGGTCGTCGAGCGCGCGCGTCACGTTGTGCGCGGGCACGACGCCGTGCGCGAGCGCGGCCTGCGCGATCTCGCACTTCGCGCGGACGACGAGCGGGTGCTCGAACTGGCCCGGCGACGCCATCGCCGAATCGGGGATCGCGCCGTAGTGCGCGCTGACGAAGTCCATGAGGCCGAAGTCGAGCGAAACGATGCCCGGCAGCGCGGCGATCCGCCACGCGTCGTGCAGCGCGCCGGGCGTCTCGATCAGCACGGACACCGGGACCGCGCGGTGGAGGCCGAGGTGCGCGACGCGGTCGGCGACGTGGGCGAGGAAGCGCTCGACGTCGGCGACGCCGCCGGCCTTGGGCAGCGTGAGGAACGCGAGGCGGTCGCCCGCGCCGTCGAGCAGCACGTCGACCTCGGTCTGCCACGCCGCGTGGTGGACGTCGTGGACGCGGGCACCGACGCGGCCGTGCCGGTTGTCGGGGCCGCCGATCAGCGCCGCCATCGTCGCCGCGTGGGCGCGCTCGCCGCCGATCGGGGCGCCGTCCTCGCAGTCGCACGCGATGTCGAAGTCGGGACCGCGCCCGGCCTGCAGCGCGAGCGCCTTGCGGATGAACCGCTCGCTGCCCGCGTAGTGGACGCACGGCGGCAGCGCCGGCAGCGGCCGCCCGCCGTCGTGCAGCGCCACCTGCGGCGGAATGGGCTTCATCGTTTCAGGCAAAGACGGGCCGGCCGCGCCGGCCCGTTTCCACGAGAAGTTTTATACAAGCAACGAAGCAACGCCGGCGCGCTCCTCCTCGAGCTCCTTCAGCGTCGCGTTCATCCGCTCGCGGGAGAAGTCGTCGATCGGCAGGTCGCGGACGCGCGCGTACTCGCCGTTGGCCGTGGTCACCGGCACGCCGTAGACGACGTCCGCCGGGATCCCGTAGCTGCCGTCGGACGGGATGCCCATCGTCACCCACTTGCCGTGCGTGCCCAGCACCCAGTCGTGGACGTGGTCGATCGCGGCGTTGGCGGCCGACGCGGCCGACGAAGCGCCGCGCGCGGCGATGATCTCGGCGCCGCGCTTGCCGACCTTCGGCAGGAACTGGTCGCGGTACCACGCGTCGTCGCCGATCGCCGCCTTCACCGGCGCCCCGTCGATCGTCGCGAACCGGTAGTCCGCGTACATCGTCGGCGAGTGGTTGCCCCAGACGACGACCTTCTCGAGCCCGCCCACCGGCTTGCCGAGCTTGGCCGCGAGCTGCGACATCGCGCGGTTGTGGTCGAGCCGCATCATCGCGGTGAAGTTCTTCTTCGGCAGCGACGGCGCGGACTTCATCGCGATGTAGGCGTTGGTGTTGGCCGGGTTGCCCACCACCAGCACCTTGACGTTGCGCGAGGCGACCGCGTCGAGCGCCTTGCCCTGCTCGATGAAGATCTTGGCGTTCTCCAGCAGCAGGTCCTTGCGCTCCATGCCGGGCCCGCGCGGCTTCGCGCCGACCAGCAGCGCGACGTCGGCGTCCTTGAACGCGGCCTTGGGGTCGCCGGTGCCGGTCATGCCGGCGAGCAGCGGGAACGCGCAGTCCTCGAGCTCCATCATCACGCCGTTCAGCGCCGCCTGGGCCTTGTCGACCGGCAGCTCGAGCAGCTGCAGGATCACGGGCTGGTCCGGGCCGAGCATCTGGCCGGAGGCGATCCGGAAGAGGAGGGCGTAGCCGATCTGGCCGGCGGCGCCCGTGACGGCGACGCGGACGGGTGCTTTCATGGCGGGACTCCTGGTGAGGTGGACGACCGGCAGCGGCTCGCGCGTCGTGGTGCGATGCAGCATCCCGCGGGCTCCGCGCTGCAAGGCGCCCGAGGGTGGCGCGTTCCGGCTGCGACGCCGCATTCTAGGCGCGCGGTCGGTGGCTGTCAACGAAGTCTTGTGTCTTATATAAGACATAAGACAGGAGATAGACAAGGCGGCCCCGGCACGCCGATAATGGGCCACCGGCGGCGGTCACGCGGCCGCCCCTCCGGCCCCATCGCCGCCCGTGAACGCCCCGCCCGCCGCCCCGTCGTTCGCGCCGCTCTACCTGCAGATCAAGGCGCTGCTCGAGAAGAGCCTCGAGGTGCGCGAGTGGCGCCCCGGCGAGGCGATCCCGTCCGAGATCGAGCTCGCCAGCCGCTACCGCGTGTCGCAGGGCACGGTGCGCAAGGCGATCGACGCGCTTGCCGCCGACAACCTCGTCGTGCGCCGGCAGGGCAAGGGAACGTTCGTCGCCACCCACACCGAGGAGCGGACGTCGCTGCCGCGGTTCCTGCGCATCCGCCGCAACGAGGGCGGCGACGTCGCGCCGGTCAGCCGGCTGCTCGACGTCCGCCGGGCGAAGGCCGCGGCGGACGTCGCGCGGCTGCTGGGCCTCAAGGCGGGCGAGAGCGTGCTCGTGCTGAAGCGCGTGCTCGACTACGCGGGCGAGCCGGTCGTGCTGGACGAGATCACGCTGCCCGCGGCGCTGTTCCGCGGCCTCACGAAGGCCCGGTACGACGCGTATCGCGGCTCGATGTACGGCTTCTTCGAGAGCCAGTTCGGCGTGCGCATGCTGAAGGCGCAGGAGCGCATCCGCGCGGTGGCGGCGGACGCCGCGGCCGCCGACGTCCTGGGCGTCGCCGTCGGGGCGCCGCTGCTCGCCGTCGACCGCGTCACGCTCACCTACGGCGACCCGTCCCGGTCGAGGTGCGGCGCGGCCTGTGCGTGACGCGGGACTTCCACTACCTCAACGAATTGTATTGACCCCGGGGAAGGTGCAAGGCGCCGCGTCCCGTCAAGGTGGCATGGAACCGTCACGGGCCGCGCGGATATAATTATGCGCTGCGCACAAAAATCAACGATCGGCCGCGCGGGCGCGCCGCCTTGCCACGCCGGACACGCTGCAGGATTTCACGAACATGGCTGCGCTGGACCGCCCCGTCGTCAAGCCGCGCCCGGTCTACCTCAATCTGTTCGCCATCCGGCTTCCGCTGCCGGCGGTCGTGTCGATCCTGCACCGCGCGACCGGCGCGCTGCTGTTCCTGGTCGGCATCCCGCTGCTGCTGTGGGGCGTCGAGCGCTCGCTCGCCTCGCCGCAGGCGTGGGAGGCCATGCGTGGCACGCTCTCGCACCCGTTCGCCAAGCTCGTGCTGCTCGTCATCGGCTGGCGTACCTGCATCACTTCATCGCCGGCATCCGGCATCTCGTGATGGACCTGCACATCGGCATGCAGCCCAAGTCCGCGCGCACCTCCGCGGCGGTGACCCTCGTGCTCTCGCTCCTGCTCACCCTCGTCGTGGCGATTCGGCTATGGTGACCGGACGCATTCCCGTGGGCGCGCACTACGGCTGGCGCGACTGGCTGGTGCAGCGCGCGTCTCCGCGGTCGTGATGGCGGCGTACACGTTCCTGCTGCTCTTCCTCCCAGGGTTCGGCGGCCTCGACTACGTCGCGTGGAAGGCCACGTTCGGCAACGGGCTCTTCCGCATCGCGACGTTCGCGTTCATGCTCTCGCTGCTGTGGCACGCCTGGGTCGGCGTGCGCAACATCTCGATGGACTACGTCAAGCCCGTCTGGCTGCGGCTGACCGTGCAGGTCGCGGTCATCGGCGTCCTGGTCGGCTACGCCGGCTGGGCGATCGGCATATTGTGGGGGGGGAACTAGGGATGGCCGCGCTCCCCGTCCGCAAGTTCGACGCGATCATCGTCGGCGCCGGCGGCTCCGGCATGCGCGCGTCGCTGCAGCTGGCCGAGGCCGGGCTGTCGGTGGCCGTGCTGTCGAAGGTCTTCCCGACGCGCTCGCACACGGTCGCCGCGCAGGGCGGCATCGGCGCGTCGCTCGGCAACATGGCGGAGGACACCTGGCTCTGGCACATGTACGACACGATCAAGGGCTCCGACTGGCTCGGGGACCAGGACGCGATCGAGTACATGTGCAAGATGGCCCCGCAGGTCGTCTACGAACTCGAGCACTTCGGCATGCCGTTCGACCGCAACCCGGACGGCACGATCTACCAGCGCCCGTTCGGCGGCCACTCGGCCAACTTCGGCGAGAAGCCCGTGCAGCGCGCCTGCGCGGCGGCCGACCGCACCGGCCACGCGATGCTGCACACGCTCTACCAGCGCAACGTGCGGGCGCGCACGCAGTTCTTCGTCGAGTGGATGGCGCTCGACCTCGTCCGCAACGCCGACGGCGACGTGCTGGGCGTGGTCGCGTACGAGATGGAGACTGGCGACGTGATGATCCTGCAGGCGAAGACGACGGTCTTCGCCACCGGCGGCGCCGGGCGGATCTTCGCCGCGTCGACCAACGCGTTCATCAACACCGGCGACGGCCTCGGCATGGCGGCGCGCGCCGGCATCCCGCTCGAGGACATGGAGTTCTGGCAGTTCCACCCGACCGGCGTCGCCGGCGCGGGGGTGCTGATCACCGAGGGCGTGCGCGGCGAGGGCGGCATCCTGCTGAATGCGCAGGGCGAGCGCTTCATGGAGCGCTACGCGCCCAATCTCAAGGACCTGGCGTCGCGCGACGTCGTGTCGAGGTCGATGGACCAGGAGATCAAGGAAGGACGCGGCGTCGGCCCGCACAAGGACCACGTGCTGCTGAAGCTCGACCACCTCGGGCCCGACGTGATCCTCAAGCGGCTGCCGTCGATCCGCGAGATCGCGCTCAAGTTCGCCAACGTCGACTGCATCCGGGAGCCGATTCCCGTGGTGCCGACGATCCACTACCAGATGGGCGGCGTCCCGACCAACGTGCACGGGCAGGTCGTCGCGCCGAGGGACGGCGACCCGAACGCCGTCGTGAACGGCCTCTACGCGGTCGGCGAGTGCGCGTGCGTCTCCGTGCACGGGGCGAACCGCCTCGGCACCAACTCGCTGCTCGACCTCCTCGTGTTCGGCCGCGCCGCCGGCAACCACATCGTCGCCCAGAACCTGCCGGCGCAGGCGCACCTGCCGCTGCCGCGCGACGCCGGCGACGCCTCGCGGGCGCGGCTCGCGCGCCTCGACGGCGCGGCGTCCGGCGAGTCGGTGCCCGAGGTCGCGCAGGCGATCCGCAGGACGATGCAGGCGCACTGCGGCGTGTTCCGCAACCAGGAGCTGCTGTCCGAGGGCGTGCGGATGGTCATGGAACTCGACGCGCGCGCCGCGCGCACGGCGATCGCCGACCACAGCCGCGTGTTCAACACCGCGCGGGTGGAGGCGCTGGAGCTCGACAACCTGATCGAGACGGCGAAGGCGACGATCGTCTCGGCCGAGGCGCGCCGCGAGTCGCGCGGCGCGCAGGCGCGCAGCGACTACCCGAACCGCGACGACGCGAACTGGCTCAAGCACACGCTGTGGTACCGCGACGGCAACCGCCTCGCGTACAAGCCGGTGAACCTGAAGCCGCTGTCGGTGGAGGCGTTCCCGCCGAAGGCGAGAACGTACTGATCATTCACAAAGAGACGCAGAGACGCCGAGCACGAAGATCATGCCGCTCTCCTCTGCGTCTCTGCGCCTCTTTGTGGACCTTGACCCATGAAATTTCGCGTTTACCGCTACGATCCCGAGAAGGACGCGAAGCCGTACTACCGGGACTACGACGTCGCGCTCGAGCCGACCGACCGCATGCTGCTCGACGCGCTGATGCGCCTCAAGGCTGCGGACGACACGCTGTCGTTCCGGCGCAGCTGCCGCGAGGGCGTCTGCGGGTCGGACGCGATGAACATCAACGGCAAGAACGGCCTCGCCTGCATCACCAACCTCAACGACGTGAAGGAGCCGGTCGAGTTGAGGCCGCTGCCGGGGCTGCCCGTGATCCGCGACCTGATCGTCGACATGAGCCAGTTCTTCCGCCAGTACCACTCGATCAAGCCGTACGTCGTCAACGACACGCCGCCGCCCGAGCGGGAGCGGCTGCAGTCTCCGGAAGACCGCGAGGAGCTGGACGGACTGTACGAATGCATCCTGTGCGCCTGCTGCTCGACGGCGTGCCCGTCGTTCTGGTGGAACCCGGACAAGTTCGTGGGCCCCGCCGGGCTCCTCGCCGCGTACCGGTTCGTCGCCGACACGCGCGACCGCGACCTCGAGGGGCGCATCGACAACCCTGGTGATCCTTATCGCCTGTTCCGCTGTCATACGATCATGAACTGCGTGGACGTGTGCCCGAAGAGCCTCAATCCGTCGCTGGCGATCGGCAAGATCAAGGACATCATGGTGAAGCGCGCGGTGTAGTGCGCGAGCGCCGCCACGACATGGAGTCCGGTCCTTGCCCCCGATCGCCGCCCTGTGAACATCGATGCTAGACCAGGATCGCTGAACCGGCGCTGCGGATGCTGGAGAACGATCTCGTGCTGACGCGCTTCCTCGCTGCCCGGAACGGCGACCTGACGGAACACGACGTCGCGATGCTCGACGCGCTGCTCGATCTTCCCGACGGCGAACTGTGGACCTGATCTCGGGTCGGCAGGAGCCTGCCGACGTCGCCGTCGCGTCCGCGCTGCTCGGGCGACCGCCGCAACCGCGCACCACCTGAAGCCTGTTCCCGCCATCGACCTCGTCACGACTGGAGTCCACGCCATGAGCCGAACGCACCGCCACCATCAACTTCTCCGACGGCTCGCCCTCGGTCACGTTCCCGGCGGTCTCCGGCACGATGGGTCCGGACGTGATCGACATCCGCACGCTGTACGGCAAGACGGGCAGGTTCACCTACGACCCCCGGCTTCCTCTCCACGGCGTCGTGCCGCTCGGCGATCACGTACATCGACGGCGATGCCGGTGAGCTGCTCTATCGCGGCTACCCCATCGAGGAGCCGCCACGCGCGACTTCATGGAGACCTGCACCCTGCTCTACGGCGAGCTGCCGACGATGACGCAGAAGGAGAAGTTCGTCAGCACGGTGACCAAGCACACGATGGTCAACGAGCAGATGCAGTTCTTCATGCGCGGCTTCCGCCGCGACGCGCATCCGATGGCGGTGATGACGGGCCTCGTCGGCGCGCTGTCGGCGTTCTATCCGGACTCGATCAACCTGCACGACGAGAGGCAGCGCGACATCCTGGCGATCCGCCTGATCGCCAAGATGCCGACGCTGGTCGCCATGGCGTACAAGTACTCGGT
Source organism: Casimicrobiaceae bacterium (assembly GCA_044223185.1). GTDB lineage: Bacteria > Pseudomonadota > Gammaproteobacteria > Burkholderiales > Casimicrobiaceae > VBCG01. Next base: position 70,795 of record JBGAMF010000001.1, on the reverse strand, counting down.
CGGCCAGCCGTACATCTATCCGCAGAACGACCTGAGCTACGCGGGCAACTTCATGCGCATGATGTTCGCCACGCCGTGCGAGCCGTATGAAGTCAACGACGTGCTGGTGCGCGCGATCGACCGCATCTTCATCCTGCACGCCGACCACGAGCAGAACGCGTCGACGTCGACGGTGCGCCTGTGCGCGTCGTCCGGCACCAACCCGTTCGCGGCGATCGCGGCCGGCGTGGCGCCTGCCTGGGCCGGCGCACGGCGGCGCCAACGAGGCGGCGCTCAACATGCTCTACGACATCCAGGCGCAGGGCGGGGCGAAGATCGGCGAGTTCATCACCAAGGCCAAGGACAAGAACAGCAACGTCAAACTGATGGGCTTCGGCCACCGCGTGTACAAGAACTACGACCCGCGCGCGCAGCTGATGCGCGAGACGTGCTACGAAGTGCTGGGCGATGCTCGGCCTGCACGACGACCCGCTGTTCAAGCTCGCGATGGCGCTCGAGAAGATCGCGCTCGAGGACGACTACTTCGTCGCGCAAGCTGTACCCGAACGTCGACTACTACTCGGGCATCGTGCAGAAGGCGATCGGCATCCCGGTGCCGCTGTTCACGGCGATCTTCGCGCTGGCGCGCACGGTCGGCTGGATCGCGCAGCTGAACGAGATGATCGCCGACCCCGAGTACAAGATCGGCCGTCCGCGGCAGCTGGCCACCGGGCCGCGCCGCAGCGTGGTCCGCTCGCGCAGCGCACGTAGTTTCCGCCACGAGAAGCGAAGCAGGGTCTGTCCGGCAAAAGGTGATGCGCATGGGCGTCATGAAGGAGTTCGAGGCCACCAGCACGCTGTTCGGCGCCAACGCGCCGTTCATCGAGGAGCTCTACGAGCGCTACCTCGCGGATCCGGGCAGCGTCGACGCAGAGTGGCGCGCGTACTTCGACGAGCTGCGCGGCGGCGCGCCGGACGTCGCGCACGCGCCGGTCGTCGCGTCGTTCGTCGAGCTCGCGAAGAACCGCCGCGTGCAGGCGCGATGGTCGACGCGACGACGATGCACAAGCAGGTGCTCGTGCTGCGCATCATCAGCAAGTACCGCACGCTCGGCATGTTCAACGCCGACCTCGACCCGCTGCGCCAGCGCGAGCCCGACTACGTGGCCGACCTCGACCTCGCGACGTACGGCTTCACCGACGCCGACATGGACACCGAGTTCGACGTCGGCTCGTACAAGGGCGGCCCCGCGCGGAGCGCGCTACTGTCCGACATCGTCGTGTCGCTGCAGGAGACCTACACCCGCACGCTCGGCGCCGAGTACATGTACATCGCCGACACGGCGACCAAGCGGTTCTTCCAGGAGTACGGCTGGAGCCCATCCGCGCGCGGCCGACCTACGCACTGGCGGAACGCCGCCATCCTCAGGCGCTGACCGTGGCCGAGACGCTCGAGCGCTACCTGCGCACCCGGTACATCGGCCAGAAGCGGTTCTCCGGGCGAGGGCGGCGATATCGACGATCCCGATGCTCGACCTGCTGGTGTCCAGGCGGGCACCGCGGGCGTCCACGGCGAGATCGTCCTCGGCATGGCACACCGCGGGCGCCTCAACGTGCTCGTGAACATCTTCGGCAAGATGCCCGCGAACCTGTTCTCGGAGTTCGAGGGCGCGCACGGGACTGTCGGCCGGCGACGTCAAGTACCACCAGGGGTTCTCGTCCGACGTGTCCGCCGGGCAGCCCCGTCCACCCGACGCTCGCGTTCAATCGTCGCACCTCGAGATCGTCAACCGGTCGTCGAGGGCTCGGTGCCAGGCGCGCCAGCACCGGCGCGCGGCGCGCGGATCAGGGTGCTGCCGATCCTGATCCACGGCGACGCGGCGATCGCGGGCAGGGCGTCAACCAGGAATGCTCGAACATGGCGCAGACCCGCGGCTACACCACGCGCATCCACCTCGTCGTCAACAACCAGATCGGCTTCACGACGTCCGACCCGCGCGACATCCGCGGCACCGTGTTCTGCACCGACATCGCGAAGATGGTCGACGCGCCGATCCTGCACGTCAACGGCGACGACCCGGAGACGGCGCTGCTCGCGATCGAGATCGCGCTCGAGTACCAGCGGCGGTTCCACCGCGACGTGTTCATCGACCTCGTGTGCTTCCGGCGCCTGGGCCGCAATGGAAGGACACGAGCTGCTGGTCTGGCCGCTCATGCTGACCGCATCGCCCAGCACCCGGGCACGCGGCGGCTGTACGCCGACCGCCTGATCGCGGCGGGCGTGGTCACCGCCGACGAGGCGAACGCGATGGTCAGCACGTACCGCGCGGCGATGGACCGCGGCCAGCACACGAACAAGACGATCCTGTCGAACTACAAGCCGCCGTTCACGATCGACTGGTCGGCATACGTCGGCGGCCACTGGACCGACCGCGTCGACACGGCGGTGCCGATGGCGACGCTGTTGGCGGCGCTGTGCGAAGCGGCTCGACGTATCCGCCGGCTTCGCCGCATCCGCGTCGAAGGTGCTGGCCGACCGCCGCGCGATGGCCGAGGGCGCGCAGCCGCTCGACTGGGGGATGGGCGAGACGCTCGCGTACGCGACGCTGCTCGCCGACGGCTACGGCGTGCGCATCTCCGGCGAGGACGTCGGGCTCGGCACGTTCTCGCACCGGCACGCGGTGCTGCACGACCAGAACCGCGTCCGCTGGGACGAGGGCAACCACGTGCCGCTGCAGCACCTGGCCGAGAAGCAGCCGACGTGCGAGATCATCGACTCGGTGCTGACCGAGCAGGCGGTCGTGGCGTTCGAGTACGGCTACGCGACGTCGGACCCGGGGCGCCTCGTCGTCTGGGAGGCGCAGTTCGGCGACTTCGTCAACGGCGCGCAGGTCGTCATCGACCAGTTCATCAGCGCCGGCGAGGTCAAGTGGGGCCGCATCTGCGGGCTCGTCATGCTGCTGCCGCACGGCTACGAAGGGCAGGGGCCGGAGCACTCGTCGGCGCGCCCGGAGCGCTTCCTGCAGCTGTGCGCGCAGCACAACATGCAGGTGTGCGTGCCGTCGACGCCCGCGCAGGTGTTCCACATGCTGCGCCGGCAGATGCTGCACCGCTACCGCAAGCCGCTGATCGTGATGAGCCCGAAGAGCCTGCTGCGCCACAAGGAGGCGGTGTCGTCGCTCGCCGAGCTCGCGCACGGCGGGTTCCAGACGGTGATCGGCGAGACGGAGAAGCTCGCGGCGAAGAAGGTGACCCGCGTGCTCGCGTGCTCGGGCAAGGTCTACTACGAGCTGCTGGCCCACCGGCGCGAGCACAAGGCGGACCACATCGCGATCGTGCGGCTCGAGCAGCAGTACCCGTTCCCGCACGCGGACTTCGCGCGCGAGATCGGGAAGTTCCCGCACGCGAAGGAGGTGGTGTGGGTGCAGGAGGAGCCGCAGAACCAGGGCGCGTGGTACCGGCTGCGCGCGTACCTGCGCGCGGACATCCTGCCGCAGCAGGTGCTGGCGTACGCAGGCCGCGCGATCTCGGCGTCGCCGGCCGTCGGCTACGCCGCCCGGCACAACGCCGAGCAGAAGCAGCTCGTCGAGGACGCGTTCGCCGCGCAGTTGAAGTCCGGCGAAATGGTCGTCGCCCATTGATCCGGAAGCAAGATCATGCGCATCGAAGTGAAGGTCCCGCAGCTGCCGGAGTCGGTGGCCGAAGCCACGCTGGTCAGCTGGCACAAGAAGCCCGGCGACGCCGTCGCGCGCGACGAAAACCTGATCGACGTCGAGACCGACAAGGTGGTGCTCGAGCTGCCGGCACCCGGCGACGGCGTGCTGGTCGAGATCGTGAAGGCCGACGGGTCGACGGTGACGTCGAACGAGGTGATCGCCGTCATCGACACGGAGGCGAAGGCCCCGCGCCCGCCGCCGCCGGCGAGGCCGCCAAGCCGCCGCGGCGGCGCCGGCCGCCGCGCCGTCGGCCGCATCGGCCGCGGCGCCGGCCGCGGCCACGGCGCTGCCGGCGGCCCGCAAGGTGCTGGCCGAGTCCGGCGTCGACGCAGCGCCGCCGTCGTCGGCACACGCGTGGCGGCCGGATCACCAAGGGCGACGCCCTCGCCGCGGCCGAGGCCAGGCGCGCCGGCGCCGGCGCCCGCGCGAAGGCGCCGCCCGCGCCGCCGCCGGCGGCTGCGCCGGGCGCGCGGCCCGAGCAGCGGGTGCCGATGTCGCGGCTGCGCGCCCGCGTCGCCGAGCGCCTCGTGCAGTCGCAGGCGACGGCGGCGATCCTCACGACGTTCAACGAAGTGAACATGCAGCCGGTCATCGACCTGCGCAACCGCTACAAGGACCGCTTCGAGAAGGAGCACGGCGTCAAGCTCGGCTTCATGAGCTTCTTCGTGAAGGCGGCCGTGCACGCGCTGAAGAAGTACCCGCTGGTCAACGCGTCGATCGACGGCGCCGACATCGTCTACCACGGCTACTACGACATCGGCATCGCGGTGGGCAGCCCGCGTGGCCTCGTCGTGCCGATCCTGCGCGACGCCGACCAGATGTCGATCGCCGACATCGAGCGGCAGATCGCCGAGTACGGCAAGCGCGCGCAGGACGGCAAGCTGACGGTCGAGGAGCTCACCGGCGGCACGTACACGATCAGCAACGGCGGCGTGTTCGGCTCGATGCTCTCCACGCCGATCATCAACCCGCCGCAGTCGGCGATCCTCGGCGTGCACGCGACGAAGGAGCGCGCGGTCGTCGAGAACGGGCAGGTGGTCGTGCGCCCGATGAACTACCTCGCGCAGTCGTACGACCACCGGATCATCGACGGCCGCGAGGCGGTGCTGTCGCTCGTCGCGATCAAGGAGGCGCTGGAGGACCCGGCGCGGCTGCTGCTCGACCTCTGACGGGTTCATCCCACAAAGAGACGCAGAGGCGCCGAGAACGGCAACGGGACGTCCTCTGCGTCTCGGCGTCTCTTTGTGAAAGGTTCTTCCCCATGAGCGAACAATTCGACGTCGTCGTCATCGGCGCCGGCCCGGGCGGCTACATCGCCGCGATCCGCGCGGCGCAGCTCGGCATGAAGGTCGCGTGCGTCGACGACTGGACGCGCAAGGACGGCAAGCCGGCACCCGGCGGCACCTGCACGAACGTCGGCTGCATCCCGTCGAAGGCGCTGCTGCAGTCTTCGGAGAACTTCGCGCACGCTGGCCACGCGTTCGCCGACCACGGCATCGGGGTCGCGGGCCTCACGATGGACGTCGCGAAGATGCTCGCGCGCAAGGAGCGCGTCGTCGCCCAGAACAACGACGGCATCCTGTACCTGTTCAGGAAGAACAAGGTCGCGTTCTTCCACGGCGTCGGGTCGTTCGCCGGCAGGGATGGCGACCGGTGGAAGGTGGCCGTGGCCGGGGCGAAGCCCGCGGAGCTCGCGGCGAAGCACGTGATCGTCGCCACGGGGTCGAAGCCCCGCGCGCTGCCGGGCGTGCCGATCGACAACGTGCGCGTGCTCGACAACGCGGGAGCCCTCGCGATCCCCGCGGTGCCGAAGCGCCTGGGCGTCGTCGGCGCCGGCGTCATCGGGCTCGAGATGGGCAGCGTGTGGCGCCGGCTCGGCGCCGAGGTCACGGTGCTGGAGGCGCTGCCGGCGTTTCTCGGCGCTGCCGACGGGGCCATCGCCAAGGAGGCCGGCAAGCTCTTCGCGAAGCAGGGGCTCGCGATCCACACCGGCGCGCAGATCACGGAGGTGAAGGTCGGCGGGGACGACGTGCGGGTCGCGTGGACCGACGCGGCCGGCAACGCGCAGGCGTCGACGTTCGACCGGCTGATCGTGGCGATCGGCCGGCTGCCGTTCACCGGCGGCCTCGCCGCCGACGCGGTCGGCCTCGCGCTCGACGCCCGGGGCTTCGTGGAAGTCGACGGCCAGTGCCGGACGAACCTCGCCAACGTCTGGGCGGTCGGCGACGTCGTGCGCGGGCCGATGCTCGCCCACAAGGCCGAGGAGGAGGGCGTGGCGGTGGCCGAGCGCATCGCGGGCCAGCACGGTCACGTCGACTTCGACACGGTGCCGTGGGTCATCTACACGGCGCCCGAGATCGCGTGGGTGGGCCGGACCGAGGAGCAGCTGAAGGCCGACGGCACCGACTACCGGGCCGGCAGCTTCCCCTTCTCGGCCAACGGCCGCGCCCGCGCGCTCGGCGACACCAGCGGCTTCGTCAAGATCCTCGCCGACCGCAAGACCGACCGCATCCTCGGCGTGCACATGATCGGCCCGCTGGTCTCGGAGCTCATCACCGAGGGCGTGGTCGCGATGGAGTTCGGCGCGGCGAGCGAGGACCTGGCGCGCATCTGCCACGCGCACCCGTCGCTGGCCGAGGCGACGAAGGAGGCGGCGCTGGCGGTAGACGGCAGGACGCTGAACCTCTAGCATAGGCGGACACGAACGAGGGGCGCGGCGGCACGCGCGCCCGGCGCCGACGGCAGCGGAGGGCGAGGGGGAGTGGCAGGGGCAGGGGCAAACGTCGCAACGGCGGCCTTCGGGCGCATGGCGGGAGTCGCCGCCGCGCGCGGGGTTGCCCGGTGACCGGGGCGCTCGCCCCCGGCCAGATCGCGCGCCGCGACGGCGCGCTCTACGATTACCTGGAACCGCTGCTCCGCCGGCGCGGAGCGACGCTCGACCACGCGCAGGCCGCCGCGCTCGACCGGCTGCAGGCGCTCTCCGACGAGCTCGCGGCGTTCCGCACCGCGCGGCAGTCCACGCTGAAGCGCCTGCTGGCACCGCCGGCAGTCCCGCGCGGCCTCTACCTGTGGGGCGGCGTCGGCCGCGGCAAGAGCTTCCTGATGGACAGCTTCTACGCGTGCGTGCCGCTGAAGCGCAAGACGCGCGTGCACTTCCACGCGTTCATGCGCGACGTTCACGAGGAGCTTGCGTCGCTGAAGGCCGAGGTGGACCCGCTGGCCGCGGTGGCGGAGCGCATCGCGCGCCGCTGGCGGCTCGTCTGCTTCGACGAATTCCACGTGGCGGACATCGCCGACGCGATGATCCTGGGGCGCCTGCTGGCCGCGCTGTTCGCGGCGGGCGTCGTCTTCGTCACGACGTCGAACTACCCGCCCGACGGCCTGTACCCGAACGGCCTGCAGCGGCAGAACTTCGTGCCGACGATCCGGCTGCTGCACCAGTGGCTCGACGTCGTCGAGGTCGACGGCGGCATCGACTACCGGCTGCGCGCGCTCGAGCACGTCGCCGCCTACCACGTGCCCGGCGGCGCGGCGGCCGACGCCGCGATGGACGCGGCCTTCGAGGCGATGCGCAACGGGCCCGACGAGTCGGGCAAGCTCGCGATCGCGGGCCGCACGCTGACCGCGCGCCGCTGCGCCGGCAGCGCCGTCTGGTTCGACTTCGCCTCGCTGTGCGACGGCCCGCGCTCGCAGCGCGACTACCTCGAGCTCGCGCAGCGCTTCGCCGTGCTGTTCCTGTCCGACATCCCGGTGCTCACCGCCGCGCAGGGCGACGTCGCCCGGCGCTTCACGTGGCTCGTCGACATCCTGTACGACCACCGCGTCAAGCTCGTCGCCTCCGCGGCCGCGCCGGCGGCCGCGCTGTACGTCGCCGGGCCGAACGCGCAGGAATTCCCGCGCACCGTGAGCCGCCTCGCGGAGATGCGCACGCACGACTACATGGCCCTGCCGCACGCCTCGGAAGGTGCGCCGGCGGCGGTCCCCGTTCCCGCCTGATTCCGCACACCACGCCGACCCAAAGGAGGATGCCGTGCCCAACAAGTTCAAGGCCTACCGCACGTTCGAGGAGAACGGCGTCGTGGCGAGCCACTTCGTCGACATGACCGTCGACGAGCTCGACCCCGGCGACGTGGTCATCCGCACCAAGTACTCGACGATCAACTACAAGGACGCGCTTTCGTACAACGGCGCCGGCAAGATCATGCGCAAGTACCCGACCAACGCCGGCATCGACATGGCGGGCACGGTCGAGGCGTCCGGCGACCCGCGGTTCAAGGCGGGCGACAAGGTGATCGTCACCGGCTACGACATGGGCGTCGCGCACGACGGCGGCTATGCCGGCAAGGTGCGCGTGCCCGCCGACTGGGTCGTGCGGCGCCCCGAGAGCATGACCGCGTTCGACGCGATGACGCTGGGCACCGCCGGCTTCACCGCGGCGCTCGCGATCATGAACATGCAGCACAACGGGCTGACGCCCGAGAGCGGGCCGGTCGCCGTGACCGGCGCCACCGGCGGCGTCGGCTCCGTCGCGGTCGAGATCCTCGCCAAGCTGGGCTACCACGTGGTCGCGATCACCGGCAAGGGCGAGGAGGCCGACTACCTCAGGGGCATCGGCGCGAAGGAGGTCGTGCTCCGGCAGTCGCTGGACCTGACGAAGATCCGGCCGCTCGACCGCGCGACGTTCGCCGGCGGCATCGACAACCTGGGCGGCGACTACCTCGCGTGGCTGCTGTCGACGGCGAAGGTCGGCGGCACCGTGGCGGCGGTCGGCCTCGCCGCCGGGCACAAGCTGTCCACGACGGTGATGCCGTTCATCCTGCGCGGCGTGCACCTGCTCGGCACCGACAGCGTCAACTGCCCGATGGGCGTGCGCCAGCGCATCTGGAACAAGCTGGCCGTCGAGTGGCGGCCGGACCGCGTGCACGACGGCGTGCGCACGATCGACTTCGAGGAGCTGCCGACGCACTTCGACGCCTACATCAAGGGGCTGGTCCGCGGCCGCACGGTCGTCCGCGTCGCGCCCGACTCGCACGGCGGGTAGGCCCGCCCGGCACCCCGACCCTCTCCCCGCTCCTGGGAGAGGGAGCCCGGCCGCGCTGCGGCCGTGGCTTGACCGGGCGCAAGGTTCGCGCAAGCCGCGCGCCCTAGGATTGCGCGGAAACCGGCACCGCCGCCCGGCCGCGCCGCAGCGCCGCAGGCAGGCGCCCGCGCATCCACGAGGAGGAAGTCCGATGTCCAGCTACCGTGAGTACCACCGGCGCTCGCTCGCCGACCGCGACGCGTTCTGGCGCGAAAAGGCCGCGCTGATCGACTGGCAGACGCCGTTCACTTCCGTCCTCGACTACTCGCGGCCGCCGTTCGCGAAGTGGTTCGTCGGCGGGCGCACGAACCTCTGCCACAACGCGGTCGACCGCCATCTCGCGGCGCGCGGCGACCAGGCCGCGCTCGTCTACCTGTCGACCGAGACCGGGCAGGAGGCGCGCTACACGTACCGCGAGCTGCACGCGGAGGTCAACCGCTTCGCGGCGGTGCTGGGCAGCCTCGGGGTCGGGCACGGCGACCGCGTGCTCGTCTACATGCCGATGATCCCCGAGGCCGTGTTCGCGATGCTCGCCTGCGCGCGCATCGGCGCGATCCACTCGGTCGTGTTCGGCGGCTTCGCCGCGGCGAGCCTCGCCACGCGCATCGACGACGCGAAGCCCAAGGCGATGGTCACCGCCGACGCCGGAATGCGCGGCGGCAAGGCGGTGCCCTACAAGCACCTGGTCGACGAGGCCTGCCGGCTCGCGCAGCACCCGCCGCAGCGCGTCCTCATCTGCAACCGCGGCCTCGACCCGGCCATGACCCGCGTGGCCGGCCGCGACCTCGACTACGCCGCGCTGCGCGCGCAGCACATGGACGCCCAGGTGCCGGTCGAGTGGCTGGAGTCGAGCGAGCCGTCGTACATCCTGTACACGTCGGGCACGACCGGCAAGCCGAAGGGCGTGCAGCGCGACACCGGCGGGTACGCGGTGGCGCTCGCGACGTCGATGCGCGACGTCTTCTGCGTGGCGCCCGGCGAGGCGATGTTCACCACCAGCGACATCGGCTGGGTCGTCGGGCACTCGTACATCATCTACGGGCCGCTCATCAACGGCTCGACGACGATCATGTACGAGGGGCTCCCGATCCGGCCCGATCCCGCGATCTGGTGGAAGATCGTCGCCGACCACGGCGTGAAGACGATGTTCAGCTCGCCCACCGCGATCCGCGTGCTGAAGAAGCAGGACCCGGCGTACATGCGGCAGCACGCGATCCCGACGCTCCGCTACCTGTTCCTCGCCGGCGAGCCGCTCGACGAGCCGACGGCGCGCTGGGTGTCCGACGCGCTGGGCGGCGTGGCGATCATCGACAACTACTGGCAGACCGAGTCGGGCTGGCCGATCCTGTCGGCGCAGCTCGGCGTGGAGGACACGCCGCGCAAGTTCGGCAGCCCGTCGTTCCCGGCGGCCGGGTACGACGTGCACCTGCTGCACGAGACCACGGGCGAGGAGGTCGCCGCCGACGAGAAGGGCGTGCTGACGATCGCGCCGCCGCTGCCGCCCGGATGCATGACCACGGTGTGGGGCGACGACGAGCGCTTCGTCAAGACGTACTTCTCGACGTTCCGCGACCGCCCCGTCTACTCGACGTTCGACTGGGCCACGCGCGACCGGGACGGCTACTACTTCGTGCTCGGCCGCACCGACGACGTGATCAACGTCGCCGGCCACCGGCTGGGCACGCGGGAGATCGAGGAGGCGGTGCAGGCGCACGCCGGCATCGCCGAGGTGGCGGTCGTGGGCGTCGCCGACCAGCTCAAGGGACAGGTTCCGGTCGCGTTCGCCGTCGTCAAGGACCCGGCGCGCGTCGCCACGCCGGAAGGCGTGGCGGCGATGCGCAAGGAAGTGATGGAGACGGTCGACCGCGAGCTGGGCGCCATCGCCCGGCCGGGGGCCGTCCACTTCGTCACGCTGCTGCCGAAGACGCGCTCCGGCAAGCTCCTGCGCCGGTCGATCCAGGCGCTGGCGGAAGGCCGCGACCCCGGCGACCTCACGACGATCGAGGACCCGGGCGCGCTGGAGCAGATCAGGACCGCGCTCGCCGCGCGGTAGCGCGGCGGGCGCCGCCCGGCCGCAGCCGGCGCCCGTCCGCCGGTGAGGGTCTGACCCTCAACCTGCAATCCAGTGCATGTTAAGGGTCAGACCCTCTGCGGCGGATAGGCGATAATGGGCGGTTCGTCCGTTGCCGCCCATCGATGCCCGCCACCGCCTTCTCCACCGCCCACGTCCCGCTGGCGGTCATGACGCGCGGCGGCGCGGTCGAGTCGGTGCACCTGGGCTCGGTGGCGGTGGTCGACGGCGACGGGGCGCTGCTCCACGCCGCGGGCGACCCGGCGGCGCTCACGTTCACACGCAGCACGCTGAAGCCCCTGCAGGCGCTGCCGTTCGTCGCCGCGGGCGGGCCCGCACGGTTCGGGTTGACGCAGCAGGAGGTCGCGCTGCTCTGCGCGAGCCACTCGGGCGAGCCGCGGCACGTCGAGTCCGCCGCGGCGATCCTCGCCAAGGCCGGCAACCGTGCCGCCGACCTCCAGTGCGGCACGCACGCGCCGGGCTTCTACACGGCCCGCGACGAGGTGCCGCCGCCGCCGCCGTATTCGCCGCTCGCGCACAACTGCTCGGGCAAGCACGCGGGGATGCTCGCGCACTGCAGCGCGTGCGGCTATGCCAAGGGCGACTACCTCGACCCCGGGCACCCGTTGCAGCGCGAGATCCGGCGCGCGGTGGCGACGTTCGCCGGGGTTCCGGAGGCGGCACTCGTGATGGGCATCGACGGCTGCTCGGCGCCGAACTACGCGCTGCCGCTGCGCAGCCTGGCGGGAGCGTTCGCGCGGCTTGCCGCGGCCGGCGACGATCCCGACTACGGCGCGGCGCCCCGCACGCTCGCGGACGCGATGACCGCCCACCCGGCCATGGTGTCCGGGGAGGGGCGCGGCGACCTCGCGCTGATGGAGGCAGGGCGCGGCGACTGGGTCGCCAAGGTCGGCGCCGAAGGCGTGCAGGCCATCGGCGTGCGCAGCCGCGGCTGGGGCATTGCGGTCAAGGTCTCCGATGGAGCCGTGCGGGGCCTGCACCCGGCCGTGGTCGCCACCCTCGACCAGCTCGGCCTGCTCGACGACGTCGCGCGGGCGGCGCTCGCCCGGTGGGCCCGGCCGCCGGTGCGCAACTACCGCGGGATCGTCACCGGCGAGGTCGAGTCGGTCCTTGTCCTGGACAAACAGCCGCCGCGCATGCAGGCGGAAGCCGGCGGGCGGCGCCAATGAACTTAACTCCCGCGAAACAGTCTGTTACGGCAAGCGTGCGCTGCGGCGTTGAACCCGCGGCTTGGCTTGGGCAGGGTCTCGTGCCCCCCGGCTGCCGCACCTGCCGTTCGGCGGGACAACAACGAACGATTCAGGGAATACCCGCGGATGGGTGATCGCGAAGTCGATCAGCAGCTCGTGGAGCGGGCGCAGCGGGGCGACAAGCGCGCGTTCGAGCTGTTGGTCATGAAGTACCAGCGCAAGCTGGGGCGGCTGCTGTCGCGGATGGTGCGCGACCCCGCGGAGGTCGAGGACGTGGCGCAGGAGGCATTCATCAAGGCCTACCGCGCGCTTCCGAGCTTCCGCGGCGACAGTGCGTTCTACACGTGGCTGTATCGCATCGCGATCAACACGGCGAAGAACTACCTGGTCGCGATGGGCCGGCGCGCGCCGACGTCGACGTCGTTCGACAACGAGGATGCGGAAGGCTTCGAGGAAGCGGAACAGCTGCGCGACAGTGCGACGCCCGAGGACGAGCTGATCGGCAAGCAGATCGCGGCAACCGTGAACCGCGCAATGGATGCACTGCCCGAGGACCTGCGCACGGCGATCACGCTGCGCGAGATCGAGGGCCTGAGCTACGAGGAAATCGCGTCTGTGATGAACTGCCCGATCGGCACCGTGCGCTCCCGGATCTTCCGTGCGCGCGAGGCGATCGCCGCCGAGTTGCGCCCGCAGCTCGGCACCGACGAAAACCGGAGATGGTGATGAACGAGAACATTTCGCGCCTGATGGACGGCGAGCTCGACGACGCCGAGCTCGACCGTTGCCTGGCCGGGCTGAAGTCCGCGGACGGCGCGCAGACGTGGGCCTGCTACCACGCGATCGGCGACCACCTGCGCGGCACGGGCGGCGCGGCGTCCGGCTTCTCCGCGCGGTTCGCCGCGGCGCTGGCCGCCGAGCCCACGGTGCTCGCGCCGCAGGCCAGGACCCACCGGCCCGCGCAGCCGGCGACGTTCGCGTGGGCGGTCGCGGCGACGATCGCCGCGGTGACCGTCGTCGGGTGGACCGCGTTCTCGATGGTCGACGTGCCGCCCACCGCCGTGGCCAAGGCCCGCGAGGCCGCGACGGTCCGCGCGGCGCAGGTCAAGCCGCCGGCGGAAATGCCGTCCGACTACCTGATGGCGCACCAGGAATACTCGCCGGCGTCCGCGATCCACGGCGGCGGCACCTACCTGCGCGCGGTGGCCACGGCGGGCGCCGAGTCCCGTCCCTGACCGAGGCGACCGCGGCGATGATGCACCAAGGTCAGGCAGTCCCGCGCGCGCCCTGGCGCGCGGCGATCGGCCTTCTGCTGCTGGCGGCGCTCCTGGTCGCGCCGCGCGTGCAGGCGCAGGACGCCGCCACGTGGCTCACCGAAGTCACGCAGGCCGCCCGCCTGCTGAACTACAGCGGGACCGTCGTGTACCGGCAGGGCGATCGCGTCGAGACGTTCCGGCTGACCCACCTGAACGACAACGGCCAGGAGTGGGAGAAGCTGGTTTCGCTCGACGGTCCGGCGCGCGAGATCGTGCGCGCGGGCAACGAGGTGCGCCAGTACCTGCCCGAGGCCAGGATCGTCCGCATCGAGCCGCGCACGTTCCGCAACGTGTTCCCGTCGCTGTCGGCGGAGCAGATCGGCAACCTCACGCAGTACTACAACTTCCGGCGGATCGGCGGCGAGCGGATCGCGGGCCAGACCGTGGACATCGTCGTGTTCGAGCCCAAGGACGGGCTGCGCTACGCGCACAAGTTCTGGTCGCACACGTCGACGGGGCTGCTGCTGAAGGCGCGCCTCGTCAACGAGAAGGGCGAGATCATCGAGGAGTTCGCGTTCTCCGACGTCTCGCTCAACCCGAAGATCGACAAGGAGTCGGTCAAGCCCTCGTGGGCGACGGTGCCGCCGGACTGGCAGGTCAAGCGCGGCGGGCCGGGCGAGGTCGTGCAGAACGACACCGGCTGGGCGGTGGGCAAGGTCCCGCCGGGCTTCGCCAAGATCATGGAAGGGATCCGCAAGCTCCCGGGCAAGCCGAGTCCCGTCGCGCACATCGTCTACTCGGACGGGCTGGTCGCCATCAGCATCTTCATCGAGCCGTTCACCGTGACGCAGACGCAGATCGGCCTGACCCAGGCCGGGGGCCTTGCCCAGTACACGACCCGCAGCGACGCGTACCTCGTGACCGTGCTGGGCGAGGTGCCGCCGGCGACGGTCCGCCAGATCGCCCAGTCGGTCGCCCGCCGCTAGCCGGCCGCGCGTCCCTTCGTCATTCGCAACGCGTTTCACCCCAGAGGATTCCCATGCGCATGCTGTCCCCGCTTCGCACCGCCGCCGCCGGCGCGCTCCTGCTCGTGCTGAACCTGCCGCTCGTTCCCGCGGCCTCGGCGCAGGGCCGCGCCGGGCTGCCCGACTTCACCGACCTGTACGAGAGGAACGGGCCGGCGGTGGTCTCGATCGACGTCACCCAGAAGTCGCGGCGGGCGCGCGGCATGCCGGAGCTGTCCGAGGACGACCCGTTCTACGAGTTCTTCCGCCGGTTCGGCCAGGTGCCGCCGCGCCGCGGCCAGGAGCGCGAGCCGGAGCCGCAGGCGGTGGGGTCTGGTTTCGTGATCGGCAGCGACGGCCACGTGCTCACGAACGCGCACGTGGTCGACGGCGCCGACGAGGTGACGGTACGGCTGTCCGACAAGCGCGAGTTCAAGGCCAAGGTGCTCGGCACCGACAAGCGCACCGACATCGCGCTCCTGAAGATCGAGGCGAAGGACCTGCCGAAGGTCACGATCGGCGACCCCGACAAGCTCAAGGTCGGCGAGTGGGTGGTCGCGATCGGCAAGCCGTTCGGGCTGGAGAACACGATGACCGCCGGCATCGTCAGCGCCAAGGGACGCGACCTGCCGCAGGAGAACCTCGTGCCGTTCATCCAGACCGACGTCGCGATCAACCCCGGCAACTCGGGCGGGCCGCTGTTCAACATGAAGGGCGAGGTCGTCGGCATCAACTCGCTCATCTACTCGCGCACCGGCGGGTACATGGGCCTCGCGTTCGCCATCCCCATCGACGTCGCGATGAACACGGTGACGCAGCTGAAGGAGAAGGGGCGCGTGACGCGCGGGCGCATCGGCGTGCAGATCCAGCCGGTGACCAAGGAGGACGCCGAGGCGTTCGGGCTCGGGGCGCCGCGCGGCGCGCTCGTCAACGGCGTCGAGAAGGACGGCCCGGCGGCGAAGGCGGGTGTGGAGGTCGGCGACATCATCGTCAAGGCCGACGGCCGCGACGTCAAGACGTCGCAGGAGCTGCCGCGGATCATCACCGCGATCCGCCCGGGCAACAAGATCGTCCTCACCGTGTGGCGCAAGAACGCGCAGAAGGAGCTGACGGTCACGGTCGCCGAGATGAAGGAAGACGCGGCCGCGCAGCCGCGCCGCGGGCAGCCCGCGCCGAAGGAGAAGGCGAAGCCCAACAAGATGGGGCTCGTCCTGTCCGACCTGACCGACGAGCAGAAGAAGGAGGCCGACGTGAAGGCCGGGGTCGCCGTCGACGACGTCGCGCCGACCGTGCGCGGCAACGTGCAGCCGGGCGACGTCATCATCGCCATCGTCCGCGGCGGCGCGACCACCGAGGCGCGGAGCGCCGCGCAGGTCAACGACGCGCTGGCGAAGGTGGAGAAGGGCGCGTCCGTCACGCTGCAGCTGAAGCGCGGCGAGCAGCAGTTCTTCTCGACGCTGCGCGCGCTCAACGGCGAATAGCGGCTGCGCCTCGGGCTTGCGCGCACCCTCACCCCAGCCCTCTCCCGCAGGCGGGAGAGGGGGCGTGGCGGCGTCTCCGGTGGCTCGGACGTGCTCCCTCGCCCCGCGCAGCGGGGAGAGGGCAGGGGTGAGGGGCAGTGTTCGCGGATCGACATGCTGACGCTCCTCTCCCGCGCGTACTGCCACCTGTGCGACGAGATGCGCGAGGCGCTCGCGCCGCTCGCGCGCCGGCACGGCGCGACCGTCGCCGAGGTCGACGTCGACGCCCACCCCGAACTGGAGGCGCGCTATGGCGAACTCGTGCCGGTGCTGCTGCTCGGCACGGCGGCGGACGGCGTCGAGCTCTGCCATTACCGCCTCGACGCGCCGGCCGTCGAACGCGCCCTCGCAAGCCGGGGCCGAATCGGTTAAAATTCAACGTTTTCCGACGATCTCCTGCCGCGGCGCCGCGACCGGCGCCACGCCTTACGGGCACTTTCGGGTGCCCGTCGATTTTCCGGGCCCACCGTGCGCCACATCCGCAACTTCTCGATCATCGCCCACATCGACCACGGGAAGTCGACGCTCGCCGACCGCTTCATCCAGCGCTGCGGCGGCCTGTCCGACCGCGAGATGAGCGAGCAGGTGCTGGACTCGATGGACCTGGAGCGCGAGCGGGGCATCACGATCAAGGCGCAGACGGCGGCGCTCTCGTACAGGGCGCGCGACGGCGAGACCTACGCGCTCAACCTGATCGACACTCCCGGGCACGTCGACTTCGCCTACGAGGTGTCGCGGTCGCTGGCCGCGTGCGAGGGCGCGCTGCTGGTCGTCGACGCGTCGCAGGGCGTGGAGGCGCAGACGGTCGCCAACTGCTACACGGCGACCGAGCAGGGCGTCGAAGTGATCCCGGTGCTCAACAAGATCGACCTGCCGTCGGCGGAACCCGAACGCGTGATCGAGGAGATCGAGGACATCGTCGGCATCCCGGCGCAGGACGCGATCCGCGCCAGCGCCAAGACCGGCGTGGGCATCGACGACATCCTCGAGGCGGTGATCGCCCGCGTGCCGCCGCCGCGCGGCGACGCGGCGGCGCCGCTGCAGGCGCTGGTCATCGACGCGTGGTTCGACAACTACGTGGGCGTGGTGATGCTCGTGCGCATGGTCAACGGCACGCTGAAGCCGCGCGACAAGGTGCTGCTGATGGCCACGGGCGCCGTGCACCAGTGCGAGCAGGTCGGGGTGTTCACGCCCAAGGCGCTCGCGCGCGACCAGCTGGAGGCGGGCGACGTCGGGTTCGTGATCGCCGGCGTCAAGGAGCTGGCCGAGGCGAAGGTCGGCGACACCATCACGCTCGCGCAGGCGCCCGCCGCCGGCCCGCTGCCGGGCTTCAAGGAAGTCAAGCCGCAGGTGTTCGCCGGCCTGTACCCGGTCGAGTCGAACCAGTACGAGGCGCTGCGCGAGGCTCTGACCAAGCTGAAGCTCAACGACGCGTCGCTGCACTTCGAGCCCGAGGTGTCGCAGGCGCTGGGCTTCGGCTTCCGCTGCGGCTTCCTCGGCCTGCTGCACATGGACATCGTGCAGGAGCGGCTCGAGCGCGAGTACGACATGGACCTCATCACGACGGCGCCGTCCGTCGTGTACCAGGTGCTGATGCGCGACGGCGAGGTGGTCGAGATCGACAGTCCGGCCAAGCTGCCCGACCTCTCGCGCGTCGAGGAGATCCGCGAGCCGGTCATCACGGTGACGATCCTCGTGCCGCAGGACTACGTGGGGCCGGTGCTGACGCTGTGCACCGAGAAGCGCGGCCTGCAGCGCGACATGCAGTACCGCGGCCGGCAGGTCGTCATCCACTACGAGCTGCCGCTCGCCGAGGTCGTCATGGACTTCTTCGACCGGCTGAAGAGCGTCTCCCGCGGCTACGCGTCGATGGACTACGAGTTCCTCGAGTTCCGCGCCGCCGACGTCGTCAAGCTCGACATCCTGATCAACGGCGAGCGCGTCGATGCGCTGTCGGTGATGGTGCACCGCTCGGTCGCGCAGTACCGTGGCCGCGAGGTGGTCGCCAAGATGCGCGGCCTGATCCCGCGGCAGATGTTCGACGTCGCGATCCAGGCGGCGATCGGCGCGCAGATCATCGCGCGCGAATCCGTCAAGGCCATGCGCAAGAACGTGCTGGCCAAGTGCTACGGCGGCGACATCACGCGCAAGAAGAAGCTCCTCGAGAAGCAGAAGGCCGGCAAGAAGCGGATGAAGGCCGTCGGCAGCGTCGAGATCCCGCAGGAGGCGTTCCTGGCGATCCTGCAGGTGGGCGAGAAATAGGGAAACCGCGGGACGAACGGCGGTTCCGCGGGGGCGGGCGACGGCCCGGCCCGCGCGTGCCGTGGCACAATCCGCCGGGCCGCACGACGACCGACGAACGACGATGAACTTCGCGCTGATCCTGTTCCTGCTGACGCTCGCCACCGGCGTGCTCTGGTTCGTCGACCGCGCGTGGCTCGCCAGGCGCCGGGCCCCGGGCGCGAAGGAGCCGGCGTGGGTCGAGTACGCGGCGTCGTTCTTCCCGGTCCTCCTCGTCGTCTTCCTGCTGCGGTCGTTCGTCGCCGAGCCGTTCAAGATCCCGTCGTCGTCGATGCGCCCCACGCTCGAGGTCGGCGACTTCATCCTCGTCAACAAGTTCACCTACGGGCTGCGGCTGCCGATCGTCGAGGCCAAGGTCGTGCCGCTCTCCGATCCGAAGCGCGGCGACGTCGTCGTGTTCCGGTACCCGGTGAACCCGAGCCAGGACTTCATCAAGCGGGTGGTCGGCGTCGGCGGCGACGTGGTCAGGTACGAGGACAAGAAGCTGACGGTGAACGGGCAGCCGCTGCCGCAGGTGCGCGACGGCACGTACAGCTACCTCGAGAACCTGCGCTTCGAGACGCTCGAGCGGTTCGTCGAGACGGCGGACACCGGCGCGGGCCCCCACTCGTACACGATCGGCATCAGCCCGCAGGCGGCGCCGGTGTACCCGCAGAACGTGCGGCCGTTCCCGGGCCGCGAGAATTGCGACTACAATGACCGGGGCTTCACGTGCAAGGTCCCGGCCGGGCACTATTTCATGATGGGCGACAACCGCGACAACAGCGACGACAGCCGCTACTGGGGCTTCGTGCCGGACGATCACGTTCGCGGCAAGGCGTTCTTCATCTGGTTCAACTGGGACGACATCACGAGCTTCGCGTTCAGGCGGGTCGGCAGCGGCATCCGCTAGCGCGCTACGAGGGGCAACGGCAATGACGACGACGGCAGGGCGGCGGGGGCAGCGGGGGCTGTCGATGATCGGGTTCCTGTTCGTCGCGGCGGTGGTGCTGGTGGTCGCGATGGTGTCGTTCCGGATGATCCCGGCGTACATCGAGTACTACACGATCCAGCGCGCGCTCGAGGGCGCGCTCGCCGACTCCAACGACCTGTCGGTGGCGACGATCCGGCGGGCGATGGACCGGCGGCTGGCGGCCGACTATGCGGACGCCGTGGCGGCGAAGGACGTCGAGGTGACGAAGGACGGCAACACGATCACCGCGTCGGTCAGCTGGCAGAAGCAGCTGCACATGGTCGGCAACGTGAGCCTGCTGCTGGACTTCGACGCGTCGGCCTCGCGGTAGCCGCTTCCGGCCGGATGTCCGCTCCGCTCCGCGCGCAGCTCGGCTACGCGTTCCGCCGGCCCGAGCTGCTGACGAGCGCCCTCACGCACCGCAGCTTCGGCGCCACCCACAACGAGCGGCTGGAGTTCGTCGGCGACGCCGTGCTGAACTGCGTCGTCGGCGCCGCGCTCTACGCGCGCTTTCCCACGCTGCCCGAGGGCGACCTGTCGCGGGTCCGTGCGGCGCTGGTAAACCAGGAGACGCTCGCGCGCGTCGCGCGCCGGCTCGGATTGGGCGACGAGATCCGGCTGGGCGAGGGCGAGTTGAAGAGCGGCGGCCACGACCGGCCGTCGATCCTCGCGGACGCGCTCGAGGCCGTGTTCGGGGCCGTGTTCGTCGACGGCGGCTACGAGGCCGCCCGGGCGGTGATCGACGCGTGCTACGGCGACGTGCTGGCGCAGGCCGACCCCGCGGCGCTGGGCAAGGACCCCAAGACAAGGCTGCAGGAGTGGCTGCAGGCGCGCCGGCTGCCGGTTCCCGAGTACGTCGTCACCGCGACGTCCGGCGAAGCGCACGCCCAGCAGTTCGAGGTGGAGTGCCGCATTCCGGCGCTCGCGCTCGCGACCGCGGGCCGCGGCTCCAGCCGGCGGGCGGCCGAGCAGGCGGCGGCGGAAGCGGCAGGCGAGCAGGCCGCGCGGCATGCGGACGGAGACTCGCGTGGCCGCGGCTGACGGCGCACCGCCGCGGGCCGCGGATTTCCGTTGCGGCCACGTCGCGATCGTCGGCCGGCCGAGCGTCGGGAAGTCGACGCTGATGAACGCGCTGGTCGGCGCGAAGATCAGCATCACGTCGAAGAAGCCGCAGACGACGCGCCACCGGATCGTCGGCATCGCCACCGATGCGGCCGCGCAGTTCGTGTTCGTCGACACGCCGGGCTTCCAGACGCAGCACCGGTCGCGCCTGAACGAGCACCTGAACCGTGCCGTGCGCGAGAGCCTCTCCGACGTCGACGTCGTCGTGCTGGTGCTCGACGCCACGCGCATCAGCGCGGCCGACCGCGCCGTCGTGCGGCTCCTGCCGGCGCGCGTGCCGGTCGTCGCGGCCGTGAACAAGGTGGACCTCCTCGCCGACAAGGCGGTGCTGCTGCCGCGGCTGGCCGAGATCGCCGCGCTGCACGCGTTCGCCGCGATCGTGCCCGTCTCGGCCGAGCGCGGCACGCAGCTGCCCGCATTGCGGGCCGAGATCGCGAAGCTGCTGCCGGTGTCGGCGCCGCTGTACCCCGAAGACGACCTCACCGACCGCGACGAGCGCTTCCTCGCCGCCGAGTTCATCCGCGAGAAGATCTTCCGGCTGCTGGGCGACGAGGTGCCGTATGCGACGACCGTCGGCATCGAGCAGTTCGTCCTCGATGGCTCGCTGCGGCGGATCCACGCGACCGTGTACGTCGACAAGCCGGGGCAGCGCGCGCTCCTGCTGGGCGAGGGCGGCGCGCGGATGAAGGCGATCGCCACGCAGGCGCGCGCCGAGATGGAGCGCCTCTTCGGCGGGAAGGTGTACCTCGAGGTCTGGGTGCGCGTGAAGCGCGGCTGGGCCGACACCGACGCGTCGCTCGCGCGCTTCGGCTACTGACGGCGCGCGGCCCCGTGGCCACCCGCGCACCCGCACAGCGGCGCGACGACGAGCCGGCGTTCGTGCTGCACGCGTACCCGTACCGCGAGACCAGCCTGATCGTCGAGGCGTTCACGCCGGGCTACGGGCGCGTGGCGATGGTCGCGCGGGGTGCGAAGCGCCCGCGCTCGGAGACGCGCGGCCTGCTGCAGGCGTTCCAGCCGCTGGTGCTGTCGTGGGCGGGAACCGGCGAGCTGAAGACGCTGCTGAAGGCGGAGTGGCGTGGCGGCCTGCCGCTGCCCGGCGGCTCCGCGCTGCTGGCCGGTTTCTACGTCAACGAGCTGCTGCTGAAGCTGCTGCCGCGGGAGGACCCGCACGCCGCGCTGTTCGACGCCTACGCGACGGCGCTGGCGGCGCTGGCCGAGCGGCCGGCCGCGGCCGCGCAGGCCGCCGTGCTGCGGCGGTTCGAACTGACGCTGCTCGCCGAACTGGGCTACGCGCTGTCGCTGACGCACGAGGCGGGCAGCGGCCTGCCGGTGGACGCGGCGGGCAGGTACCATTACGTGTTCGACCGCGGCCCGCAGCGCGTCGCCGCGAACGTCGCGCGCGAGCCCGCGGCGGGCGGGCCGGTCGTGCGCGGCGCGACGCTGGTCGCGCTGGCGACGCAGGCGTACCCCGACGCGGAGACGGCGGCCGAAGCCAAGCGCCTGATGCGCGAGGTGCTCGACCATCACCTCGACGCGCGGCAGGTGGTGAGCCGGCGGATCGTCCGCGACCTCATGGCCCTCGACGAGGAAGGACCGCAACCGTGATCGAACTCGGCGTGAACATCGACCATGTGGCGACGCTGCGGCAGGCGCGGCGCGCGCACGAGCCGGATCCCGTGTGGGCGGCCGTCGAGGCGCACCTGGGCGGCGCCGACGGCATCACCGTGCACCTGCGCGAGGACCGCCGCCACATCCAGGACGAGGACGTGCGCCGGCTGCGCGATCTCGTGCACATCAAGCTCAACCTGGAGATGGCCGCCACTGCCGAGATGACGCGCATCGCGTGCGAGCTCAGGCCGGAGATGGCGATGCTGGTGCCGGAAGGACGGCAGGAGGTGACGACCGAGGGCGGGCTCGACGTCGCCGGCCACGAGCGCGCGCTTGCCGCGGTCGTCGCGCGGCTCGCCGACGCCGGCATCGTCACCTCGGTGTTCATCGACGCCGAGCTCGCGCAGGTCGAGGCGGCCGCGCGCATCGGCGCGCGCGTGTGCGAGGTGCACACCGGTCCGTACGCGCACGCATTCCACGCCAGGGGCCGCGACGCCGAGAGCGCGGCGGTCGTGGCCGAGCTCGACAAGATCCGCGCCGCGGGCGCGGCGATCCGCGCGCTCGGCATGCGCTTCAACGCCGGCCACGCGCTCACCTATTTCAACGTGCAGCCGGTGGCGCGGCTGCCGGGCGTGCGCGAGCTGCACATCGGCCACGCGATCGTGTCGCGCGCCGTGTTCACCGGCCTGCGCGAGGCGGTGCGGCAGATGAAGGCGCTGATGCGCGAGGCGGCGGCCGTGGGCGCGGGAGGCGCGTCGTGACGGGCCCGCTCGCGCTGCCGCGCGGCCCGGTCGTGCTGGGCGTCGAGGGCCACGCGCTGACGGACGCGGACCGGCGGCGGCTCGCGCATCCGCTCGTCGGCGGCGTCATCCTGTTCGCGCGCAACTACGCCGACCGCGCGCAGCTTGCCGCGCTGACGGCGCAGATCCGCGCGCTGCGCACGCCGCACCTGCTGGTGTGCGTCGACCACGAGGGTGGCCGCGTCCAGCGCTTCCGCGACGGGTTCACGGCGATTCCCGCGATGCGCACGCTGGGCGAGCGCTGGGACGGCGACGTCGCCGGCGCCGCGGCCGAGGCGGAGCGCCTGGGCACGGTCATCGCACGCGAACTGCGCGCGCACGGCGTGGACTTCAGCTTCACGCCGGTGCTCGACCTCGACTACGGCGCCTCCACCGTCATCGGCAGCCGCGCGTTCCACGCCAACCCGAACGCGGCGGCGCACCTGGCCGCCTGCCTGCGGCGGGGTCTCGACGCCGGCGGCTGCCCGGCCGTCGGCAAGCACTTTCCCGGGCACGGCTTCGTCGCCGCCGACTCGCACACCGACGTGCCGGTCGACGAGCGCCCGCTCGCCGAGTTGCTGGCCGCCGACCTGGTCCCGTTCGCGGCGCTCGCGCGGGCGGGGCTGGAGGGCGTGATGCCGGCGCACGTCGTGTACCCGGCCGTGGACGCGGTGCCGGCCGGCTACTCGCGCGTCTGGCTGCAGGACGTGCTGCGCGGGCGGCTCGGCTTCGACGGGCTGGTGTTCTCCGACGACCTCGGCATGGCGGGCGCGTTCACGGCCGGCGACATCGTCGCGCGCGCCGATGCCGCGGTGGCGGCCGGGTGCGACATGGTGCTCACGTGCAACGAGTTCGCCGACGCCGACGACCTGCTCGCGCGTTGGCGGCCGGCGCCCCAGCCGGACCTCGCGCGTCGTGCGGCGCGGATGGAAGGCCGGTAATCGGGGTCCGGCAATTGGGGT
>JBGAMF010000001.1:0-47225 GCA_044223185.1 Casimicrobiaceae bacterium | reverse complement strand
GTGACATCGCCGGGTCTTTATTACAGCTCTGACCCCAATTGACCCCGTTTACCGGGCGTGCGGCGAGTGGCCGCCCAGCCGCCGCGTGAGTTCCTCGGCCGTGTGGGCGACGACCGGGCCGAGTTGGCGGATCCGCTCGTCCGGCAGGCGCGACGACGGGCCGGCCAGCGAGATCGCGCCCAGCACCTCGGCGTGCTCGTCGTAGATCGGCGCGGCCACGCAGCGCGTGCCGAGCGCGTGCTCCTCGTCGTCGAACGACCAGCCGCGCTGGCGGATCACGCGGATCGCCGCCCACATCGTCTCCGGCGACGTGATCGTGTTGCCGGTGATCCGCGGCAGCCCCTTGACCTTGAGGATCGCGTCGATCTGCTCGTCGGGCAGCGCGGCGAAGATCGCCTTGCCCACGCCCGACGCGTGCAGCGGCACGCGGCTGCCGAGCTTGACGATCGTGCGCATCATCTCGCGGCACTGCACCTGGTCGATGAACACGGCCTCGGTGCCGTCGAGGATGCCGAGGTTCGCGGTCTCGCCCGACTGCTCCATCAGCCGCCGCATGTACGGGTGGCTCTGCGCGACGAAGTCGCGGTTGGCGAGGAAGCTCGAGCCGACGGCGAACGCCTGCAGCCCGATGTACCAGCGGCCGAGCTCGCCGCCCTGGTAGACGTAGCCCATCTTCTCCAGCGTCGCGAGCAGCCGGTGCGCGGTCGACGGCGCGAGCGTCACGCGCTGCGCGAGGTCGGTCAGCGTGAGGCCGCCTTCCGCGCGGGCGAGGGCCTCGAGCAGCGACAGGCCGCGCGTCAGGCTCTGCACCTGCGCGGTGGCGGTGCCGGGCTTGGCGGGCGTGCGGCCGCGCCGGGGCGGAGGGGGCGAGAGTCGGTGCGGCATCGCGGTCGGGGGAAGGGTGCGCCGGTCAGCGTAACTGCAAGTGCGGGGTCGCGGCAAATGCCCGGCCGGCGATGTCGATCTCGTAGCGCGCCGCGAGGATCGCCGCGTCGGTCAGCGCCGGGACGCCCGGCGCCGCGCGCGCATAGCCCAGCGCGACCGCCCGGCCGTGCCGGCGGCTGTACCCCGCGGACGTGAGCTCGCCGACGTTTCGCCCGTCCATCAGGATCGGCTCGCCGCCCCACGGAAACGCCTCGGGATCGTCGAACGTGAACTGGACGAGCCGCTTGCGCAGGCCTTCCGCCTGCTGGCGGACGAGCGCTTCGCGCCCGAGGAACGGCACCGGCTTGTCGAGGCGCACCGCGTAGGCGAGCCCCGCCTCCAGCGGCGTTTCGTCGGGGGAGAGCTCCGCGCCCCACGCGCGGCGGCCGGCCTCGATGCGCAGCGCGTCGATCGTGTAGTAGCCGGCGTCGGCAAGGCCGTGCGCCGCCCCTTCCTGCCACAGCGCGTCGTAGAGCGTGGCGCACTGGTCGGTCGGCACGACGAGCTCGTAACCCGGCCCGCCGACGTAGCTCATGCGCGCTGCCCGCACGCGCGCGTAGCCGACGTCGACCTCGGCGGTCGCCGCGAACGGCAGGCCCGCGCGGCTGAGGTCGTCGGGCGAGAGCGCGCCGAGCAGCGCGGGGGCCTTCGGGCCCATCACGGAGATCACCGAGTACCCGGCGGTGACGTCCACGAGCGCCGCGTGCTCGTCGGCGCGGACGTGCCGTTCGATCCACGCCGCATCGCGCGTCGTCTGCGCGGAGCCGGTCAGCAGGAAGAACGTGTCGGCGGACAGCCGCGTGACGGTGACGTCGCTCTCGATGCCGCCGCGCGCGTTGAGCATCGCCGTGTAGACGATGCGCCCGATCGGCACGTCGATCGCGTTCGCGCACAGCCGCTCGAGCACCGCGAGCGCGTCGCGGCCCTTCAGCACGAACTTGCCGAACGACGTCTGGTCGAACACGACGACGTCCTCGCGGCACGCACGCTGCTCGGCGAGCACGTGCGGCAGCCAGCCGGGCGTGCCGAGCGTGGGCGGCGGCGCAGCGTGCCCGGCGGGCAGGAAGTAGTTGGCGCGCTCCCAGCCGAGCTTGCTTCCGAACACCGCGCCCTTCGCGCGCAGCCGGTCGTACAGCGGCGAGCGGCGCAGCGGCCGCACCGTCTGCAGTTCCTCGCGCGGCCAGCGCATCGCGTAGTGCAGCCCGAGCGACTCGACCGTGCGGTCGGCGAGGTGCCGGCGGTTGGCGTGGAACGGCGCGAAGCGGCGGATGTCGACGTCCCACAGGTCGAGCGGCGCCTCGCCGCCGGCGATCCACTCGGCGACGAGCCGCCCGGCGCCGCCGGAGTTGGCGATCCCCGCCGAGTTGAACCCGGCGCAGACGAAGTACCCGCCGACCTCCGGCGCCTCGCCGAGGATGAAGTTGCCGTCGCCGGTGAAGCTCTCCGGCCCGTTCAGCAGCAGCTTGACCTGCGCGGTCTCGAGGCACGGCGTCCGGTGGATCGCGTTCCTCATCAGCACCTCGAACTGGTCCCAGTCCTCGGGCAGCAGCCGGAACTCGAAGCCGTCCGGGATCGGCGAGACGTTCCACGGCTTCGCGACCGGCTCGAAGCCGCCCATCACGAGCCCGCCCACTTCCTCCTTGTAGTAGATGAAGCCGTCCGGGTCGCGGATCACCGGCAGGTCGGGCGCAACGCCCGGAATCGGCGCGGTGACGACGTAGAAGTGCTCGGCGGCGTAGAGCGGCACGTTGACGCCGGCGCGCCGCCCGAACTCGCGCGCCCACTGGCCCGCGCAGTTGACGAGCGTCTCGCACGCGATCGTTCCGCTGCCGCCGGCGCCCGTCCACGCGATGCCGGCCACGTGCCCGTTGGCGATCTCGACGCCGGTGACGCGCACGCCTTCGACGATGCGCACGCCGCGCGCTCGCGCGCCCCTGGCGAGCGACTGCGTGAGGTCGGTCGGGTTGGCCTTGCCGTCGCCGGGGATCCACACGGCGCCGGCGAGATCGTCGGTGCGCAGGATCGGCGCCCGCTGGCCGGCCTCGGCGGGGGTCAGCCACTCGAACGCGATGCCGAAGCTCCGGGCGCGGGCCATCTGCCGCCGCATCAGCGTCAGCCGCTCCGGCGTCTTCGCCACGTTGAGGCTGCCGCACTGCTTCCAGCCGGTGGCGAGTCCGGTTTCCGCTTCGAGCGACGCGTAGAGCTCGATCCCGTACTGGCTCATGCGCGTCGCGTTGCGCGTGGCCCGCGTCTGGCCGACGAGCCCCGCGGCGTGCCACGTCGTGCCGCAGGTGAGCTTGCCCTGCTCGAGCAGCACGACGTCGGCGATGCCGAGCCTGGCGAGGTGGTAGGCGGTCGAGACGCCGGCGATGCCGCCGCCGACGACGACGACCTGCGCGTGGGTGGGAACGGCGGACATGACGGCGGACCCCCTAGAGTTTGAGCGCGGCCACGCCGGCGACCACGCCGGCGGCGCCGGCCAGCCGGGCGACGCCGAAGCCTTCCTTCAGGAGCACCGTGCCGATGACCGCGGCGAACAGCACGGACGTCTCGCGCAGCGCCGAGACCGCGGCGATCGGCGCGCGCGTCATCGCCCACAGCACGATGCCGTAGGCGGCCACGCTGCAGAAGCCGCCGACGAGGCCGCGGCGCCACTGCGCCTGCACGTAGCCGACGGCCGCGGCGCCGCGGTGGACGCGGACCCACGCGAGGAAGACGACGCTCTCGACGAACGTCAGCCAGAGCACGTAGGCGAACGCGTTGCCCGACGCGCGCGCGCCGGCGCCGTCGATCAGCGTGTAGACGGCGATGATCGCGGCGTTGGCGAGCGCCCAGGCGACCGCGGCCCGCGGGTGGTGGCGTCGCTGCGCGAAGGCGATCGCGAAGATCCCGGCGCAGATGAGGACGACGCCGGCCGCCGTCTGCAGCGTCGGCAGCTCGCGCAGGAACAGGACGCCGAGCACCGTGACGAGCAGCGGCGCCGTGCCGCGCATCAGCGGGTACGCGAACGACAGGTCGCCGGTCCGGTAGGCCTGCGCGAGCGTCAGGTAGTACGCGAAGTGGATCGCGGCGGATGCCGCCGCGAACGGCCAGGACGCGGGAAGCGGCGGCGCCACGAACGGCAGCGCCGCCAGCGAGCAGAGCGCCGAGCCGGCGACCACGGTCGCGGTGTCGAGCAGCGCGTCACCGCCGCCGGCGGACTTGATGAGCGCGTTCCACGCCGCGTGCAGCAGCCCCGCGCCGAGGACGGCGAGCGTGACGCCGAGCGTGAGTTCCACCGGACGCGGCCGCGCTACGCGCCCGGGGGCGCGGCGTGAGGATGGTACCGGGCCATGGCTGTCGCGGCCGTCACGCCGGCCTGGTCTTCCGCTTCTGCCAGCCGTCCTTGCGGCCGTCGCGGGGAGCCCGCACCGGGTCGTCGTCGGGCGCCGCCGGCGCCGCTGCCGGCTCCTTCAGCCGCGTGCGCGCGAGCACGCCGGCCTCCTCGAGGATCGGGTAGGCGATCGAGCAGATGTGCGAGTTGATGCGCTTGAAGTCGGAGATGAGGTCCAAGTGCAGCGACGACGTCTCGATGCTCTCCAGCGTGTTGCCGGCCAGCCGCCCGAGGTGGGAGTCGGCGTACGCGCGCTCGAGGTCGCGGAACAGCACCTTCTGCGCGAGGAGCTCCTGCGCGCTCTTCAGCTCGCCGTGCAGGAACACGCTCATGCCGAGGCGCAGGTTGGCGGTGAGCCGCGCGTGCAGGTCGAGGATCTCGTGCATGCCGGCCTCGGAGAAGTTGCGCTGCTTGCCGATCTTCTTGTCCTCGATGTCGGTCAGCACGCGCTCGATGATGTCGCCGACCTGCTCCAGGTTGATCGTGAACGACACGATGTCGGCCCAGCGGCGGCCCTCGCGCTCGTCGAGCGCCTCGCGCGACACCTGCGTCAGGTACAGCTTGACCGCCGTGTACAGCTCGTCGACGACGTCGTCCTTCTTGCGCAGCCGCTCGGACAGCGCGCGGTCGTTGGTCCGGATGACGGTCAGCATCCCGGTCAGCATGTCCTCGATGACGTCGCCGATGCGCATCGCCTCGCGCGCGGCGTTGGCGATGGCGAGCGACGGCGTGTCGAGCGCCGACGGGTCGAGGTTGCGCGGCTTGGCCGGGTCCTCGGCCGCCGGCTTGTCCGGCAGCAGGCGCTCGGCGACGCGGGCGATCTTCTCGGTCCAGAAGATGAACAGCAGCGCAAGCGCCACGTTGAACGCGAAGTGGAACAGCACGACCTCGCGCGCGGGGTCGAGCGCCAGGCCCTCGATCCAGCCGTGCACGTGGGGGAGCAGCGGGATCGCGAGCACGCAGCCGATGAGCTTGAACAGGAAGTTGCCGAGCGTGACCCGGCGCGCCTCCGGCGGCGAGCGCAGCGTCGACAGCATGCCGAGGATGCCGCTGCCGAGGTTGGCGCCCAGCACGAGGCCGAGCGCCACCGGCAGCGACAGCATCGACAGCGAGGCGAGCGTGGCCGTGAGCAGCACGACGGCGAGGCTCGAGTAGCAGAGGATCGTGAACAGCGCGGCGACCAGCAGGTCGAGCAGCACGTCGCCGGTCAGCGACGCGAAGATCACCTTGACGCCGGCCGCCTGCACGAACGGCTGCGCGGCGACCCCGATCCACTGCAGCGCGAAGATGAT
This sequence comes from Casimicrobiaceae bacterium, assembly GCA_044223185.1. Lineage (GTDB taxonomy): Bacteria > Pseudomonadota > Gammaproteobacteria > Burkholderiales > Casimicrobiaceae > VBCG01. The sequence continues at coordinate 41,636 of JBGAMF010000001.1, read as the reverse complement.
GAGGCCGAGCCCGATGAGGATCCGCCCGAAGCGGCCGACGTTCGTCGCCTGGCGCGCGAGGAACAGCGTGACGCCGGTGAAGATCAGCAGCGGCGCGAGCCACGACAGGTCGAACGACAGGATCACCGTCACCAGCGACGTGCCGATGTCGGCGCCCAGCATCACCGCCAGCGCCGGCGCGGTGCTGATGAGGCCCTGGCCGGCGAACGCCGCGACGATCAGCGCCGTGGCGGTGCTGCTCTGGATGAGGCCGGTGACGGCCAGCCCGGCGACGAGCGCCGAGAAGCGCCGGCTGATGCTCTTGCGCAGCACGCGCCGCAGGTCGGCGCCGTACAGGCGCAGGATGCCCGTGCGCACGATGTGCGTGCCCCAGACGAGCAGCGAGACGCCGGCGAGCAGGTTGAGCAGCGTCTGCACGGGCTCAAGCGTCCGGCGCGCGCTCGACGGCGCCGATGACGTCGTCGAGGATGGCGATGGCGCGGTCGAGGTCGTCTTCCGCGATGACGAGCGGCGGCGACAGGTTGAGCACGTTGCCCTGGCCGACCTTGAACGCGAGGCCGCGCGCGAGGCACTCGTACATCACGCGCTCCGCCTCGCGGCGGGCCGGCGAGCCGTCCGCGCGGACGAGCTCGACGCCGAGCAGGAGGCCGATGCCGCGCACGTCGCCGACCAGCGGGTGCCGCGACGCGACGCCGGCGAGCTGCGCCAGCGCCCGCGCCCCCAGCGCCTGCGCGCGGGCGAGGAGCCCCTCGTCGGCGATCACGTCCAGCGTGGCGAGCGCGGCGGCGCAGCCGACCGAGCTCTTCTCGTGCGTGTAGTGGCCGAGCGCGCGGTCGCCGGCGACGTCGAGGTCGCGCCGCGCGATCAGCGCCGCCAGCGGGAACACGGCGCCGCCGAGTCCCTTGCCGATCACCACCATGTCGGGGACGATGCCGTAGTGCTCGAAGGCGAACGCCGTGCCGGTGCGCCCGAGGCCGATCGGGACCTCGTCGAGGATCAGCAGCGCCCCGTGGCGGTCGCACGCGGCGCGCAGCGTCCGGTAGTAGGCGGGCGGCGGGATCTGGACGTCGGTGCAGCGGACCGTCTCGACGACGACCGCGGCGACGTCCTCCTCCTTGGCGAGCACGTACTCGACGTACTCGGCGCAGCGCGCGCTGCAGGCGGCGCCGCAGCCGAACAGGCAGTCGCGCGGGCCGCACGGCGGCGCGTGCTCGGTGCCGGGCAGGAGCGGCCCCATGCCGCGCCGGAACACCGCCTCGCCGCCGACGGAGATGGCGTCGAGCGAGGCGCCGTGGAACGAGTCCCACATCGAGACCGTCTTGTGGCGGCCGGTCGCCACGCGCGCGAGCTTCAGCGCCATGCCGATCGCGAGCGTGCCTGCGGGCGCCAGCAGCACCTTGCCGAGCGGCTCGGGTGCGAGCGCGGCGAGCCGCTCGGCCAGTTCCACCGCGGCGGCGTTCGTGTAGCGCCGCGGCGAGAACGGCAGCGTGTCGAGCTGCCGCTTGATCGCGTCGATCACGCGCGGGTGGCGGTAGCCGACCTGGTGGACGTTGTTGCCGTGGAAGTCCATGTACCGCCGGCCGTCGGCGTCGACGAGCCAGATGCCTTGGGCCTCGACGAGCGCGTCGAGGCACGGGGTGGACAGCGACTGGTGCAGGTAGGCGGCGGCGTCGCGGTCGAGGAGCGTGCGCGCGGCGGGCCCCACGTGGTCGCGCTCCCACGCACGGCGCAGCGGAGAGAGGTTGACGTCCCCTTCGGCCGCGAGGTCGGCCGGGGGCACCGGGGGGCTCATCGCGCGGCGGGGGCCTCCGTCACCACGGCAGCGAGTACGTCTTGGTGTTGGTGAAGCTTTTCATCGCCTCCTGCACGCCTTCCTTGTAGCCCAGTCCCGAGTCCTTGATGCCGCCGAACGGCGTCAGCTCCAGCCGGTAGCCGGGGACCTCGCGCACGTTGACCGTGCCGACGTTCAGCTCCGCCACGAAGCGCGTGATGTAGTCCAGCCGGTTCGTGCACACCGCCGACGACAGCCCGTACGCCGTGCCGTTGGCGATGGCGATCGCGTGGTCGACGTCGCGGAAGCGGATCACCGGCGACACGGGGCCGAAGGTCTCGGTCCGGACGACGTTCATGGCGGGGTCGACGTGGTCGAGCACGGTGGGCGAGTAGAGCGCGCCGCGGCGGACGTTGCCGGCCAGCAGCTTCGCGCCGTGCGCGACGGCGTCGTTCACGCGCGCCTCGAAGTCCTTCGCGGCCGCCTCGTCGATCACCGTGCCCATCTCCAGCGTGTCGTCCATCGGGTCGCCGTACGTCCAGGCCTTCGTCCGCGCGACCAGGCGCTCGACGAACGCGTCGGCGACCTTCTCGTGCACGAGCATCCGCTTGACCGCCGTGCAGCGCTGGCCGGAGTTCTTGTAGGACCCCGCGGCGGCGAGCGCCGCCGCCTCGTCGAGGTCGGCGTCCTCCAGCACGATGATCGGGTCGTTGCCGCCCAGCTCCAGCACCTGCCGCTTGTAGACGGCCTTCGCCGCGATGTACTTGCCGACCGGAACGCCGCCGGTGAACGTGACGAGGTCGATGTCCGGGTTGACGAGCATCTCGTCGGCGATCTCGCGCGGGTCGCCGGTGACGACCTGGAACATCTCCGGCGGCAGCCCGGCCTCGTACAGGATGTCCGCCAGCACCAGCGCCGACAGCGGCGTCTTCTCGGTGGGCTTCAGCACCATCCGGTTGTTGGTGGCGACCGCCGGCGCGACTTTGTGCGCGACCTGGTTCAGCGGGTGGTTGAACGGGGTGATCGCCGAGATGGCGCCCAGCAGCGGCTCGCGCAGCGTGTAGACCTTGCGCGACTTGCCGTGCGGCGTCAGGTCGCACGAGAAGACCTGGCCGTCGTCCTGCAACGCGGCGTTGCCGGCGAACGTGAACACGTCGCACGCGCGGCCGACCTCGTAGCGGGAGTCCTTCTTGCCGATGCCGCACTCGGCCGTGATGAGGTCCGAGATGGCCTCGCCGCGCGCGCGGATCAGCTCCGCCACCTTCCGGCAGATCTCGTAGCGCTGGTAGCGGGTCAGCGCCGGCCTGTACGCCTTCGCGATCGCGAAGGCGCGGCGGATCTCGCCGGCCGTGGCGCACGGCACCGTGCCGACCACCGCGCCGGTGTACGGGTTGCGCACGTCGAGCGTGCGGTCGCCGCCGACGTGCTCGCCGCCGATGCGCATCTTCATGTGGAGCGGCGCGCCGTGGCGGAGCCCGGCGAGTTCGGTCATCACGTTCATCGCGGGCGTTCCCTCGTCTACCGCAGGTGGTTCAACGCGAGGTCGAACGCGTCGAAGTTGCGCCAGCGGCGCGCGGGCAGGTCGCCCGCCGGGCGGTTGGCGAGCAGCGGCACCTGCTGCTCGGACACGCCGCCGTGCGAGCGCAGCGGCACGTCGAGGCCGGAGAGGTCGTGCCGCTCCGGCGCCGTGCCGATCACGGTCAGGCGCTCCGACACCACGACGAGGTCGCCGACGCGGTCCTCCGGCAGCTCGAACTCGGCGCACGCCTCGGCGCGCGGGTAGACGCGCTCGATGCCTGGCACCGCGGCGATGCGCGCGGCGGCGTCGGCGCAGCGCACGGCGTCGGCGACGTAGACCGTCGCGTAGGAGCCGAGCGCGCCGTGGTGGACGACGTACGGATCGGTGATCGGCAGGATCACGCGCGTGGCGCCGGAGCCGTACCAGTCGTCGAGGAGCCGCTGCAGGAACACGATGTTCGGGCGGCCGAGCGCGTCGGTCTTCGCGTTCATCCCGTGGTCGGCCGTCACCACGACGGTCGCGCCGAGCGCGTCCATCCGCGCCAGGTAGCGGTCGAGCATCGCCGTGAAGTCGTTGGCGGCGGCGGTGCCCGGCGCGGCCTTGTGCTGGACGTAGTCGGTGGTCGACAGGTACATGACGTCCGGGCGGTCGCGCTCGAGCAGCGCCACCCCCGCGGCGAACACGAACTCGGACAGCGCGGCGCTGTAGACGGACGGCACCGGCATGCCGGTCAGCGCCGGCACGCCGTCGATGCCGTTGGCGGCGACCGTGGCGTCCGCCGCCTTCTCCGCCGAGAAGCAGATCCCCGCGAGCCCGTGGCCGAGCAGCGCACGCAGCTTGTCCTTGGCGGTGACGACGGCCACCCTGGCGCCGGCGGCGGCGAGCGCGGCGAGGATCGTCCCCGCGCGCAGGTACTTGGCGTCGTTCATCATGACCTCGGCACGCGCGTCCGGGTCCCAGAAGAAGTTGCCGCAGATGCCGTGCACCGCCGGCGGCGCGCCGGTGACGATCGACAGGTTGTTCGGATTGGTGAACGAAGGCACGACGCTGTCGGCGGTCAGGCACGTGCCGCGCTGCGCGAGCGAGGCCAGGAACGGCGCCCGGCCGGCGGCGATCGCCTGGTTGACGTAGTCGGGTTCGCAGCCGTCGACGCAGACCACGACGAGCGGGCGGTCGGGCCAGCGGTACGTGCGGCCGTTGACGGTGACGGTACGGGGTTGCGGTGCGGTCATGCCTTCCTCCGCGCCCGGGCGGCCGGCACGGCCGCGGGCGCAACGCCGCGCGCCTGGTGCATCCGGGCGCGGCTCTTCATCACGTGGTCGTAGAGCGCGGCGCCGGCGGCGGCCGCGTCGCCGGCGGCGATCCGGTCGAGGATGTCGTGGTGCTCGCGCACCGAGACGGGCAGGGCGCCCTGCTGCGCGAGCGTCGCGCGGCGGTACAGGTGGAGCTCGTTGACGAGCCGCCGGTAGATCGCGAGCAGCTTGGCGTTGCCCGCCAGCGCCACCAGCGACTCGTGGAACGCGAGGTTGGCCGCGTGGTAGGCGTCGATGTCGTCGCGGGCGACCGCGCGGTCCATCCGGTCGACCAGCCCGCGCAGCGCGCGCAGGTCGGCCGGCGCCACGTTCCGCGCGACGCGCCGCCCCGCGTGGGCGTCGAGCACGGCGCGCAGCTCGTAGATCTCGTCGGCTTCCTCGACGGCGATCTCGCGGACGAAGACGCCGCGGTTCTTCGCGAGCCGCACCAGCCCCGACTCCTCGAGCGCCCGGAACGCCTCGCGCACCGGCCCGCGCGACACGCCGAGCAGGTCGGCGATGGCGGCCTCGTTCAGCTTGCCGCCGGCGGCGAACTCGCCGGCGAGGATGCGCCGCTCGAGCTCGCGCTGCACCAGCGCCGGCAGCGACTGCGTCTGCAGCACGGCGATCGTGTCGTCGGCGCCGCCGCCGCGGCCGGACGGGCGGGTTTCGGGCCGTGCGGCGGGCGGCACGGCGGCGGGGGGCGGCGCGGCCGGAGGAAGCGTTTTCAGCACGTTGCGATTAGACGTTTCCTTGTGTAGATTGTCAACAATCTGCAATCTGCAGCCGCGACCATCGGCGTTGGGCGGCACCGCGCCGGCGGTCGCGCGCGTTGCCTTGCAGCCGACTGCACGCGTAGCATCGATGCCGCCGCGCGGGCGGGGCGCCCGGGGCGGCGCCGGCGTCCGCTTCGCCCCACCACGAACGAGGGAGCACGAACGATGAGAGTCGCCAAGATTGCCCGCTGGATGTCGTCCGCCGTCGCCGTCGCCGCGCTCGTCGCGGCGGGCGCGGCCTCCGCGCAGAAGACGCAGCTCACCGTGTACACGGCGCTCGAGACCGACCAGCTGAAGGCCTACACCGAAGGGTTCAACAAGGCGTATCCGAACATCGAGATCACGTGGGTGCGCGACTCGACGGGGATCATCACCGCCAAGATCCTCGCCGAGAAGGCGGCGCCGAAGGCCGACGTGATCATGGGCGTGGCCGCGACCAGCATGGCGATCTTCGCCGAGGAGGGCCTGCTGCTGCCGTTCGCGCCTGCGGGTCTCGACCGCATTCCGCCGCAGTACCGCGACACGGCCAACCCGCCGCGCTGGGTCGGCATGGACGTGTGGGGCGCCACGATCTGCTTCAACACGGTCGAGGCCGCCAAGAAGAACATCCCGAAGCCGGAGACGTGGAAGGACCTCACCAAGCCGGTGTACAAGGGCCAGGTCGTCATGCCGCACCCGGCGTCGTCGGGCACGGGCTTCTTCGACGTCACCGCGTGGCTGCAGGTCTTCGGCGAGGCCGAGGGCTGGAAGTACATGGACGGGCTGCACGAGAACATCGCGCAGTACATGCACTCGGGCTCGCGGCCGTGCGCCGCCGCGGCGGCCGGCGAGTACGTCGTCGGCATCTCGTTCGAGTACCGCGCGAACCGCGAGAAGGCGCGCGGCGCCCCGGTCGAGCTCGTGTTCCCGAAGGAGGGCCTGGGCTGGGACCTCGAGGCGATCGGCATCGTCAAGACGACGCAGAAGCTGGACGCCGCGAAGAGCCTCGTCAACTGGTCGATCACCAACGACGCCATGGCGCTGTACGCGGCCAACTTCGCGATCGTCGCGGTGCCGTCGCTGTCGAAGCCGCTGCCGAACGTCCCGGCCGACTACGCGAGCCGGCTGGTGAAGAACGACTTCGCGTGGGCGGCCAAGAACCGCGACAAGATCCTCGCCGAGTGGAGCAAGCGCTACGAGTCGAAGGCGGCGCCCAAGTAGCCGTTATCCGTCATCGCCGGCGGCGTCCCCGGCCTCCGCATGGTGGCGCGGGCGATGACGGACAACTCGCCGGATTCGAGCGTCGGAACTGCCCGACGCTCAATCCGGCGGTACGACGCCTCCGCGCGAGGCCAGGTGATGCCAACGGCCGCGCATGACTGCCTCCCCTGACCGGATCGCCCGTGCCCCCTGATCCCGCCGCCGCCGCGCTCTCGCTCGAGCGCATCCACAAGGCGTTCGGCGCCTTCGTCGCGCTGCAGTCGGTCGACCTCGCGATCGAACCGGGGGAGATGGTCTGCTTCGTCGGTCCGTCCGGCTGCGGCAAGACCACGCTGCTGCGGATCATCGCCGGGCTGGAGGCGCAGACGTCGGGCCGCGTGATCCAGAACGGCCGCGACGTCTCGCACGCGCCGCCGGCCGCGCGCGACTACGGCATCGTGTTCCAGTCCTACGCGCTGTTCCCGAACCTGACGATCGCCGCCAACGTCGCGTACGGGCTCGTCAACCGCCGCAAGGGCCGCGCGGAGATCGCCGCGCGCGTCGCCGAGCTCCTCGCGCTGGTCGGGCTGCCCGACGCCGGCCCCAAGTACCCGGGACAGCTCTCCGGCGGGCAGCAGCAGCGGATCGCGCTCGCGCGGGCGCTCGCGACGTCGCCGTCGCTGCTGCTGCTAGACGAGCCGCTGTCGGCGCTCGACGCCAAGGTGCGCGAGCGGCTGCGCGGCGAGATCCGCGCGCTGCAGCGCCGCCTCAAGGTCACGACGATCATGGTCACGCACGACCAGGAGGAGGCGCTGTCGATGTCCGACCGCGTCGTCGTCATGCGCCACGGCGCGATCGAGCAGGTCGGCTCGCCGCAGGACGTCTACGAGCGGCCGGCGACACCGTTCGTCGCGGACTTCCTCGGCAAGGTGAACGTGCTGAAGGGCGTGGCGGCCGGCGGCGGCCGGTACCGTGTCGGACTGGCGGACCTCGAGCTGCCCGTCGACGGCTTTGCGGCGGGCGATCCGGTCCGGATCTACCTGCGGCCCGAGGACCGGCACATCGAGGGCGACCTCGCGCGGCTGCCCAACCGGCTGTCCGGACGCGTCGACCACATCGAGTACCTGGGCACCGTGTGCATGGCCGAGGTCGCGTGCCAGGCGCTGGGGCAGCCGATGGTGGTGTCGATGTCGCTCAACCAGCTGCACGACCTCGGCATCCGCGAGGGCGGCGACCTCACGTTCGCGCTGCGCACCGACCGCGTCCGCGTGTTCGCGGAGCCCGCCGCGCGATGAGCGGCCTGGCGGCGTCGCTGCCGGTCCCGCGCGTGCGGCTGTCGCGCGCGATCCTCGCCGAGCGGCTCGCCACGCACGGCGGCCTCGCGCTGCTGGCCGCGGGGCTCGTCGTGTTCCTCGCGCTGCCGCTCGCGACGCTCTTCGTCAAGAGCTTCGAGGACCGCTCCGGCGCGTTCATCGGCCTCGCCAACTTCGTCCAGTACGTGCAGACGCCGGCGCTCGCGCGCTCGACGCTCAACACGCTCACCTTCGCGGTGCTGACGACGCTGATCACGCTGCCCCTCGCGTTCACGTTCGCCTACGCGATGCAGCGCTCGTGCATCCCGTGGAAGGGCGTGTGGCGCAGCATCGCGCTGATCCCGATCCTCGCGCCGTCGCTGCTGGCGGCGCTGTCGTTCATCTACCTGTTCGGCAACCAGGGCGCCCTCAAGTTCGCCCTCGGCTGGTTCGGCGTCGGCACGATCTACGGGCTGCCGGGGATGGTGCTGGCGATGAGCTTCGCGGCGTTCCCGCACGCGGTGATGATCCTGCTGGCGTCGATGGCGCTGGCGGACGCGCGACTGTACGAGGCGGCCGAGTCGATGGGGACGCGCCCGTGGCGGCGCTTCACGACGATCACGCTGCCCGGCGCCAAGTACGGGCTGATATCCGCCGCGATGGTCGTGTTCACGATGGCGGTGTCCGAGTTCGGCGTGCCCAAGGTGATCGGCGGCAACTACCCGGTGCTGGCGATCGACATCTACAAGCAGGTGATCGGCCAGCAGAACTTCCAGATGGGCGCGGTCGTGGGCCTGGTGCTGCTGCTGCCGGCGGTGATCGCCTTCGGCGTCGACCAGCAGGTGCGGCGCAGGCAGAAGGCGCTGCTGACGGCCCGCAGCGTGCCGTACGCGCCGCGGCCCTCGCCGGTGCGCGACCGGCTGCTGCTGGCGTTCGTCGCGCTGGTGTCGCTGGCGATGCTGACGGTGATGGGCATGGCGGTGTTCGGCTCGTTCGTCAAGCTGTGGCCGTACAACCTGTCGCTGTCGCTCGTCCACTACACGTACGGGTTCGAGGAGGCCAACGTCGAGCACGCGTACCGGAACAGCCTCGTGCTGGCGGCGTGGTGCGCGGCGTGCGGCGCGGCGGTCACGTTCGCCGGCGCGTACTGGGTCGAGAAGACGCGCGGCGCCGAGCTCCTGCGGCCGCTGATCCGCTTCCAGGCGATGCTGCCGATGGCGGTGCCCGGAATGGTGCTCGGCATCGGCTACATCCTGTTCTTCAACGACCCGGCCAACCCGCTGACGTTCCTGTACGGCACGATGGCCATCCTCGTCGCCTGCACGATCGTCCACTTCTACTCGTCGAGCCACCTGACCGCGGTCACCGCGCTGAAGCAGCTCGACGCCGAGTTCGAGTCGGTGTCGGCGTCGCTCAAGGTGCCGTTCTACAAGACGTTCTGGCGGGTGACCGTGCCGGTGTGCCTGCCCACCGTGCTCGACATCGGCCGCTACTACTTCGTCAACGCGATGACGACGATCTCGGCGGTCGTCTTCCTCTATTCGCCGAAGACGGCGCTGGCGTCGATCTCCATCCTGCACCTCGACGAGGCCGGCGCGCTGGGCTCGGCGGCGGCGATGGCCACGCTGATCGTCGCCACGTCGGCCGTCGTTACCGTCGTCACGCTGGCCGCGGAGAGCCTGCTGCTCGCCCGCACGCAGCGCTGGCGCGGGCACGGGCGGCGGTAGACGCGCCGCCACCGGACATCCACGCAGGAACCACGACCATGAGCAACCACGACCGCGATCCGATCCTCCTCACGCCGGGCCCGCTGACGACGTCGCTCGCAACGAAGGCCGCCATGCTGCGCGACTGGGGCTCGTGGGACGCCGCGTTCAACGCGGTGACCGCGCGCGTGCGCGCGAAGCTGACCGCCATCGTCCACGCCGCCGACACGCACGTGTGCGTGCCGCTGCAGGGCAGCGGCACGTTCGCGGTCGAGGCCGCCGTCAACACGCTGGTGCCGCGCGACGGACACGTGCTGGTGCTGATCAACGGCGCCTACGGCAAGCGGCTCGCGCGGCTCACCGAGCTCATGGGACGCAGGACCACGACGTTCGAGACGGCCGACGACGTGCCGACCACCGCAGCGGACGTCGACCGGCTGCTGGCGGCCGACCCGTCGATCACGCACGTCGGGCTCATCCACTGCGAGACGTCCACCGGCATCGAGAACCCGCTGCGGGAGATCGCCGCGGTCGTCGGCGCGCGGGGCCGGAGCCTCGTCGTCGACGCGATGAGCTCGTTCGGCGCGCTGCCGATCGACGCGCGGACGACGCCGTTCGACGCGCTGGTCGCGGCGTCCGGCAAGTGCGTCGAGGGCCCGCCCGGCATGGGCTTCGTGTTCGTGCGAAAGAGCGTCCTCGAGCGCTGCGCCGGGAACTCGACGTCGCTGGCGCTCGACCTCTTCGACCAGTGGACGTACATGGAGAAGACGACGCAGTGGCGGTTCACGCCGCCGACGCACGTCGTCGTCGCGCTCGACGCGGCGCTCGACCAGTACGTGGCCGAGGGCGGCCAGCCGGCGCGCCTCGCGCGCTACACCGCCAACTTCGACGCGCTGATGGCCGGGATGCGCGAGCTGGGCTTCCGCTCGTTCCTGCCGCCGGCCATCCAGGCGCCGATCATCGTCACGTTCCACGCGCCCGCCGACGCGAAGTACGAGTTCAGGCGCTTCTACGACCGCGTCCGCGACAAGGGCTTCATCCTGTATCCGGGCAAGCTCACGCAGGTGGAGACGTTCCGCGTCGGCTGCATCGGCGCCATCGGCCCGGCGGAGATGCGCCACGCCGTGAACGCCGTGCGCGACACGCTGGCCGAAATGGGCATCCGCAGCGTCGCCGGAGACGCGACGCGCGCGGCGGCCTAGGTGACGCCCCCCCCGGGTACGCTGCGCGTCCTTCCCCCCGAGGGGGCCGCGCGCCTTGGGACGGCCCGGCGGCGCGCGGCGTGCCCCAGCGACTCGAGCGCATGCCGGCGCTCCGCATCGGCCGGTCCGACACCGAGCCGCAGCAGGCAGTCGAGCGCGACCAGGCTCGCGTCGGCGGTGACGGCATCCGGCCCGTCCTCGACTGCGATGAGCCGCGCGACCTCGGCGAGCGCGACGCGGCGGTGCTCGACCACCTCGCCGTCCTGATTCGCCGGGACGAACGCGGCGGGCAGCCACGCGTCGAACGCGAAGATCGTCTCCCACTGCAGGCCATCCGGCTGCTCGCGGCAAATGGACAGCGAGGCAGCGCGGGCGGCACCGACTGCGATCTCTGCCGGGATGCCCGCTTCCTCCCAGGCTTCCTTGACGAACGTGCCTTCGGCGGTGGTCCCGGCCGCGATGCCGCCGCCGACGAGGTTGTCGAGCATCCCCGGGTCGATGGCCTTGGCGGGGCTGCGCCGGGCGAGCCACATCGTCGTGTCGCCGCCTGCGCGGACCAGGCCGTTCGCGTGCGCAGCGAACGTGCGCACGCCGAAGTACCGGGCGGCTGCCCGCTCCAGCACGAACCAGGGCGCGGCGCCCAGGTCCGCAGCCACCGCGTACCGCTCGTCGCGCCACTTGGTGAGCGCCCCTTCCGCGGCGAGCGTGGCCGTCACGCGTGCGAGCGCACGGCTGCGGGCGTCGGCAGCGGCCAGCGCCGGAACGAACTCGAGGCCGTCGCCGCTGGCGCGGAAGACGTCGCCGAAGCCGAGCACGCGCGCCGCGCGCTCCGGAGTCAGCCAGCCCGCAACCGCGCCGTCGACGCGCAGCGGGCGGAAGGCGCGGGCAGGGGGCGCGAGCGCGCGGCCCAGGCGGCGCGCGACGGCGTCCCACGTGGCGTCGGGTATCATCGGGCGGATTCTAGCGAGAAGCGACCGGCAGGCAGGCCAACCCCGTGATCCAGGACATCCTCGCGCTGTTCGACCTCGACCACACGCTGCTCCCGCACGACACGGACGAGCAGTGGACCGAGTTCCTGCTCGAGCACGGCAAGCTCGACCGGATCGCGTTCGACGCCGCCAATCGCGAGCTGGTCGCACGGTACAACCGCGGCGAGGCCGCGGCGCTCGAGTTCACCGAGTTCTACCTGTCGACGCTGACCACGTTCGAGCCTGCCGAGCTCGCGGCGCTGCACGCCGCGTTCATGCGCGAGCGCGTGCTGCCGGCGATCCCGGTCGCCGCGCGCGACCTCATCGCCAAGCACCGGCGCCTCGGTCACTTCATGATCCTCACGACCGCGACCAGCCGGTTCCTGACCGGGCCGGTCGCCCGCGAGCTCGGCTTCGAGCACCACATCGCGACCGAGCCCGAGATGAAGGACGGCCGCTACACGGGCCGCGTCGCCGGAACGCCCAACATGCGCGAGGGGAAGGTCGAGCGCCTCCTCGACTGGCTCGCCGGCCGCGGGATGAAGCTCGCCGACTTTCGCGAGAGCTGGTTCTACAGCGACTCGCAGAACGACCTGCCGCTGCTGTCGCACGTCACGCACCCGGTCGCCGTGAACGCCGACCCGGTGCTGGCGGCGCACGCGCGGCACAAGGGCTGGCCGCAGATCACGATCGGGTGATCAGGGATCAGGGGTCAGGGATCAGGCATCAGGCATCAGACGCCATGGTGCCCGGCCGTGGACGGCGGCGCCGCGCTGGCGGCGGCGGCCAACGTGCATGACCGGGAGATGGGTCGGCGGCCCCGCGGTAGAATCCACGGGACGGACGCTTTCGAGTTTCGCGTCTTCCACGGCGCGCCACGACCGATTGCCGTCGCGCGCCGTCTGATCCCTGCTGCCCGATCCCTGATCCCTGATCCCTGAATGAGCGCCGCCATCCTCGACGGCAAGGCCGTCGCCCAGCGCGTCACCGACGAAGTCCGCACGGCCGTCGCCGCGCACGTCGCGGCCGGGCACCCGCCGCCGGGCCTCGCCGTCGTCCTCGTCGGCGACAACGCGGCGTCACAGGTCTACGTGCGCATGAAGCGCAAGACCACCGAGGCCGTCGGCATGCGGTCGTTCGCCTTCGACCTGCCCGCCGCCGCCTCCGAAGCCGAGCTGCTGGCGCTGATCGATCGCCTGAACGCGGACCCGGCCGTCAGCGGGATCCTCGTCCAGCTGCCGCTGCCGAAGCACATCGATGCCGAGAAGGTGACCGAGCGTATCGACCCGAAGAAGGACGTCGACGGCTTCCACCCGTACAACGTGGGACGGCTCGTTCTCAAGATGCCGGTGTTGCGCCCGTGCACGCCGTGGGGCTGCATGCGGCTGCTGAAGGAGACCGGCGAGGACCTCGCCGGCAAGCACGCGGTCGTCATCGGCCAGTCGAACATCGTGGGGCGGCCGATGGCGCTCGAGCTCCTGATGGCGCGCTGCACGGTGACGATCTGCCACTCGGCCACCCGCGACCTGCCGGGACTGGTACGGCAGGCGGACATCGTCGTCGCCGGGATCGGCAAGCCCCGGTTCGTGCCGGGTGCGTGGATCAAGCCGGGCGCGATCGTCGTCGACGTCGGCATCAACCGGCTCCCGGACGGCAAGCTCACCGGCGACGTCGACTTCGAGTCGGCGCGCGAGGTGGCGGGGTGGATCACGCCCGTGCCGGGCGGCGTGGGCCCGATGACCATCGCCACGCTGCTCGCGAACACGCTGCGGGCGGCGCAGTGGCAGCTCGGGAAATTGGGGTGATTGGGGTCAGAGCTGTAATACCGCCGTATGGCAGAGCCATTGTCGTGACGTGTGCCCGTATTACAGCTCTGACCCCAATTTCCGCATTACAGCTCTGACCCCAATTTCCCTAACTGCGCAGATGCCACGCCTTCGGCCGCGTGAAGGTCTGGATGCCGTAGGTGGATAGCGTGAGGCCGATCCCCGAGTGCCTGACGCCCGACCACGGCAGCCGCGGGCTCACGCGGTCGCAGCAGTTCCAGTAGACGGTGCCGGCGCTGACCTGCCGCAGGATGCGCTGCGCGCGTTTCCCGTCGCCCGTGTAGACGCCGGCGGTCAGCCCGTACTCGGTGTCGTTCATCAGCGCCACGGCCTCGTCGTCGCCGGCGACCGCCATGATGCCGATGATCGGGCCGAACGACTCGTCGCGCATCACCTGCATCGAGTGGTCGACGGCGGCAAGCACGGTCGGCGCGAACCAGTTCCCCTTGCCCTTGATCGGTGCGCCGCCCAACAGCAGCTTTGCGCCTTTCTTCCTCGCGTCGGCGACCTGCCTGCCCAGCACGGCGAGTTGCGGTTTGCGCGTGATGGCGCCGATGTAGGTGGCCTCGTCGAGCGGGTCGCCGACCTTGTAGCCCTTCACCTCGGCGACGAACGCGGCCACGAACGCATCGTGGACCTTCCGGTGCACGTAGATGCGCTCGACCGAGCAGCACGACTGGCCGGTGTTGTAGAACGCGCCATCGGCGACCGCCGCGGCCGTGGCCGCCACGTCGACGTCGTCGCAGACGTAGATCGGGTCCTTGCCGCCCAGTTCGAGCTGCGTCTTGATCATCCGCCGGCCGGTGCTGGCGGCGATCTTCGCGCCGGTCGCGTAGGAGCCAGTGAAGAACACGCCGTCGACCGGCTGCCGCAACAGCGCGGCGCCGGTCTTGCCGTCGCCGACGACCGCGATGAACACGTCGGCGGGAACGCCGGCCGCGTGCAGCATGTCCTCGATGTGCATGCCGGTCAGCGTGGCGAACTCGGACGGCTTGTACAGGACCGCGTTGCCGGCGGCGAGCGCCGGCACGAACACGTTGCCGCCGACGAAGTACGGGTAGTTCCACGCCGAGATGTTGGCGATGACGCCGAGCGGGTCGTGGCCGATGCGCTCCTCGAGCTTCCCCTGCGGATCGGCGAACACGCGCTCGTCGCGCAGCACCTTCGCCGTGTGCTCGAGAAAGAAATCGATGCGGCCGGCGAGCCCGTTCAGCTCGTTGCGCGACTGCCGGATCGGCTTGCCGACCTCGAGCGACAGCGTCTGCGCGAGTTCCGGCTGACGGTCGGCCAGGATTTCGCGGAACCTGCGGATCGCGGCCAGCCGCTTGCCGACCGGCACGGCGGCCCACGCGGGCTGTGCCGCGCGCGCACGCGCGTACTTGGCGCGCACGTCCTTCGCGCTGTCGGCGGCCACGTCGGCGAGCGTCGCCCCGGTCGCGGGATTGGTGATCTTCATGGGGGAGCCTGCTAGAGCGCGTAGGCGGCGGACTTGTGGCGCGCCGCGGTGGTGAGGAAGTCGTCGAGCAGCGGCGTGTCGTCGATGAACGTGCGGTCGCCCGGCGGGTGGAATTCGGGGTGCCACTGGACGCCGAACACGTAGGACGGCCCGGCCCAGCGGATGGCCTCGACGATGCGGTCGGGCTCCGACCACGCCTCGACGACGACGTCGCGCCCGAGGGCCTTGATCGCCTGGTGGTGGACGGAATTGGTCTTGACCAGCGCGATCCCCGGATAGAGCCGGGCGAGACCGCTGCCGGCGACGATGGACGTCGCGTGGCAGTTCTTCTCGTAGAGCGCCTGGTCGCGGTGGTGCAGCGCGTCGGGCCTCTGCGTCGGGATGTCCTGGTACAGGGTGCCGCCCATGGCCACGTTGATCACCTGCGCGCCGCGGCACAGCCCGAGCACCGGCTTGCCGGCGGCGACGAACGCGCGCATGAGCGCGATCTCGTAATCGTCGCGGATGCGGTCGCCGTTCCACGCCGGGTTCAGCGGCGCCTCGCCGTAGCTTCCCGGGCAGACGTCGGAGCCGCCCATCAGCACCAGCGCGTCCAGCTCGCGCGCGTAGTCGGCGACCGTCACCGGGCTCGCGTGCCGGCGCGTGTCGCCCTCGGGGGAGGGGATCATCAGCGCCAGCACCTCGCGCTGCATCAGCCAGTGCGCGACGTTCTGCTCGATGTACTGCAGCGTCATCCCCTGGAAGATCGCCCGGGGCTGGTCGTTGTGGAAGAACGACGCGGAGATGCCGACCTTGAGCATGGGCGAGCCGGGTGGCCGGGCGCGGTCAGAGCGCGGCGGCGAAGAGCGCCTCGAAGTCCGCCGCCGTGCACTTGCGCGGGTTCGTCTGGTGGCAGATGTCCGCGGTGGCGACCTCGACCAGGCGCGGGACGTCGGCGCGCGTGACCGTGCGCGGGGAAGCGAGGCCCGACAGCTGCGCGGGGATGGCGAGCTGCGCCTTCAGCGCCGTGAGCCAGCCGACGAACGCGAGCGCCCGCGCCTCGGCCGAGCCGGCATCGCCGCCCGGCACGCCGGCGACGTGCGCGAGCTCGGCCATCTTCGCGGTCGCCGCCGGCAGGTTGAAGCGCATCACGTGGTCGATCATCACCGCGTTGGCGAGGCCGTGGTGCAGGTCGGCGACCGTGGACAGCGCGTGCGCGCACGAGTGCACGGCACCCAGGTCCTTCTGGAAAGCGATCGCGCCCATCAGCGAGCTCATCAGCATGTCCGACCGCGCGCCGAGGTCGCGGCCGTCGGCCACGGCCCGCGGCAGCGCGCGCGCGGCGATCCGCACGCCCTCGAGCGCGATGCCGTCGCACAGCGGGTGGTAGGCGGGCGACAGGTAGGACTCGACGTTGTGCGTCAGCGCGTCCATGCCGGTCGCCGCGGTGATCGCCGGCGGCAGGTCGAGGGTCAGTTCCGGGTCCGCGTACACGGCCTTCGCGAGCAGCGCCGGCGAGAACACGATCTTCTTGACGTGCGTCACGTCGTCGGAGATCACGGACGAGCGGCCGACCTCGGAGCCCGTGCCCGCCGTCGTGGGCAGCGCGACGAACCACGGCAGCGGCTGCTCGATCGGCCGGACCTGCGGATGGTCCCACGCGTACTCGAGGATGTCGCCCGGGTGGACCGCCATCAGCGCGATCGCCTTGGCGACGTCGAGCGCGGCGCCTCCGCCCAGGCCCACCACGGCGTCGGCGCGATGCGCGCGGTACGCCGCCGCGCCGTCCATGACCTGCCGGCGCACCGGATTGCCCGAGATGTCCGAGTACACGCCGGCCTCGAGGCCGGGGAGGTCCGCGACGAACGCGGGCAGCAGCGGCAGCGCCGCGATGCCGCGGTCGGTGACGACCAGCGGCCGGCGGATCCCCGCCGCCTTCAGGTGGTCGGCGACCAGCCGGCGCGCGCCGGCGCCGAAGTGGATGGTGGTGGGAAAGGCGAAGCGATCGACCATGGCGGGGGACGGGACGGGGAGACGGCTGCGGCCGGACGGGCGCAGCCCCGATGATAAACCGAACGGCCGCGGCGGCCGCGCCGTCAGTCGTGCCGGAGCGCCAGCAGCATGTGCTCCTTGGCGTGGTACCGGCCGTCGACGCGGATCGCCCGCGGCTCTACGCCGAACGTCGCGAAGCCCGCGGCGGCGTAGAGCGCGCGTGCCGCGTCGTTGCCCTGCGTCACCGTCAGCGCCAGCTGCTCGATGCCGGCGGCGCGGGCGGCGGCGATCGCGTGCGCGAGCAGCGCGCGCCCGATGCCGCGGCGCCCGTGCGTCGCCGCCACGTACATCGCGACGATCTCCGCCGCGTGGCGCCGCTTGCGGCGCGGGTCGCGTGCGAGACCCACGGCGCCCACCAGCGCGCCGTCGACGAACGCGCCGAAGAGCGCCGTGTCGCCGTCCGGGGCGAGGCGGGCCTCGGTCGCCGCGAGCGGCTTGGCGGCGTCCTCGTCGAAGCTCGACGTGAACGCCTCCGGGTGCGCGGCCAGCCCGGCGAGGCGCAGCGCGCGATACGCGGCCGCGTCGGCGGGCACGAGCCGCCGGACGACGGCGTCAGATGATCTCGAAGTAACGCTTCAACTCCCAGTCGGTGACGGCGTCGAGCCACTGCCGCCACTCCCACTCGCGGGTGGCGGCGAAGTGGTCGACGAAGTCGTCGGACAGCCAGTCGCGCGCGACGTCGGAGGCCGCGAAGTTGCGCGTGGTCTCGATCAGCGTGCGCGGGGCGCGCGGCACGTCCTCGCTGCCCTCGTTGGTGCCGGTGACCGGCTTGGCGGTGAGCTTCAGGCCCTTCTCGACGCCGTGCATGCCCGCGGCGATCACCGCCGCCATCGCGAGGTACGGGTTGACGTCGGCGCCGGGGCAGCGCGTCTCGAGCCGCGTCGACTTGGGGCTGCCGGGGATCACGCGGAAGCTCGCGGTCCGGTTGTCCACCCCCCACGTCGGCTTGACCGGCGCCCAGAAGCCGTCGACCAGCCGCTTGTAGCTGTTGATCGTCGGCCAGAACATCGGCGCGAACTGCATCAGCGCGGCGACCTGCCCCGCGAGGTAGCTCTCGAACAGCCGGCTCATCCGGTGCCGGCCCTTCGGGTCGTAGAAGCGGTTGACCTTGCCGTCGGACAGCGACTGGTGGATGTGGCCGGAGCACCCAGGGTAACGCGCGCTCCACTTGGCCATGAAGCTCGGCATGATGTCGAAGCGCGCGCCGACCTCCTTGGCGGCCGTCTTGAAGAGGATCGCGCGGTCGGCGGCCTCCAGTGCCTCCGAGAACAGGATGGCCGCCTCGTAGACGCCGGGGCCGGTCTCCGTGTGCAGGCCCTCGATCGGCACGCCGAAGGCACCGAGCTCGTTGAACAGCGCCGCGAAGAACGGCTGCGCCGCGTTGGCGCGCAGGAGGGAGTAGCCGAACATTCCCGGCGTGATCGGCTCCGGGTCCACGCCCTTCTTCTGCGCCCACGACTGCGGCGTCTCCGCGAAGTTGAACCACTCGAACTCCATGCCGCACATCGGCGAGAAGCCGCTCTTCGCCGCGCGCGCGAGCACGCGCTTCAGGACCTGCCGCGGGCACAGCGGATGCGGCACCTCCTTGCCGTTGCTCTCGGCCACGAACTCGGCGAGGAAGAACGGCACGCCGTCGTCCCACGGCACCGTGCGGTAGGTCGAGAGGTCGATGCGCGCCAGCGCGTCCGGGAAGCCCTTGTGCCAGCCGGTGATCGTCGTGTTGTCGTAGCAGACGTCCTGCGAGTCCCAGCCGAACACGACGTCGCAGAAGCCGAACCCGCCCTCGGCCGCCGACAGGAACTTGTCCTTGTGGATGTACTTGCCGCGCAGGATGCCGTCGATGTCCGAGACCGCGACCTTGACCCGCGTCCCCGGGGCCTTGCGCACTGCGTCGATCACCTTGGCGGTGTTGGGGGCCGGCATCGGACTCTCCGTTTCGATTGGGGTGCGACCGGCGGATTCTAGCGCAGGCACGCCGGCGCGATGGCATCATCGCGGGCATGCCCGGAGCATCTTCCGCGTCGCCGCCGCCGGCCGGCTCGCTCGCCGCGCTGCACGTCGCGGTCGCGCTGTTCGGCTTCGCGGGCCTCTTCGGCAAGTGGATCGCGTGGGACCCGGCGGCGATCGTGCTCGGCCGCGCGCTCGTCGCGGCGGCGGTGCTGGCGGCGGTCGTGCGCTGGCGGCGCGGCACGCTCGCGTGGCCGGGCGCCGGGGTCGCCGCCAACGGCGTGATCCTCGCCGTGCACTGGGTGGCCTTCTTCGCCGCGGTCCAGGCGTCGACGGTCGCCATCGGCCTCCTGGGCTTCGCGAGCTTCCCGCTGTTCACCGTGCTGCTCGAGCGCGCGCTGCTTGGCGTCCCGCTGCGGCCGGCGGCGTGGGTCAAGGTCGCTCTGGTGACGACCGGCCTCCTGCTGCTCGTGCCGGAGTTCGCGTGGGCCAGCGCCGCCGTGCGCGGCCTCGCGTGGGGCGTGCTCTCCGGCTTCACCTTTGCGCTGCTCACCGTGCGCACGCGCGCGCTGCGCGCGCGGACCGACGCGCTGCGGATCGCGCTGTGGCAGAACGCCGTCGCCGCGCTCGCGGTGGCGCCGGTGGCGGTCGCGCAGGGCTTCCTGCCCGCCGCCGTCGAGCCGCAGGCGCTGCTGCTGGTCGTGGTGCTCGGCGTGTTCTGCACGGCCGGCGCGCACACGCTGTTCATCGCGAGCCTCGCGCGCGTGCCGGCCACCACGGCGGCGGTCGTCGCCGCGCTGGAGCCGGTCTACGGCATCGCGCTCGCGTGGTGGCTGCTGGCCGAGACGCCGGACCTGCGCACGCTGGCCGGTGCGGCGCTGCTGGTCGCAGCGGCGGCGATCGCGACGCGCGGCCCGGCGGCCCCGGTTGCATGACGCGTGGCAGGCGAGAGCACCGATCCGGTAGCATCGCGGCTGCACCGCCCGCGCCTGCCGTCGCAGGGCCGCGGCGCGCGGTGCCTGGTGGGGAGGCGATGATCCTGCTGCTGATGGGCGTATCGGGTTGCGGCAAGTCGACCGTCGGCGCGGCGCTCGCGCGGTCGCTCCGCTGGCCGTTCTTCGACGCGGACGATTTCCACCCGCCGGCCAACGTCGCCAAGATGGCGGCGGGGGAGCCGCTGACCGACGCCGACCGCTGGCCGTGGCTCGACCGGCTCGCCGACGAGATGCGGGCGATCCTCGCCCGCGGCGGGCACGCGGTGCTCGCCTGCTCCGCGCTGAAGGAAGCCTACCGCGCGCGCCTCGCGCAGGCCGGCGACGTGCGCATCGTCTACCTGGCCGGCGACGAGCCGACGATCGCCGCGCGGCTCGCCGCGCGGCAGCACCGGTACATGCCGCCGTCGCTGCTGCCGACGCAATTCGCCGCGCTGGAGGAGCCGGCCGGCGCGCTGCGCGTCGACGTCGGCCTGCCCGTGGCGGCGCAGGTCGACGGCATCCGCGCCGCGTTCGGGCTGCAGACGTGAGCCGCCGCCCCCGCAAGCCCGCGACGCTGGTCGGGCACGTCGGCCGCGCGCCGCGCAAGTGGCTGGGCGCGGTCAACACGCCGGTGTTCCGCGCCTCGACGATCCTGTTCCCGACGGTGGCGGAGCTGAAGGCCGCCGCCGCCGGCACGCACCCGGGACTGACCTACGGCCTGCACGGGCTGCCGACCGTGCGCGACTTCGGCGCCGCGATGGCGGAGCTCGAGGGCGGGCACGCGGGGCTCGCGGTGCCGTCGGGCCTCACGGCGACCACGCTGCCGCTGCTCGCGCTGCTCGCGCCGGGCGACCACCTGCTGGTGACCGACTCGGTGTACGGGCCGACGCGCCGCTTCTGCGACCTGCACCTCGCGCGGATGGGGGTCGCGGTCACGTACTACGACCCGCTGCTGGGCGCGGCCATCGAGCGCGAATTCACGCCGCGGACGAAGGTCGTGTTCACCGAGTCGCCGGGCTCGCTGACGTTCGAGGTGCAGGACATCCCGGCGATCGCCGCCGTCGCGCACGCGCGCGGCGCGCGCGTCGTCATGGACAACTCGTGGGCGACGCCGCTCAATTTCCGCGCGTTCGACCACGGCGTCGACGTGTCGGTGCACGCGGCGACCAAGTACATCGGCGGCCACTCCGACGTGCTGCTGGGAGCGATCGTCGGCAACGAGGCGACGTTCCCGGCGCTCTTCCGGCTGTGGACCGACATGGGCGTCACCGCATCGTCCGACGACTGCTTCCTCGGCCTGCGCGGCCTGCGGACGCTCGCGACGCGGATGCGCCACCAGCAGGCGAGCGGCCTCGCCGTCGCGCAGTGGCTGCGCGAGCGGCCGGAAGTGAAGGAAGTGCTGCATCCGGGCCTGCCCGGCGCGCGCGGCCACGAGCTGTGGAAGCGCGACTTCCGCGGCGCGTCGAGCCTGTTCGGCGTGGTCCTGCAGCCGGTCGCGGAGGACCGCATCGCCGCGATGCTCGACGGCTACGAGCTCTTCGCGATGGGCTGGAGCTGGGGCGGCTACGAGAGCATCGTGATCCCGACGTGGCCCGAGCGCGTGCGCACGGCGACGAAGTGGAATCCGGGCGGGCCGTGCCTGCGCTACGCGATCGGCCTCGAGGACCCGGAGGACCTGGTCGCCGACCTCGACGCGGGATTCGCGCGGCTCGCGGGCCGGGCGGGCTGACACCCGCCGGCGGCCCGCCCGGCGTCGCACTTCAGTCCTTCAGCAGGCGCCAGTTGCCGTCCTTCACGGTGATGAGCACGCGCCCGCGCTCGTCGAAGCCCGAGTGGTCGGCCGGCGTCATGTTGTAGACGCCCTGCGTGCCGACGAGATCGCGGGTTCCCTCCAGCGCGTCGCGCAGCGCGGCGCGGAACTCGGGCGTGCCGGGCTTGCCGCGCTTCGCCGCTTCGGGCAGCGCGCGCTGCAGCAGCAGGCCGGCGTCGTAGACGTTCGCGCCGAAGGTCGCGGGCTTCGTGCCGTAGGCCTTCTCGTAGGCGGCCACGTAGTCCTGCGCGACCTTCTTCGCGGGCGTGCCGTCGGGTATCTCCGGGAGCACCAGCATCAGGCTCGCGGCGAGCACCGTGCCTTCGACCTTCGGCCCGCCGAGGCGCAGGAAGTCGGGGGCCGCGGCGCCGTGGGTCTGGTAGATGCGCCCCTTGTAGCCGGTGTCGACGAGCGTCGTGTGCGGCAGGACCGTGGGCCCGCCGGCCGCCGCGACGAGCACGGCGTCGGGCTTGGCAGCGATCAGCTTCGCGACCTGCCCGGCGACCGAGCCGTCGGAGCGCAGGAAGCGCTCGCTGGCGACGATCCGGATGCCGGCCTTCTGCGCCTGCGCGCTGAACACGTTGTACCAGTTCTCGCCGTACGGGTCGTTGAAGCCGATGAAGCCGACGGTCCGGACGCCGTTCTTCACCATGTGGGCGATCAGCGCGTCGGAGATCAGCGCGTCGTTCTGCGTCGTCTTGAATACCCAGCGCCTCTTGTCGTCCATCGGCAGCACGACGGCGGTGGTGCCGACCGGAGCGAGCATCGGCGTGCCGCTCTCGGCCATGAACTGCATGACGCCCACCGCGTTGGGCGAGCCGGACGGCCCGATCAGCGCGTCGATCCTCTGCTCGGCCAAGAGCTTCTTGGCGTTCATGACGCTCTGCGTGGGATCGCTCGCGTCGTCGAAGACGACGTACTCGACCGCGAGGTCGCCGACCTTCGTGGGCAGCAGCGCCACCGTGTTCTTCTGCGGAATGCCGACGACGGCCGTCGGCCCGGTGGTCGAGGCGATGACGCCGATCTTCACCTGCGCGAGCGCGGACGTCGCGGCGAGCGCGGCCGCGAGTGCGAGGGCGGCTCCCTTCCGGTAAGCGGACTTCATGGTCGATTTCCCTCCATGGTTGGCTGTCGTCCCCGCACGCGCCCGCCGGGCGCGCGCTCAGGGTCCTGCGGTCACGCCCGCTTGTGCGAGCGCGGCGAGTTCGTCGGGGGCGAATCCGGCCTCCGCGAGAATCGCGCGCGTGTGCGCGCCGTACTTCGGCGGAAACGGGAACTCGCGCTGCGTGTCCGGCAGGCTGGTGGCCGGCGGCTGCATGCGGATCGTGCGTCCGTCCGGCGTGCGCGTGGTCGTGAGCACCGGCGCGAGCGCCGGGAGGTCGCGCACCTGCGGGATGTCGTTGATCTCGGCCCACGGGACGGTGGCCGCGGAGAGCGTCGCGGCCACTTCCGCGGTCGTGTGCGCCCGCGTCACGCCGGTCATGTCGCGCTTGAGCGCGGCGCGGTCGTGATGGCGCCCGGCATTGGTCGCGCGCTGCGGCGTCGCGACCGGCGCGAACAGCGGCGTCGCGGTGAGCCGCTTCCACTGGACGTCGGAGCCGACGGCGAGGTAGACGAAGCCGTCCTGCGTCGGGTAGACGTTGGTCGGGATGAACTTGCGGTGCTCGTTGCCGGCGCGCGTGATCTCGGACGGGTCGCAGTCGAAGTCGACGAGCGGCAGCGTGGTGATGAGCCACGAGGCGGCAGCCTGCAGCATCGAGACGTCGATGCGCTTGCCGGCGCCCGTCTCCATGCGTTCGACGAGCGCGAGCAGCACGTTCGCGTACACCTCGTCGCCGGCCTTCAAGTCGACCAGCGGGACGCCGGTGACCATCGGCGGGCCGGCGGGATCGCCGGTCACCTCCATCAGGCCTGCCATCGCCTGCAGCACCGGGTCGTAGCCCGGCACCTCCGGGTACGCGGGGCCGAGCGCCGAGATGCCCGCCCAGATCAGGTCGGGCTTCACGGCGGCGAGCGTCGGGTAGTCGACGCCCAGCGCTTCGTAGCGGGAGGGCAGGACGTTGCAGCAGAAGACGTCGACGTCGAGCGCGCGGACGATCCGCGCCAGCGCGGCGCGGCCGCGCGGGTCCTTGAGGTTCAGCGCGATCGCCTCCTTGCCGACGTTGGGAGCGACGAAGTAGGTCCGCCGGTCGTCGTCGACCGCATTGCGGCCGATATAGCGGTTGGGGTCGCCCGGCAGGCCGTCCGCCGCAGGCGTGGACTCGATGCGGATCACGCGCCAGCCGAGCTGCACGAAGCGCAGCGTCGCCGAGGGCAGCGACAGCGCCTGCTCGAGCGACAGGACCGTGCGCGGCCGCATCAGTCGCCCGTGGCCGCCCCGGCGGCGCGGTGCAGCGCCCGGTACACCTTCTCGGGCGTGAACGGCAGCTCGCGGATGCGCACGCCCGTCGCGTTGCAGATCGCGTTCGCCGTGGCCGCGGCCATGCAGATCGCGGGCGCCTCGCCGACGCCCTTGGCGCCCTGCGGGCCTTCGCCGTCCATCGTCTCGATGAAGCGGACGTCGATGTCCGGGATCTCGGGCGCGGTGACGAGCTTGTAGTCGCGGAACGCCGGGTTGCGGACGACGCCGTTCTCGACGATCAGGTCCTCGGTCAGCGCGTAGCCCTGGCCCATCACGATGCCGCCCTCGATCTGGCCCTCGATGCCCAGGCGGTTCAGCACGCGCCCCACGTCGTGCGCGCCGCTCACCTTGACCAGCCGGACCACACCCGTCCCGGTGTCGACCTCGACCTCGACGACCTGCGTCGCCCAGGCGTAGGCGGCCGACACGTCGCCCTTGTACGCCTTGTCCTGGTGCTTCGACGGCGGCTCGTAGTAGTGCGTCGTCATGACGAGCTCGGCCTTGTCGGAGAAGTGCAGCGAGCGCAGGAGCTTGGCGAGGCTCGTGAGGGCCTCGCCGGTCGCGGCGCGGACGACGTGCCCGGCGCGCAGGTCGAGCTCGGCCTCCGGCACGCCCGTCGCCTTGGCCGCCGCGGCGAGCACCTTGACCTTCGCCTTGCGCGCGGCGCCGATCGCCGAGTTGCCGCCGATGAACGTCGTACGGCTCGCGTGGACGCCGACGTCCCACGGCGTGATGTCGGTGTCGTTGTTGACGACGGTGACCGCGTCGAGCGGCACGCCCAGCTCCTCGCAGACGAGCTGCGCGAGGACGGTCTCCGAGCCCTGGCCGATCTCGGACGCGCCGGTCATCAGCGTGACGTGCGCGAAGTCGTCGATTTTGAGGATCGTGCCGCAGCCGTCGGACGGGTAGATCTTGGCGCCGCCGCCCACGTGCAGCATCGACGCCATGCCGACGCCGCGCTTGACGCGCCCCGGCGCCTTCTGCGCCGCCTCGGCGGCGGCGTGCTTCGCGCCGTAGCCGGAGATCTCGGCCGCGGTGCGCAGGCACTCCTTCAGCCCGCAGGTCTTGAAGTGCATGCCCTGCGGCGTCGTCTCGCCCGGGTCCTGCGCGTTGGCGAGGCGCATCGCGAGCGGGTCGAGCCCGAGCTTCGCGGCGAGCTCGTCGATCTGCTGCTCGACGGCGAAGGTCGCCTGCAGGTTGCCGTAGCCCCGGAACGAGCCGGCGTACGGGTTGTTCGTGTACACGGCGGTCGTGTGGTACCGGACGTGCGGCACCCGGTAGAGCGAGCTGATCGTCTGCATCATCACGAACGGCGTCGTCGCGCCCCACGACGTGTAGGCGCCGTTGTCGTGCAGCGTCTCGCAGACGCGGAAGGTCAGCGTGCCGTCCTTCTTCGCGCCGCTGCGCAGCCGCAGGAGCACCGGCTGCCGCGTCGGCGAGGCGACGAACTCCTCCTCGCGCGAGAAGACGAGCTTGACCGGCCGCCCGGTCGCCTTCGCGAGGAACACGCAGATCGGCTCGAACGGATAGATGTCGAGCTTCGAGCCGAAGCCGCCGCCGATCGGCGGCTGGACGATCCGGATGCGGCCGGGGTCCATGCCGAGGATCTCGGCGAACTCGCGCTTGTGCAGGAACGGGACCTGCGTGTTGGAGTGGAGCGTCAGGTTGCCCGACGCGTCGAACTCGGCGATGACGCCGGACACGCCCATGCAGCAGTGGGTCACGTAGTGAAGCCGGAACCAGTCGTCGACGACCACGTCGGACTCCGCCTCGCCGACGGCGACGTCGCCCTGCGCGTAGTCGAAGGTCATCGCGACGTTGTGCCGGTGCGCCGCGGCGTCGCCGGGCGCGCCGGGCTTGAGCGCGTCGTGCGGGACCGGGGGCGGCAGCTTCTCGCCGTGGATCATCGGCGCGCCGGCCTCGAGCGCACGCGCCGGGTCGGTGAGCGCCGGCAGGTCCTCGTACTCGACCTCGATCAGCCGGAGCGCCGCCGCGGCGATCGCCTCGGTGTCGGCGGCGACCGCGGCGATCTCGTCGCGCAGGCTGCGGACCTTGTCGCCCTTGAGCGGCAGCTGGTCCTTGCCGACGCCGAGCGGCCGCTGCCACGGGACGTCGGCGGCGGTCAGCACCGCGTGCACGCCGGGCAGCGCGCGCGCCTTCGCGACGTCGATCCGCCGGATCAGCGCGTGGACGCGCGTCGAGCGCAGGATCTTCGCGTGGAGCTGGCCCGGCAGGTCGAGGTCGTGGACGTAGCGCGTCTGGCCGCTCGCCTTCTCAGGCGCGTCGAGCTTGGCGATCCGCTTGCCGATCAGCGTGTCCTTCCCGATCACCTTCATCGCCGTCCCCTCACGCGTCGCCGCGCGCCGTCGCCTCGATGGCGTCGACGATCTTCACGTAGCCGGTGCAGCGGCAGAGGTTGCCCTCGATGCCGCGCTTGATCTCGTCGCGCGACGGGTGCGGCTGCGCTTCGAGCAGGTGCTTCGCCTGCATCACCATGCCCGGCGTGCAGAAGCCGCACTGGACGGCGCCGCAGTCGACGAGCGCCTTCTCGAGCCTGGCGCCGAGCGGCTCGCGGGCGGCGCCCTCGATGGTCGTGAGCGTCCGCCCGTCGCAGTCGACGGCGAACAGCAGGCACGAGCAGACGGACAGCCCGTCGACGACGATCGTGCAGGCGCCGCACTCGCCCTCGCCGCACGCGTACTTGGTGCCGGTGAGGCCCAGAACGTCGCGGATCATCGCGAGCGCGCTCAGCGTGACCGGGACGGTCGCGCGCGTCGCCACACCGTTGAGCACGAACGCGATTTCACGGCTGAGCGACATCGTCGAGCATCCTTCCGGTCATGTTGAACACGAGCTCGCGGCGGTACCAGGCCGAGGCGCGAATGTCGTCGATCGGCCGCACCTCGTCGCGGGCGGCCGCCGCGACGCGCCCGATGCCGGGGCCGTCGAGCGGCGCGCCTTCCAGGAGCGTTTCGGCCGCGCGCGCCCGCATCGGCACCGGGGCAACCGCGCCGTACGCGAGACGGGCGTGCCGCAGCACCCGGCCGTCGCGGACGCCGCCGATCCCGATCGAGATCGCCGAGATGTCGAGCGCGGGCCGCGCGCCGAACTTGTAGAACCGGCCGACGAAGCCCGAAGGCGGCAGCGGCAGGCGCAGTGCGCACAGGAGCTCGTCGGGGCGCCGGGTCGTGCGGCCCGGGCCGACGACGAACTCGGAGAGCGGGACGCGCCGTGTCTCGATCGCGCCGGCGCGCATGGCCGTGAGCTCGACCTCGGCGTCGAGGACGAGCAGCGGCACCAGCGTGTCGCCGGCGGGGGAGGCGTTGCACACGTTGCCGCCGATCGTCGCCGCATTGCGCAACTGGTCGCTCGCGAAGTGGTCGCACGCCTCGGCGAGGATCGCGAACCGGTCGCGGATCAGCGGGTCGTGCAGCAATTCGGTGATCGTGCACAGCGCCCCGATGCGGACGGCGTCGGAGGTGCGCTCCAATTGGTGCAGCTCGGCGACGCGCCGGACGTTGAGCAGCCCGCGCCCGAGCGTCACGCGGCCGGCCTGGCTCTGCGGCATGAGGTCGGTGCCGCCCGCGAGGATCGTCGCCGTGCCGTCGCGCAGGTACGCGAGCGCGTCGGCGAGCGACGTGGGGGACCAGTAGTGTTCGACGCTCATCGGGTCAGCCTTCGAAGCGGACGGGTTCGCGGTAGCGGCCGACGACCGCCACCAGCGCGGAGGTGATCTCGCCGACGCTCGCGTACGCCTTGACGGCCGCGACGATCGCCGGCATCGCGTTCTCGCCCGCGGCCGCGGCGCGGCGCACGTCGTCGAGCGCACGGGCGACGGCGCCGGCGTCGCGGGTCCGGCGCGTCTGCACGAGGGAGGCGACCTGCGCCTGCGCACCGGCCTCGTCGTACGGGTGGAACTCGACGGCGGGCTCGCCGTCGTCGTTGCGGTAGCAGTTGACGCCGACCTTGCGGAAGCGGCCGGCCTCGAGGTCGAGCTGCCGCCGGTAGGCCTGCGCCGAGACCTGCGACTGGATCGCCCCGGAGGCGATCAGCGCGACGATGCCGCCGCGCGCGTCGACGTCGGCGATGATCCGCTCCATCTCGGTGCGCATCCGGTTGGTGAGCGTTTCGACGTACCAGGCGCCGCCCAGCGGGTCGACGGTGTCGCAGAGCCCCATCTCCTCGATCAGCAGCTGCATCGTGCGCAGCGAGATGCGCTGCGCGTACTCGCTGGGGATCGTGTAGGCCTCGTCGTAGCAGCACAGCGCCATCGTCTGCGCGCCGGACAGCGCGCTGATGAGCGCGTAGTAGGCGCCGCGCACGATGTTGAGCTCGGGCTGTTCGTAGGTGAGGCCGCCGCCGCCGCCGCCGGCGATCATGCGCATCCACATGGACCCGGGCCGGGTGGCTCCGTAGCGTTCCTTGACGATCTTGGCCCAGAGCCCGCGGCCGGCGCGGAACTTCGCGACCTGCTCGAACAGGCCGCCGAAGATGTTGAAGTTGAACGACAGGCGCCCGGCGAACTCGTCGATCGGGACGCCGCGGCCCAGCACCTCGTCGGCGTAGGCGCAGGCGATCGCGAACGCGTAGGCCATCTCCTGCGTCGGCGTCGCGCCGGACTCGCGGATGTGGTAGCCGCAGACGGACACCGGGCTGTACTTCGGGGCGTGCCTCGCGCAGTACTCGATCGTGTCGCCGACGAGCCGCACCGACGCGTCGACCGGGAATATCCAGGTGCCGCGGCCGACGTACTCCTTCAGGATGTCGTTCTGCGCGGTGCCGCGCAGCTTCGCGACGTCGAAGCCGCGACGCTCGGCCAGCGCGAGGTACATCGCGATCAGGATCGCCGCGGAGCCGTTGACGGTGAGCGACACCGTGATCCTGTCGAGGTCGATGCCATCGAACGCGATCTCGAAGTCGCGCAGCGTGTCGATCGCCATCCCGACGCGGCCGACCTCGCCCTCGGCGAGCGGGTCGTCCGAGTCGAGGCCGCACTGCGTCGGCAGGTCGAACGCGACGTTGAGGCCCGTCTGGCCGTTGGCGATCAGGTACCTGAAGCGGGCGTTCGTGTCGGCGGCGTTGCCGAACCCCGTGTACTGGCGCATCGTCCACGGCTGGCGGCGGAACATCAGCGGATGGATGCCGCGCGTGAACGGATACTCGCCCGGCAGCCCGACCATCGACAGCCCGCCGCTCGCCGCGACGTGCTCCGCGGTGTAGACGGGCTCGATCGGGATGCCGGATTCGTTCGCGAGCGGGGTCAGGTCCGGGGGCAGGCGGTCGTTCATCCCGCGTTCTCCTCGATCCAGCGGGTGATGTCGTCGAGCCGCGAGCCGGTCGGGAAGACGCCCCGGAAGCCCAGCGCGCGCAGCGCGTCGTGGTCCTGGCGGGGCAGGTTGCCGCCGATGACCCACAGCTTGTCGCGAAGTCCTGCCGCCGCGAGCAGCGGCTGCAGCCGGCGGCAGAACGCGAGGTGCGAGCCCGCCATGCTCGACAGCGCGATCACGTCCGCGTCCTCCTCGAGCGCGATCCGCGCAACGGCCTCCGGGGTCTGCCGCAGGCCGGTGTAGATCACCTCCATGCCGGCGGCGAGCAGCGCGCGCGCGACCACCTTCGCGCCCTGGTCGTGGCCGTCGAGGCCGGGCTTCGCCAGCACCACCTTGAGCGGCCGCGCACGGCCCGGTCGGTTCACTGCGTCACCTCGCGGCCTCCTTGGCGATCACGAGCTTCAGGATCTCGCTGGTCCCGCCGCCGATCAGCGTGAAGCGCACGTCGCGCAGGTACCGTTCGACCGGGAAGTCGGTCGCGTAGCCGTAGGAGGCGAGCACGCGCGCGGACTGGTCGCAGATGCGCGCGGCTGCCTCCGTCGCGAAGAGCTTCGCCATCGCGGCCTCCTTGTGGTGCGGCGCGCCCGTGTCGCGGCACCAGGCCGCGTAGCGGACGAGGTGGACGGCGGCCTCGTACTCGGTCGCCATCTCGGCGAGCTTCACCTGGATCGCCTGGAACCGGTTGATCGGCTTGCCGAACTGCGCGCGCTCGCCCGCGTAGCGCAGCGCCTCGTCGAGCGCGGCCCGGGCGACGCCCAGCGCCATGGCGCCGGTGATGATGCGGATCTCGGCGAGCGTCGTCCGCAGGTGCTCCTCGCCGTCGCCCTCGGCACGCGAGAGCCGGTGGCTGTCCGGGACGAAGCAGCCGGACAGCGCGAGCTCGGAGGTCGGCAGCGCGCGCACGCCCATCTTCTCGATGGCGCGCCCGACGGTCACGCCGGCGAACCCGCGCTCGACCAGGAAGATCGTGAGCCGGCGCGCCTCGCCCGCGCGCGCGAAGACGGTGAAGAAGTCGGCGACCGGCGCGGCCGTCACCCAGGTCTTCTGGCCGTCGAGCACGTAGCCGCCGTCGACCTTGCGGGCGGCGGTGGCGATCCCGTCGAGGTCCGAGCCGGCGTTGGGCTCGGTCATGCAGATCGCGCCGATCCGCTCGGCCGCGAGCGCCGGGCGGAAGAGCCGCGAACGGATGTCGTCGTTGCCGAGCAGGTGCAGGAACTTGGTGCCCATCAGCGCCTGCATCGCGGCGCAGCCGGCGAGCGACATGGAGCCGCGCGCGACTTCGGCGAGCGCGAGGCAGAACGTCGCGAGGTCGAGGCCGAGGCCGCCCGCGTCCTCCGGATAGCGCATCGCGAAGAACCCGAGGTCGGCGAGCCGGCGGACGAGCTCGCGCGGATACGCGTGCGCGGCGTCGATCGCCGCGGCGCGCGGGACGACCTCGGCGTCGACGAACCGCGCGAACGTGTCGCGGATCTGGCGCTGGTCGGCGGTGAGCGCGAAGTCCATGGCCCGGTGCGCTTCTCAGCCCTCGTCGAGCCCGTACGCATCGCGCGCCGCGCGCGCCGAGATCACGCCGTCGCGGACCTCCTCGCGCACCTTCGCGCGGTCGCGGCGCCGCGGGTCGCCGTAGCCGCCGCCGCCGCCGGCCTGCTGGTGGTAGAGCGTGCCGCGCGGGACGCCGGTGATGAGGTCCTTGTTGCGCGGCACGACCGTGCGCCCGTCCGGCCAGGTGAGCCGGATGAAGTTGAGCGTGCCGTCGCCGCCGCCGAACAGGCCGAACGCCGGCTCGAAGTCGCCGTCGCCGAAGGTGACGAGCTGCGTGTCGTCGGAGCCGATCCGGAACAGCGTCTCGACGCCCAGCCCGCCGCGCCACTCGCCGGCGCCCGCCGAGTCGGGCAGGTACTCGTGGCGAAGCAGGAGGTGCGGCGTCTGCTGCTCGAACATCTCGTAGTCCTGGTCGAGCAGGCCGCCCGAGGCGTCGATCATCCCGATGTGGTCGTAGCCGTCGGTGCCGCGCATCGCGCCGGAGCCGCCCTTCAAGCCCATGAAGCCGATGTCGACGTACTTGTCGTTCTTCCCGGGGTCGATGCCGGTCGTGAGCGAGCACAGGAGGTTGTTCCAGCCGGCGGTGACGCGGTCGGGGAGGGCCGGCGAGAGCGCGCGCTGGATCGCGTCGGCGTTCGGCGGGCACAGGTGGTTGCCGAACGTCGTCGCCTTCGGGTAGGACGCGTTGAGGATCGTGCCTTCGGGGATCACGATCTCCACCGGCTCGACCATCCCCTCGTTGTGCGGGATGTCCGGGTTGATCATCTGCAGCAGCGTCAGAATCGTCGCCGACGCGCTCGACGTGAACGTGCCGTTCACGAAGCCGTTGGTCTGCGCGTCGGTGCGCGAGTAGTCGAAGCGGATCCTGCGGTCCTCGACGTCGATGTCGACGCGGATCGTGAACTGCGAGCCCTCGTGGCGGCCGTCGTAGTAGACGCGGCCCTCGCCCGAGTAGCGGCCGTTCGGGATCTTGCCGATCTCGGCCTCCATCATCCGCCGCGTCGCGTCGAACAGCGCCTCCTTGTGCGCCTCGAAGTGGTCGCGGCCGTACTTGCCGAGCAGCTCGACGAACCGGCGCTCGCCGATCGTGCACGCGCCGATCTCGGCCTGCATGTCGTGCCGCACGATGTCGAAGCGGATGTTGGCGAAGATGAGGTCCCACACGTCCTGGCGGAGCTTGCCACGCTCGATCACCTTGACCGCGGGAATGCGCAGCGCCTCCTGCCACACCTCGGTCGCGTTCGGGTTGTAGCCGCCGGCCACCGCGCCGCCGATGTCCGCCTGGTGCCCCTTGACGGCGGTCCACGCGGCGAGCCGCCCCTCGCAGAACACCGGCTTGAACACCGCGACGTCGTTGTTCTGGTTGCCGAGGGTGAACACGTCGTTGTGGAAGAACACGTCGCCCGGGGCGATGTCGTCGCCGAATTTCGTCCGGATGTGCTTGCACACCGGCGCGAGCGAGAACGCGAGGATCGGCAGGTTCTCGGTCTGCTCGAGCATCCGCCCGTCCGCGTCGTAGAGACCGGTGACGAAGTCCTTCGCCTCGCACAGGATCGGCGAGCGCGTCGTCTGCTGCATCGAGATGCTCATCTCGTCGGTGATCGCCTTGAACGTCCGCGCGTACACCGACAGCAGGATCGGGTCGATCTTCACGGTCACGGGGTCTCCTCGGGTCGGCATCGTGCTCAGGCCGTGGCGACCTGCGGCCGCGACGCCATCACCGGCGCCGCCAGGTCCTCCCGCCCCTTGCGGAAGAGGACGAACGAGCCGTGCCGGTCGACGATGGCGTCCCAGGCGCCGGTCAGCACGATCGACGTCGTCACCTGCTCGACGATCGCGGGGCCTTCGATCCGCTGCCCGAAGCGCAGCCGGTGGCCGTCGTAGACCGGGACGCGCCGGAACGCGCCGTCCTCGGGCACGTACGCCTCGCGCTGGCCCTTCAGCGCGGCCGACGGGTCGTCGTCGCTCCACGCTTCGGCCTGCCGCCGCGGCTTGTCGACCGTTCCCTGCGCCTCGACCCGGACGTTGATGATCTCGATCGGCGCGCCCTCGTGCTCGAGCGAATACCCGTAGAGGCGGTTGTGCTCGCGGTGCAGCCCGGCGGCGATCGCCGCGGCGTCGCGCGCGGCGATCGCCTCGCGCGGCACGTCGACGCCGACCTCGTGGTACTGCTTGACGTAGCGGCAGTCGAGCTTGACCGCGTACGTCCGGCGCGCGGCCGGGATGCGTTCGGCCGCGAGCTGGCGGTCGCCCTCGGCGACCATCTCGTCGACGAGTCGGGCGAGCCGCGCCCAGTCGAGCGTCGCCAGCGTCGCGACGAAGGTCCGCACGAAGTCGTGCCGGAGGTCGGAGAGCAGCATGCCCATCGCGCAGAGCACCGACGATTCGCGCGGGACGATCTGCAGCGGGATCTCGAGCTCGTTGCAGATCTGGCAGGCGTGGATCGGCCCGGCGCCGCCGGCGGCGACGAACGGGAACTCGCGCGGGTCCCAGCCCCGCTTGATCGTCACCTCGCGCACTCCCTGCGCCATGTTGTTGCAGACCACGCGGAACATGCCGGCCGCGGCCGCCTCGACCGAGAGGCCCATCGGCTCGGCCACGTGCGCACGGATTGCCTCGCGCGCCGCCGGCACCGACAGGCGCATCCGGCCGCCGGCGAAGTAGTCGGGGTCGAGGTAGCCCAGCACGAGGTTGGCGTCGGTGGAGGCGGGCAGCGTTCCGCCCTTCCCGTAGCACGCCGGCCCGGGATCGGCGCCCGCGCTCTGCGGGCCCATCCGCAGCATTCCGCCGGCGTCGAGCCAGCCGATCGAGCCCCCGCCGGCACCGATCGTGTGGATGTCGAGCATCGGCAGAGCGATCCGGTGCCGCGCGATCTCGCCGTCGTTGACGAGCAGCGGCGCGCCCACGGCGACCGACGCCTCGAAGCTCGTGCCGCCCATGTCGGTCGTGATCGCGCGGTCGTAGCCCAGCGCCTGCGCGTGGAAGAGGCCGGCGCCGGGCCCGCCGGCCGGCCCCGACAGGAGCGTCAGCGCGGGGCTCGCGCGGGCGACCTCGGGCGACATCACGCCGCCGTTGCTCTGCATGATGAGCAGCGTCCCGCGGAACCCGGCCGCGGCGAGGCGGCTCACCAGCTGCTCGACGTAGCGGTGGAGCCTGGGGCCGACGTACGAGTTGAGCGCGGTGGTCGAGACGCGCTCGTAGAAGCGGATCGACGGCAGCAGCGCCGACGAGACGGTCAGGAAGGCCTCGGGCATCGCGGCGCGGACGCGCGCGGCGGCGGCCTGCTCGTGCGCCGGGTTCGCATACGAGTTCATGAAGCACACGGAGACCGCCTCGACGCCCTCGCGGCGGAAGCCGGCGATCGCGGCGTCGACGGCCGCGAGGTCGAGCGGCTCGACCTCGTGCCCCGCGCGGTCGAGCCGGCCCTTCACGCCGGCGCGCAGGTAGCGCGGCACGAGCGGCTTCACGTTCGTGTAGGCGTTGTTGTACTGCTCCTCGCGGATGCCGCGGCGCATCTCGAGCGCGTCGCGGACGCCCTCGGTCGTGAGCAGCGCCGACTTCGCCCCGGTGTGCGTAAGCGTGGCGTTGGTCGCGACCGTCGTGCCGTGGACGATCGTCTCGATCGAGGCCGCGAACGTGGCGGGGGTCCCGGCCGGATCGACCATCGCGGCCAGCTCGGCCAGGCCCGCGACGACGGCGATGGACGGGTCCGCCGGCGTCGACAGCACCTTGTGCAGGAGCGCCGGCGCGCCGTCGCGGGTCAGGATGAAGTCGGTGAACGTGCCGCCGACGTCGATGCCGATTCTGGCGCCCATCAGGATTCCTTCCGTGGCCTCACGCGGGTCCGGCGACGCTCTCGTGCCGCGCCAGGCGCTTCAGTTCCTCGCGCTTGACCTTGCCGAGCGCGGTGCGGGGGAGGGCGTCGGCGAGCACGATGTCGCGCGGGTGCTTGTAGCGCGCCACGCGCCCGTCGAGGAACGCGCACAGCGCCTCGCGGGTGAGCGCCGCGTCGCGGGCGGGCACGACGACGGCGACGACCGCCTCGCCCCAGCGCTCGTCGGGGCGGCCGACCACCGCGACCTCGGCGACGCCCGGGCACTCGGCCAGCACGTTCTCGATCTCCGCCGGGTAGACGTTCTCGCCGCCGGAGATGATCACGTCGCGGCGGCGGCCGTCGACGTAGAGCCAGCCGTCGGCGTCGGCGTGCGCGACGTCGCCGGTGCGATACCAGCCGCCCGCGAGCGCGGCCGCGGTCTCCCGCGGCTTGTCCCAGTACCCGTCCATCACGTTCGCGCCGCGGATCCAGATCTCGCCGCTCTCGCCGGTGGCGACGGCGCGGCCCTGCTCGTCGGCGAGCGTCAGCTCGCAGTGCAGCGCCGCCTTGCCGATCGAGCCCGGGTGGGCGGGGGCGTCGCCGCGGCGCTGGTAGGCGGCGATCGGGCAGGTCTCGGTCGCGCCGTAGACCTGCAGCAGCGGGACGCCGCGGTGCAGGTCCTTGCGGACGAACGCCTCGCCGATGATCGTCGAGCCCGTGGTGATCGCGCGCAGCCGCGTGAGGTCGGCGGTGCGCCAGCGCGGATCGGCGGCGAGGAGCTCGAGCTGCGCCGGGACGAGTACGGTCAGCGTGATGCCGTCGCGTTCGATCGCGTCGATCACGCGCGCCGGCTCGAAGCGGGGGTGGAGCACGACGGTCGCCCCCGCGTGCAGCGCCGGCAGCGTCTGGATGTTGAGGCCGCCCACGTGGAAGAGCGGGAGTGTGGTCAGCACGACGTCCGCGCTCGTGAGGTCGTGCATGTGCGTGCTGTTGACCGCGTTGTGGAACAGTGCGTCCTGCCGGAGCACGACGCCCTTGGGCTGGCCGGTCGACCCGGACGTGTAGCACAGCAGCACCGGCGCGGCGGCGGCGTCCGCCAGCGGGGGGAGCGCGGCGCCGCCCGCCACGAACCGATCCCACGGCAGCCAGCCTTCGGGCGCGGCGCCGAGCGCGACGCGCACGAGGCCCGGGGTCGCGTCGGCGATCGCCGCCGTCGGCGCGAGGAACGGATCCGCGGCCACCAGCACCCGCGGCCGGCAGTCGGCGAGCATCGTCCGGTGCTCGGGCGGCGCGAGGCGCCACGACAGCGGCACGAACAGCGCGCCCAGCCGGGCGCAGGCGAAGAGCAGGGCGACCTGCTCGATCCCGTTGTAGCCCAGGTGCGCGACGCGGTCGCCGCGGACGACGCCTGCCGCGACGAGGGCCGCGGCGACCTGCCGGATCGTCGCGGCGAGGTCGGCGTAACCCAGCCGGCGCTCGGCGCAGGCGAGCGCCGTCTTCGCGGGTGCGAACGCGGCCTGACGCTCGATCCAGTCGGACAGATCCATCGCCTCCTCCTCCGGCCCCGCGCCGACAGCGCCTGCGGGCCGCGCACCGGGCCGCCGCCGCTGCGGCCGCGTCCCGGGGTCCTGCACGTCCGCGGTCACTGCCGGGTGGCCGCCCCTCGAGCGGCGGGCGTGCCCCGGGCGCTCCCGCAGGCGTCTATTTCCGGTCGCCGACCTCGAGCACGACCGCCATCGCGGAGTCGCCGGCCGCGCAGCCGGCGAACAGTCCGCGGCCTCCGCCGCGCATGGCCAGTTCCTCGATCAACTCGATCACCGACCGCGTGCCCATCGGCGCCTGCGGGTGTCCCCAGACGAGCGACGAGCCGAAGTTGTTCATCCGTTCCGCGTCGATGCCCATCTCGCGCGCGAACACGAGGTCGTTCAGCGCGAACGGGTTGTGCGTCTTGAACGCGTCGATGTCCCGGACCGCGACGCCCGCGCGCTCGAGCGCGCGGCGGGCGGCCGGAGCCGTTGCCTCGGGCATCCGGGCGAGCGCGACGCGCGCCTGGCCGAAGCCCAGCAGGCGCACGGCGATCTCCGGCCGCGCCGCGATCTCGGCCGCGCGCGCGGGCGTGGCGACGACGATTCCCGCGTTGCCGTCGGCCGGATGCGTCTGCGCGCCGTAGGTCACGGTGCCGCCGGGCTTCACCGGCTTCAGCCGCGCGAGTCCGTCGGCCGTCGACGCGGCGATGCCTTCGTCGCCCGCGAGCGTGCCGACGACCTTGCGGAAGTTCGCCGACGGTACGTCGAACGGCAGCGTCATGAAGCGGCGCAGGAACGCGGCATCCGCGGCGAGCGCGTCGCCGTACTGCGCCTCGCGCCGGAGCACGACGTCGTGCTGCTGCGCGGTCGTGAATCCGTGTGCGGCCGCGACGTGCTCGGCGGTGTCGATCATCGCGTGCGGCCCGAGCGGGTCGCAATCGAAGTTCCCGAGCACCCAGTCCTCGTGCGTACCGGTGCCGCCGGGGCCCCGCGGATCGGGATAGTAGAGGTGCGGTCCGTTCGACGTGCGGTCGCAGGTGACGCCCAGCGCGACCTCCGCCATGCCGGCCTCGATCTCCTGCGCGGTCGCGAGAAGCACGCGCACGCCGGTCGCGCACGCCTGCATGATCGTCGGGCCCGCGACCTGGCCGGCACCCGCGAGCCCGGCGAGCCACGGCAGGCCGTAGAACGCATGGGCCTGCGGCACCGAGAGACCGAGCACGCCGTGGTCGATCCGCTCCGGCGCGATGCCGCGGCGGGCGAGCTCGGCCTGCGCGACGTGCGCGGCGAACTCCACGCTGTGCAGGTGGGCGAGGCTGCCCTGCCAGCGCGCGAACGGCGTCGACCAGTACGCGCCGTAGGGGATCTCCGCGCGGAATGTCATCGCGCGCTACTCCGGGCGGCCGCCGCCGGCGGCCTCGCGCGCGATGTCGTCGAGCACGAGCCGCAGGTGGGCCCGCGCGACCTTGAGGTGCTCGCGCATCACGTGGGCCGCGCGCTCCGGATCGTGCTTGCGAAGCGCGCCCAGGATGTTCCTCATGCCGGCGAGCGCCGCCTTGCGTGCCGCGGCGTGGTTGAGCGTCAGCACCCGCAGGTACCGGACGTGCCCGGCGGACAGCGCGATCGCGCGCAGGAGCCGCCGATTGGCGACGAGCGCGTGCCAGGCGGCGTGGAAGCGGGCATTGGCCTCGATGAACGCGTTGGCGTCGCCGGCGCGGTCCGCGGCCTCGGCGGCCTTGAGCGCCACCGCGATGCCGTCGAGTGCCGGCGCGGCGGGGGCGGCCGCGGCCGCCTGCGCCAGCGCGGCGGGCTCGAGCAGGCCGCGCAGCTCGTAGATCTCGTCGACGTCGGCGTCGGAGAGCACCGGCACCGTGAAGCTGCGGCCCTCGGCGGCGATCAACCCCTCGCTCACCAGCCGCGCGAGCGCCTCGCGCACCGGCGTGCGCGAGACGCCGAGCTGGAGCGCGAGCGGCGCTTCCTGCAGGCGCTGGCCGGGGACGATCACGTGGCTGCCCAGGTAGTCGCGCAGCGTCCGGTACACCTGGTCGCCGAGGGCCTCGGGGCGATCGACGGGTTTGAGCGCAGGAACCATCGGGCGGGGGTGGAGGCGGGTCCGGAGGCGGGTCGATGCAGGGTGGCGCGGGAGGCGCCGGCGTCCGGGAGGATTGCACGTATCCCGTATTGAGGGTACGGTATACATTTGGTTGACCCGTGTCAACCGGCCTCGTACCGCGCCCGTCCGCCCACGCCCGTCCCGTCGCCGCTCCACGTCCTCCTGCCGCCGCCGATGGCCCCGTACGCACTGCCGTTCGCTTCGCTCTGGGCGAGCCCGTTCCGGCCGTTCTGCGCGCTGGGCGTGGCCTACGGCGTTGCGCTGATGGGTGCGTGGGTCGCCGTGGCCGCGGGCGGCGCGCCCGGGGCCGCCGGCGGCCCCGCGTGGCACGGCCACGAGATGCTCTTCGGCTTCTCGGCAGCGATCGTCATTGCGATCGTGCTGACCGCGTTGCCCGGGTGGGCCGGAACCCCCGAAGTCCGCGGCGCGCCGCTCGCTGGCCTCACCGCGCTGTGGGTCGTCGCGCGCCTCGCGTACTGGTGGCGCGACGCGTTGCCGGCGTGGGCCGCGACGGCCGCGGCGCTCGCGCCGTGGATCGCGCTGCTCGCACTGCTCGCGCCGCAGCTCGCGCGCGTCGCCGACCGGACCTGGCTGCTGCTGCTCGTCGTGCTCGGCGGCCTCCTCGGCGCAGAGGCGCTGTGCACGTCCGGCCACGCGGTCGCGGGCATCGCCACGGGCGTGTACGCGCTGGTGCTGCTGTTCGCGCTCGCCGCGGGCGTGTTCACCCCGGTGTTCACCGGCAACCACCTGCGCGCAACCGGGCGCGACGGGCTGCCGCCGCGCCTGCGGTCGCTCGAGGCGGCGGCGACGGGCGTAATCGTGCTGCTGGCGATCGTCGACCTCGCCGGCGCGCCGGCGCCGTGGCGCGCCGCGGTCGCCTTCGCGGCGTTCGCCATCCACGCGGTGCGGTTGCTGCGCTGGCGCGGCTGGCAGGTGCTCGACACGCCGCTCCTGTGGACGCTGCACGCGGGCTGTGCGTGGATGACCGCGTCCTTCCTGCTGCTGGCGCTCTCCGATCTTGGCGTCGCCGGCGCGGCGCGCGCGTGGCTGCACGCGTTCACGGTCGGCGCGCTCGGCTCCGCGATGATCGGGCTGACGACGCGCGTGGCGCTCCGGCACACCGGCCGGCCGCTCGTCCTGTCGCGTGCGGTCGTCGCGGCGCACCTGCTCGTCCAGGTCGCCGCCTTCGCGCGCGTCGGCGGCGCGCTCGCCGGCGGCGGCAACGCCTGGGTCGCGGCCGCCGGCGTCGCGTGGGTCGCCGCGTTCGGAATCTACGTGGCGCTGTTCGTGCCGATCCTCCTGCGCCCCAGCCTGCCGCGCGTCGTCGCCGGGCCGCTCGATGCCGACTCGGGCCCGGGCCCGCCGCGCGGCCGACGGTAATGCGCCGCACACTCCATCGTTCGTGAGGATGCCTTGAACCCCCGCTACGCGAATCCCCTGCTCGCCGCGCCGACCCGCCCGCTGCCGCGCCACGTCGCCATCCTCGGCGCGGGGTCGATCGGCCCGGACATCGGCTACTACCTCAAGAGCGCGCTGCCCGGCCTCGCGCTCACGCTCGTCGACGTCGCGCAGCCGGCGCTCGACGGGGCGCTGCAGCGGTTCCGGGGCTACGCCGCCAAGGCGGTCGAGCGCGGCAAGATGCGCGCCGACGAGGCCGCGGCCGTGCTGCGCGACGTCCACGGGACGACCGACTACGACGCGATCCGTCCGTGCGACTGGGTGATCGAGGCCGCGACCGAGAACCTCGACCTCAAGCGGAGGATCTTTGCCGACGTCGAGGCGCGCGTGGCGGCCGACGCGATCGTCACGTCGAACACGAGCTCGCTCCCGGCGGCGCGCATATTTTCCGGGATGCGGCACCCGGGGCGCGCGACCGTCACGCACTTCTTCGCGCCGGCGTGGCGCAACCCGGCGGTCGAGGTCGTCGACTGGCCGGGCGCTGCGCCCGGCCTCGTCGACCACCTGCGGCGCGTGTTCTGCGCGACCGGCAAGCTGCCGCTCGTCACGGCGGACGCGGTGTGCTTCATGCTCGACCGGATCTTCGACAACTGGTGCAACGAGGCGGCGTGGCTGCTCGACCGCGCAACGGCGGCCGAGATCGACAGCGTCGCCACCGAGTTCGTGCATGCCGGTCCCTTCTACGTGCTGAACATCGCGCGCGGCAATCCGATCATCGTCGAGACCAACACGCTGCAGGCGGACGAGGAGGGGGAGCACTACCGGCCCGCGCCCGTCTTCCGCTCGGTCGCCGACTGGACTACCGTCGCGCCGGGCCGGCGCGTCGAAGTCGCGCCGGCGCTCGCGGCGGCGATTCGCGACCGGCTGGCGGGCGTGCTGTTCTCGCAGGCGGTCGACATCCTCGACCGCGGCATCGGCAGCGCCGCCGACCTCGACCTCGGCTGCCGGATCGCGCTCGGGTTCCGCGACGGTCCGCTCGCGCGGATGCGGGCGCTGGGGCCGGACGAGTCCACGCGCATCCTCGAGCGGTTCGTGCGCGAACGCCCGGGCATGCCCGGCCCGCGGCGTGCGCTGGCCGACTACCAGGGCTTCCTGCGCCACGTCACCGTCGACGATCTCGACGAGGTGAAGGTCATTACGCTGCGCCGGCCCGAGGCGCTCAACGCGCTGCACGACGAGATGACCGACGAGATCCTCGCCGTGATCCGCCGGCACGAGGCGGACGACGCCGTGCGCGGATTCGTCGTCACCGGGTACGGCACGAAGGCGTTCTGTGCCGGCGCCGACATAGGCCGCTTCCCGTCGCTGCTCGGCAACGCCGACGCGTCGGCGCAGTACGCGCGCGACTGCTCGCGCCTTCTCGTGCACCTCGACACGGTGACCAAGCCGGTCGTTGCCGCGCTCAACGGTTTTGCCTTGGGCGGCGGGCTGGAGCTCGCGATCCGCTGCCGGTCCATCGTCGCGGTACGCGACGCGTGGCTCCAGTTCCCGGAGATCACGCTCGGCATCGTGCCGGGGATCGGCGCGATGGTCGTGCCGTACCGCCGCTGGCCGCGGGCGGCGGCGGTCTTCGACGACATGCTGCGGCGGGCCGAGCGTCTCGACGCCGCGCGCGCCCTCGAGCTCGTCATCGTCGCGGCGCTGGCCGACGATCCGCGCGAACTGGTCGTGCTGGCGGTCCGGCAGGTGCGCTCGCT
Source organism: Casimicrobiaceae bacterium (assembly GCA_044223185.1). Lineage (GTDB taxonomy): Bacteria > Pseudomonadota > Gammaproteobacteria > Burkholderiales > Casimicrobiaceae > VBCG01. The sequence continues at coordinate 9 of JBGAMF010000001.1, read as the reverse complement.
CGCGGGGAT
>JBGAMF010000069.1:0-22386 GCA_044223185.1 Casimicrobiaceae bacterium | reverse complement strand
GGCGCCCCGCGCGCATTCCGGCCCCGCTGGCCACGAGAATGGAGAGCCCCGCTTGAACGTGCACGCCGACCTCTCGTTCGTCACGCTGATCCTGCACGCGTCCGTCGTCGTGCAGGCCGTGATGGCGCTGCTCGTGCTGCTGTCGCTGTGGTCGTGGTGGCAGATCTTCCTCAAGATGTTCCAGCTGCGCCGCGCCGTGCGCGACACCAACCGCTTCGAGGACGACTTCTGGAAGGGCGGCGACCTCACCGACCTCTACCAGCGCACCGCGCAGGCCCGCACCGGCGGCGGCATGGAGCACATCTTCACCGCCGGCTTCCGCGAGTACGCGAAGCACCGCAAGCAGGGCAGTTCGGCGGCGGCGACGCTCGACTCGGCGCGGCGGGCGATGCGCGCCGCCTACCAGCGCGAGATCGACGCGCTGGAGGCGAACCTCTCCGGCCTCGCCACCGTCGGCTCGGTGTCGCCGTACATCGGCCTCTTCGGCACCGTGTGGGGGATCATGAACGCGTTCCGCGGCCTCGCCAACGTCGCACAGGCCACGCTGGTGAGCGTCGCACCCGGCATCGCCGAGGCGCTGATCGCCACCGCCATCGGCCTGTTCGCCGCCATCCCGGCCGTGATCGGCTACAACCGCTACACGCACGACGTCGACCGGCTGGCGACGCGCTACGAGACGTTCATCGAGGAATTCTCGAACATCCTGCAGCGGCAGGGTTGAAGACCACTTCCACAGGAGACGCAGAGACGCAGAGGAAGACCTGTCGCCGCGCAGAGCAGCGTTCCCCTCTGCGTCTCGGCGTCTCTTTGTGACGAGAAATGCGCCGCCCCCGCAAGTCGATCAACCAGATCAACGTCGTCCCGTACATCGACGTGATGCTGGTGCTGCTCGTGATCTTCATGGTCACGGCGCCGCTGGTGAGCCCGGGCGAGATCGAGCTGCCGAGTGTGGGCAGCAAGCTCACCACACCCGTCCAGCCGCTCGAGGTCACGCTGCGCACCGACAACACGCTGTGGCTGCGCGACCAGTCCGGCAACGCGCCGGCCGCCCGCGTGAGCCGCGACGAGCTCGTCGCCCGCGTGGTCGCGCGGCAGGCTAAGCAGGAGCAACCGGTCGTCATCGCTGCCGACAAGGGCGCGCGCTACGAGGACGTGCTGTCGGTGCTCGACCTCCTGCAGCGCAACGGCGTGAAGAAGGTCGGGCTGCTCGCGCGCCCGCCGGCGTCGTAGGGCGCGGTGGCCCGCGCGGCGATGGCGAAGCCCGAGCGGCCGCGGCAGCCGCGGCGGATCACCGGCAAGTGGTGGGCGCTGCTGCTCGCCGTGGTCGTGCAGCTCTCCTTTCTCGCGGTGCTCGTGTTCTCCGTACAGTGGAAGAGCCGCGAGCCGGCGCCGGTCACGGCCGAGCTCTACGCACCGCCGGTGAAGGCGCCCGTCGTGGAGCCGACGCCGCCTCCGCAGCCACCGCCGCCGCCGCCGCCCGAACCGGAACCGAAGCCCGCGCCGCCGCCGCCGAAGCCGGCGCCCGTGGTGGAGAAGCCCGATCCGCGCGCCGCCGAAATCGCGTTGAAGGCGAAGCAGGAGGAGGAGCGCCGGAAGAAGGCCGAGGCGGAACGGCGCGCCGAGGCCGAGAAAAAGGCGCGCGAGGCGAAGGAGGCCGAGGAAAAGCGCCGCGCCGACGAGAAGCGCGCGGCGGAGGCGAAGGAGCGCCAGCAGCGCGAGATGTCCGCACTGAAAGCGCAGGCGGAACGCGAGGCGCAGCAACTGCGCGCGCAGGCGGAGCGCGACGCGCAGGTTCGCGCGCAGCAGGCGGCCGACGCCGCCGCGCGCTCGAAGGCCGAGGCCGACTGGATCCGCCGCATCCAGGCGAAGGTGAAGGGCAACGTGATCGTCCCCGCCGACCTGCCCGGCAACCCCGAGGCGATCTTCGAGGTCGTCCAGCTGCCGACCGGCGAGATCATCGACACGAAGCTCGTCAAGTCGAGCGGCAGCCGCGCCTACGACGATGCCGTGCAGCGGGCGATCCTCAAGTCGTCGCCGCTGCCGCGGCCCGAGCGCGCCGAGCTGTTCCAGCGCGCGCTGACGCTCAAGTTCCGGCCGTCCGACTGACCGTCCGCGGACGGGGCGCCGGCACGCCGCGGCGTCACTCGGCGATCGTCTGCCGCGGGACGGCTTCGTACGGCTGTGCCTTCGTGACGCCGGTGTCCCTGACCTTGGTGCCGGGCATGATCTGGAACCGCGGGTCGAAGTCGACCATCGTGGAGGCGAGCTTGGCGAGCACCGTGGCGTCGCCGTCGAGCCTCAGCGCCCCGCTCGCGATCTGCGCCTCGAGCGTCGACCGTCCGGCCATGATCTGCTCCAGGTCGACGCGCCTGATCGTCATCGTGAGGTCGGGCTTCGGCGCGAGGAATCCCGCGAGGTTCGTGAGCGTCGCATTCTCCATCTCGATCACGAACTTCTCGCCGTTGTCCGGCGTCACCAGGTTGATCGTGAAGCGCATGCCCTCCGCCTTGCGGCTGTCCATGCGGATGCCGAGGAAGTTGAGGAAGAGCTCGGTGGACATCGCGCGGATCACGTCCGGGCTGCTCGAGCTGGGCGCCGCGCCGGCCGGGATCCCGCCGCGCAGCTCGTAGGCGGCGGCGAGGTAGCTGTTGCGCAGCCCCGGGCCCTCCTGCTGGTAGCCCAGCTGCTCGAACACGTCGGCCAGCAGGTCCTTCGCCGCCTGGTTCCCCGGCTGCGCGTAGACGAGCTTGTTGAGAATCTCCTGCGCGAGCAGGTACCTGCCCTCGTCGTGCAGCTGCTTGCCGCGCGCCATGATCTTCTCCGCGCCCCCCATCATCTCGACGAACAGCGGCGCCGAGTCGGCGGGCGACAGCGGAACGAGCGTGGCCGGGTTGCCGTCCCAGAAGCCGAGGAAGCGCTGGACGACGCCGCGGCTGTTGTGCTCGGGCGTGCCGTGGTAGCCGCGGTTGAACCACATCTGCTGCAGGCTCGCCGGGAGCCGGTAGACGTTGTGGACCTCGTTGATCGTCACGCCCTGGTTGGCGAGGTGCAGCACCTGGTTGTTCATGTTCGCGTACAGGTCGCGCTGCCCGCGCAGCACCTCCTGGATGCGCGCGTTGCCCCAGCGCGGCCAGTGGTGGGAGGCGAACATCACCTCGGCCTCCTGCCCGTACAGGTACAGCGCGCGCGCGATGTACTTCGACCAGTTGAGCGGGTCGCGCACCTGCGCGCCGCGCAGCGTGTAGACGTTGTGCAGCGTCCCCGTCACGTTCTCGGCCATCCACAGCGCCTTCATGCCGGGGATGTACGTGTTCATGTTCGACGGCGCCTCGGTGTTCGGCGTGTTCTGGAACACCATCCGCACGCCGTCGACCTCGAATTCCTCGATGTCCTTCTCGACGACGCGGGTCGGGGCGATCAGGCCCACCGCGCCCGATGCGATGTTCATGCCGAGCCCCTGCCCGGCGTGGCCGTACGGGCTCGCCGGCAACAGCAGGCCGTACTGGTAGAACAGCCGCCGGTTCATCGCGTTGCCCGCGTACACGTTCTCGGAGATCGTGTGCTGCATGAAATCGCGCGGGGCGATGATCTGCACCTTCCCGGCGCGCACGTCGGCCTCGTCGACGACGCCGCGCACGCCGCCCCAGTGGTCGCCGTGCGAGTGCGAGTAGATGACCGCCGTGATCGGCAGCCCCTTCCCGACGTGCTCCTGGAACAGCTTGACCGCGGCGCGCGCGGTCTCGGCCGCCGTCAGCGGGTCGATCACGATCCAGCCGGTCCGGCCGCGCACGAACGAGATGTCGGCCAGGTCGAAGCCGCGGACCTGGTAGATGCCGGGAATCACCTCGTAGAGCCCGTAGTTCATGTTGAGCTTCGAGATGCGCATCAGCGACGGGTGGATCGAGTCGTAGCGGTCGCGCTGCAGCAGGAACTGGTAGCGCTCCATGTCCCACGCGACGTGGCCCGCGTCGGCGCGGATCCTGAGGTCCTTCATCGGCGCGATGAAGCCCTTCTTCTGCTCGTCGAAGTCGCGCGTGTCGCCGAAGGGCAGCGCCGCGCGCGACCGTTCGAGCACCTCCAGCGTGAACTGCGACGGCGGCTTGCCCTTCGGGTCGAAGTGGACCGGCGCCTGCGCCAGCGCGCCGCTCGCGCCGGCGAGCGCGCAGGCGACGGCGGCGAGGGTGGCGACGCGTGACAACGGAGTGGAACGGCAGTGCTGCATCGGAGGCTCCTGGGTTTGGCGATTCATGCGCGTTGACGGCCGCGCGCCGCGCGGTGCGTGTCGGGTGGGGGTCGCCGCCGCGCGGCGGCACGCCGGCAGGCGTGCTCGTTCACGACAGCCGCCGCGCGAGCAGTTGCGCGACACGCGCGCGGCCTTCGGGCGGGGCGTCGACGACGACGAGGCCGGCCGCGAGCGCGTCGCTCCAGCGAAGCTTTCCGGCGAGCAGGGCGCGCAGCACGGGCTCGCTGGTCACGACGATCGCATCGCCGGGTGCCGGGCCGTTCACGTGCGCCTCGAACCGCACGCCGCCGGGCCCCGTGAGCATGCGGCTCCACAGGTGCGCCTCCACCAGCACCACCGCCACCGCGGGCGTTTCCGCCGGGGCGTCGTCGAGCACCGCGGAGAAGGACCGCAAGGCGCCGTTGGCGCGGACGAGCGCCAGCGGCCCCGGCGCGTCCGCGAGTGGATCGAGCCGGCCCGCGTCGAGCGCCGCGCGCACGGCGAGCGCCACCGGGATCGACGAAGCATGCGCGGTCGTGATGCCGCCGGGACCGGCTTCGTAGCCGCAGCCGAGGCTCGCGCCGGGCAATCCGGCCAGCAGTGCGGCCGCGAGCAGGGCCGCGGCGGTACGCTTGTCTCTCATCGCGCGTGCATGACGCCACCGGGGCCGAACGCGAGGACCGGTAGGCGGGAGGTTGACCTTGACGGACGCCGAGTATAGCGGCCGTCACCGGCCTGCCAACATCGACAACGACGGCGCGCGGCCGCGCCGCGGGCCGCGCCGCGCGGGGGTCAGACCCGCGACTTCTTCTCGACGATCTGGATCGCGCACCAGCTCCAGTCGGCGCGCTGCTCGACCAGGTGGCGCAGCGCCACCGTGTAGACGGAGCGCCCGGTGGTGAGCATGACGCTGCGGCCCTCCGAGTACTCCTGCGTGGGGACGATCAGCGTCTTGACGGCGAGCGGCTTGTCGGGGCGCGACGGCGGCGGCAGGTACAGGCCGTGGAACCGCGCGCCCATCGTCGACACGTCGATGCCGTCGACGACGAAGCCCATGTCGTCCTTGGCCTGGCGCACCGCGTGCAGCGTGACCGGCACGAGGCGGTCGGCGATGATCGACATGCCGGCCTCGACCTCCTCGCTCGACACCTTGTTCAGCCGCCGCACGACGCCAAGCACCCAGTCCGTGAGGTCCGACTGGCGGACCGCGACGAGCGCGCCCAGCGCCAGCGCCTGGCCGATGCCGCCCGACGCCGCGATGCGCAGGCCGGCGATGCTGCGGTCCTTCACCTGCCACATCGGGTCGGAGAACGACGACAGCGAGGCGGCGAGCGAGTCGTGCTCGTCGGGAACGTGGCGCTTCGCGCGCGCGCCGTCGGCCACGGCAAACACCTCGATCTGCTCGGTGCCGGCGGCCGGGTCGACGGCGTCGGGCGGCAGCCGCTGCATCAGCTCGTGGCAGACCCGCGACAGCCCGATGCGCACCCGCGCGGCGACCGCGCAGGCGATCCGCGGGTCGCGGCGCAGCTCGGCGTTGAGGTTCGGCGACACCGACGGGCTCACCTTCTCGAGGATCGCGATGCGCAGCTGGTTGATCGGGCCGGCGGGCCCCTGGTCGGTGGACTCGGCCTGGCGCAGCGCGGCGATGGCGCGCTCCAGCGAGTCGGCGAGCGGCGTCGTGTCGAGGTAGCGCAGCATCGAGCCGGAGTCGTTGCCGGTGCGGCGGCCGAGGCCGCTCTTGCCGGCGACGTCGACGAAGAAGCCCTCGGGCGAGCGCGGCACGGCGTCGAGCTGCAGGCGCCGGCTCCACGCGCGGAGCTGGGACATCGCCCAGTCGAGCTGCGGCGGCGTCATGTTGCCGGTGTTGAGCTGGTGGATCAGCAGCACGTACACGTATTCCTGCTCGACCGTCCAGTGCGTGGCGTTCGGCCCGGCGCTGGGCAGGACCGTCGGCACGCGGTCCGCGGCGAGCTCGGACGAGCGCAGGTACGTGCGGTGCAGGTCCATCCACTTCGCGGGAATCCAGCGCTCGAAGCGGAACACGCGCAGCTTGGCGTCGGTTCCGTAGTAGTGCACGAGCCGGGCGAACAGCAGCGGCACCAGCGGCTTCCAGCGGGCGTTGGCGCCCTGCCGCAGCGCCTCCTCCAGCGCCGACTGGTAGGCGTAGATGAAGCCCTGCGACATGTCGTAGATCGCCTGCCAGATGCGCTCGGCGAGCTTCGGCCCGCTGTCGTAGTTCTCGACGTACTGCTTGATGAGCTGGCGGCGGTCGGCGCCGAGCGCGGCGTCGAGCAGTTCGATGGCCTGCACGCGCGCGAGGTCGATGGGCTTGCGCGACTGGCGCATCGCGTCGAACGCCTGCATCACGTGCTGCTGGCGGCCGATGACGTCCAGCGCGGGCAGGTGGCGCAGCCAGCCCGCGACGGACTTCGCGGACACCAGCGGGTCCGCGATTTCCTTGGTACCGGTCGTCAGGAAACCGAACATGGCGCCTTGTCAGTAACGGACCCGCGCGGCGGGCAGCCGCACACGCCGGGATGCGCTCGAACGGCCGCGCGAAGCCGCGCGCCTGCCGGCGGAGGAATCGTCATTTATAGACGAAATCGCGCGGGGGCGCAAAGCGACAGTGCAGTCCGCTACAATTCGTCTCCCTGCCGCGCGCGGGCACCGCGCGGCGCGCGGCGCGCCGCCGCGGTGATCTCCGGAAAGTACCGTCGATGCCGCCGCCACTCGATCACCGCTCGAATCGTCCAAGCGCCTCCGAATCTCGCATCCGGGCCGGGATACCCGCATTTGTTGTCTTTTGCTTGTTGTCGACCACATCGATCGGGGCGCTCGCGCAGACCCCTCCGGCCACCCCTTCCGCGCAAGGATCAAGCAAGTTGGATGCCATGCCCAATCAGCTCAAGAAAATCGATGTTAAACAAGGCACTGGCGCCGAAGCCGTCAGCGGAAAGCCGGTGGTCGTTCATTACACGGGCTGGCTCTATGACGCGTCCAAGCCGGACAACAAGGGCGGCAAGTTCGACAGTTCCCGCGACCGCCAGGTCCCGTTCGGTTTCTTCCTCGGCGCCGGCAAGGTCATCAAGGGCTGGGACGAAGGGGTGGTGGGCATGAAGGTCGGCGGCCAGCGCACGTTGATCATTCCGCCGGGGCTCGCGTACGGCGACCGCGCGGTGGGAGGCGTGATCCCGGCCAACTCGACGCTCATCTTCGACGTCGAGCTGATCGAAGTGAAATAGGCCTTTCGGCCCATTCCGCGCGCCATGCTCCCGCGCGACACCGGGACGCCGGCAAAGCGCCGCACCGAGTACCGCCCGCCGGCGTTCCTCGTCGACGCGCTGGATCTCGAATTCGACCTCGCGCCGGAGGCCACCGAGGTCACGGCCAGGCTCGCGTTCCGCCGCAATCCGCACGCGGCGGAGCACGACCGCACGGCACCGCTGACCCTCGACGGCGAGGACCAGGCCGACGTGCGCTTCGAGCTCGACGGCGTCGCGCTGCCGCCGGACCGGCTTCGCGCCATGGCGGGGGGCGTCGCCGTGCTCGACCCGCCACCGGCGGGCACGCTGACGGTCCGCTCGCGTGTCGCCCCGGCGCGCAACGCGTCGCTCGAGGGCCTCTACGTCTCGTCCGGCGTGTTCTGCACGCAGTGCGAGGCCGAGGGCTTCCGCCGCATCACCTATTTTCCGGACCGTCCCGACGTGCTGGCGCGCTGCACGGTCACACTGCGCGCCGAGCTCGCGAAGTACCCGGTGCTGCTGTCCAACGGCAACCTCGTCGCCCACGGCGCGCTCGCCGACGGCCGCCACTTCGCGACGTGGCACGATCCGTTCCCGAAGCCGTCGTACCTGTTCGCGCTGGTCGCGGGCGACCTCTCGGCGCTCGAGGACGCGTACACGACGGTGTCCGGCCGCACGGTAGCGCTGAAGATCTGGTCGACCCCCGCGAACCTGCCGCGCTGCCGCCACGCGATGGAGTCGATAAAGCGCGCGCTCCGCTGGGACGAGGAGCGCTTCGGCCGCGAGTACGACCTCGACGCCTTCATGATCTTCTGCGCCGACGACTTCAACATGGGCGCGATGGAGAACAAGGGCCTCAACATCTTCAACAGCCGCCTCGTGCTGGCCGACCCCGCGAGCGCGACCGACGACGACTACGCGGCGATCGAGGGCGTGGTCGGCCACGAGTACTTCCACAACTGGTCCGGCAACCGCGTGACCTGCCGCGACTGGTTCCAGCTGTCGCTGAAGGAGGGGCTCACGGTCTTCCGCGACCAGGAGTTCTCGAGCGACCTCAACTCGCGCGCGGTCGAGCGCATATCGGCCGTCGAGTACCTGCGCCGCGAGCAGTTCCCGGAGGATGCGGGCCCGATGGCGCACAACGTGCGTCCCGACGAGTACCTCGAGATCAACAACTTCTACACGGCCACCGTCTACGAGAAGGGCGCCGAGGTCATCCGCATGCAGCACACGCTGCTCGGCCCCGACCGCTTCCGCCGCGGCATGGACCTCTACTTCGCGCGCCACGACGGCACGGCGGTCACCTGCGACGACTTCGTGCAGGCGATGGAGGACGCCTCCGGCGTCGACCTCGGCCAGTTCCGCCGCTGGTACAGCCAGGCCGGCACGCCGGTCCTCACCGTCCGCGGCACGTACGACGCCGCCGCGCAGACGTACACGCTCGACGTCGCGCAGCGGACGCCGCCCACGCCCGGGCAGCCGGTGAAGCAGCCGTTCCACGTTCCGTTCGCCGTCGGGCTGGTCGACGCGGACGGCCGCGACATCCCGCTGCGGCTCGACGGCGAGGCCGCGCCGCTCGGCACGACCCGCGTGCTGGACGTGCGCGAGGCGCGCCAGTCGTTCCGCTTCGCGGGCGTCGCCGCCGCGCCGGTGCCCTCGCTGCTGCGCGGGTTCTCGGCACCGGTCCGCGTGGAGTTCGACTACACGGCCGGCGAGCTCGCGTTCCTCGCGGCGCACGACCGGGACCCGTTCTGCCGCTGGGAGGCCGCGCAGCGCAGCTTCACCGGCGCGATCCTCGCGCTCGCGCGCGACCACGCCGCAGGCCGGCCGCTCGTCCTGCCGGAGACGCTCGCCGGGATCGCGCGCACGCTGCTCGCCGACCGCGTCGGCGACCCGGCGCTGCTTGCGCTGGCGCTGACGCCGCCCGACCCCGGCTACCTCGCGGCGCTGTGCGACCCGATCGACGTCGACGGCCTCGTGCACGCGCGCGATTTCGTGACGGCCGCGCTGGCACAGGCGCTGCGCGGCGCGTTCGAGCAGGCCTACGACGAGCGGCGTGCGCGCGTCGTACGCGGCCACGCCCGCGCAGACCGGCCCGCGGCGCCTCGCCAACACCTGCCTGCGCTACTTCTGCCGTGCCGGCGACGACGCCGCGCGCGCGCTGGCGGTCGCGCACTTCGACGCCGCCGACAACATGACGGACACGATTGCCGCGCTGGCCGCGCTGCGCGACGGGGTGTCGGCCGAGCGCGACGACCTGTACGCGCGCTTCGAGGCGCGCTGGCGCGACGAGCCGCTGGTGCTCGACAAGTGGTTCGGGCTCGAGGCGACGTCGGCGCACGCGGACACGCTCGCGCGGGTGCGGCGGCTGCTCGACCATCCGCGCTTCAACGCGCGCAACCCCAACCGCGTGCGCTCGCTGGTCGGCGCGTTCGCGTTGCGCAACTTCGCGCGCTTCCACGCCGCCGACGGCGACGGCTACGCCTTCGCCGCGGACCAGGTCCTGGCGCTCGACGCGACCAACCCGCAGCTCGCGGCCACCGTCGCCGGCGCGTTCGCGCTGTGGAAGCGCTTCCCGGAGCCGCGACGCGGCCGGATGCAGGCGGCGCTGCAGCGGATCGCCGCGGCGCCCGGGCTGTCGCCCGACGTCACCGAGCTCGTCACGCGCGCGCTGGCCGATTGACCGCCCGGCGCGCGGCCCGTCACTTCGCCTTGCCCGCAGCCTTGCGCGGCGCGGGCTTCACGCCGCGGAAGGTGAGCGCCATCTCGAACGCCGCCCGCGTGAAGCCCAGCACCGCGTTGAACTCCTCGTCGGAGAGCCGCCGCGCGGCGTCGCTGCCGCGGTAGATGTTGGCGAACTCGCGCTCGCGGCCCGCCTGCACGGCGAAGCGGCCGATGCCGAGGTTCTCGAGCGTGTGCCAGACGTCCGGGTTGTAGGACCGGGTGAAGCGCATCACGAACGAGATCGGGTCGTTGCGGCCGAGCACGGACGCGAGGCGCAGGATGATCTCGAACGGCAGCGCCACCTTGCCGTTCTCGACGAGCTCGAGCAGCGTCGGGTCCTTGAGGTTGATCGCCTCGCCGACCTCCTTCACGCTCATGCCCGCGGCCTCGCGCATGCCGCGCAGCACGTTGCCGGCCTTTTCCAGCGCGACCCGCTGCTCGGGCCGCACCAGCAGCGCCTTCGCGGCGCCGATCGACACGTCGGCGGCCGCGCCGGCGATCCCCAGCACGGAGTCCGACCACGAGCGCACCTGCCGGGCAACGCCGACCAGCGGCGAGTCGCCCGCGGCGGGCGCGGCGGGCACCTCCGCGGTGGCGTCGTGGGTGGCCTTGCGCGTCCGTTGCACTGCCCGCTTGCGTGGCGCGTTCATCGCTGTCTCCGTTGGTCGAGCCGTCCGCCTAGCATAGCGCGTCACGCGGGTGCGGGCCGCGGACTCGCGCGGCGCAGCAGCCACGACACGATCGCGACGTTGGCGAGATTCCACACCAGGCCGTTGACGAACGCCGCCCGGTAGGACCCCGTCAGGTCGTAGATCGCGCCGGACATCCAGCCGCCGAGCGCCATCCCGAAGAGCGTGGCCGTGATGACCACGCCGACGCGCGCGCCCGCCTCGTGCCCGGGGAAGTACTCGCGCACGACGATCGCGTACGACGGGACGATGCCGCCCTGGAACAGGCCGAAGAGCGCCGAGATCACGTACAGCGACACGAGCCCGTCGAACGGCAGGAACAGCACCAGCGCCACGCCCTGCAGCGTCGAGCCCAGCAGCAGCGTGCGCAGGCCGCCGATGCGGTCGCAGATGACGCCGAACGTGAGGCGGCTCACGATGCCGCAGGCGAGCATCAGCGACAGCATCTGCGCGCCCCGCGCCGCGCCGTAGCCCAGGTCCCCGCAGTAGGCGACGAGGTGCACCTGCGGCATCGCCATCGCCACGCAGCAGGCCACGCCCGCCGCCGCGAGCAGCGCCTGCAGCGCCTGCGGCGAGAGCCCGAGCGCGCCGGCGTGCCCCGGGCCCGCTTCGATGCCCGCGCCGCCGGCATCGTGCCGCGGCGGCGGGCGCCGCAGCGCCAGCGCGAGCGGCAGCATCGTCGCGGCGCAGAACGCGGCGATGCCGAAGTACGTCTCGCGCCAGCCGGCCGCGTCGATGAAGTGCTGGACGATCGGCGGCCAGACGGCGCCCGCGAGGTAGTTGCCGCTGGCGAAGATGCCGATCGCGATGCCGCGGCGCCGCGCGAACCACAGCGACATGTGCGCGATCAGCGGGGCGAACGTGGCCGCGCTGCCGAAGCCGATGAGGAGTCCGTGCGCCAGCGCGTACTGCCAGAGGCTCGCTGCCGACGCGGCCGCCGCGTAGCCGGCGGCGAGCGCGATCGTGCCGACGACCACCGGCACCAGGATGCCGAAGCGGTCGGAGACCCGTCCCAGCAAGAGGCTGCCGGCGCCGAAGCCCAGCATCGCGAGCGTGTACGGCAGCGACGCGTCCCCGCGCGCGACGCCGAACGCGGCCTGCGCCGTCGGCAGCGCGACGACGACCGACCACATGCCCACACCGCCGATCGTCGACAGCGTCAGCGCGACGACCAGGCGGAACCACGCGTACGGCGAGTCGACGGTGCCGTGCCCGCGCGTCACCAGTAGGTCTCGACCGTCACGTGCCCCGGCTCCTTCCGCCGGTGCCGCCGCATCCCGCGCGCGGCCAGGACCGCCTGCGTGTCGTCGACCATCGCCGGGTTGCCGCAGAGCATCGCGTGCGAGTTCTCCGCCGCCAGCGCCGTGCCGGCCGCCGCTTCGAGCCGGCCGTCGGCGATGGCCGCGGGAATGCGTCCCGAAAGCGCGCCGGGGTGCGCCTCGCGGCTCACCATCGGCAGGTACGCGAACGCGCCCGCGTGCGCGCGGCCGATGTCCGCGATCTCGTCGCGGTAGGTCAGCTCCTCGGCACGTCGCACGGCGTGGACGAGCACGACGCGCCCGCAGCGCGTCCACGGCTCCGCGGTGCGCAGCATCGACAGGAACGGCCCCAGCCCCGTGCCGGTCGCGAGGCACCACAGCACGTCGGCCGGCGGCACCTCGCCCGCGCAGAAGAAGCCGTTGGCGCGCGGCGCCAGCCAGACGGGATCGCCGACGGCGAGGGCGGCCAGCCGCGGCGTCAGCGGTCCCCCGGGCACGACGATGAAGTAGAACTCGTGCGGCTGCAGGTCCGGCGGGTTCACGAACGAATACGGGCGCCCGATCATCGGCTCGTTGTGCCCCGGCGGCGACGGCAGCGCAAGCCGCCCGAACTGCCCGGCCGTGAACGTCACGTCGGGGGCCGCGACCTGCAGCGAGACGAGCGCCTGCGTCCAGTGCCGCTTGCCGGCGACCCGCCCTTCCACCCATGCCGCCATCGCCGACCTTCCCCGCGCGTCAAGTAAAATCGCCATTATGCCTACGCGCGTTCCTGCCGCGACGATCACGGGGCCGCAGGTCTACCTGCGGCCGCCGCGGCGGTCCGACGCGCCGGCGTTCCTGGCGGCGGTGCGGGCGAGCCGCGCGCTGCACGGCCGCTGGACGCGCGCGCCGGAGACCGCGGCCCGGTTCATGGCCTACGTCGAGCGGTTCGTGCCGCGCCGCGGGCCCGCCACGCAGGCGGGTTTCCTCGTGCTCCGGAAGAGCGACGACGCGCTGGTCGGCGTGTTCAACTTCTCCGAGATCGTCCGCGGCGCCTTCTGCAGCACGTACCTCGGGTACTTCGGCTTCGCGCCGCATGCAGGCCGCGGCCTGATGACCGAGGGCATGGCGCTCGCCCTCGACGTGGCGTTCCGGGAACTCGGGCTGCACCGGGTCGAGGTGAACATCCAGCCGACCAACGCACGCTCGCTCGCGCTCGCGCAGCGCGTCGGGTTCGCGCGCGAAGGCTACTCGCGCCGCTACGTGAAGATCGCGGGGCGCTGGCGCGACCACGTCCGCCTCGCGATGCTGGCGGAGGACTGGCGGACGCTGCGGCGCGCGCACCTCGGCCGGCGTCCGCGCCGCGCGTGACCCGGCGGCGTACGGCGGCGGTGCTGGCGCTGCTCGCGGCCGGCTGCGCCGCGCCGATCATCGCGCCCGGCGTCCCGAAGACCGCGCGGGAGCTGGCGATCGCACCGTACGAGATCCACGAGGAGTGCGCGTACATGGCCGCCGGCGACCGGCTCGACTACTGGTTCGAGGCAAAGGCGCCGGTGGTGTTCCACCTCTACTACCAGGAAGGGCTCGCGTTCGTGTCCCCGGTGTCGCGCGACGGCACGCAGGCGTTCGGCGGCGTGTTCGTGGCCACGGCGGACCGCCGCTACTGCCTGCAGTGGGAGGCCGGCCAGCAGGGCGCGCTGATCGACTACTCGCTGCGGCTGCTGCGTGCGGAGGCGGCCCCGTGAGCCCGACCGCGCCCGTGCTGCTGTTCGACCTGGACGGCACGCTCACCGACAACTACCACGGCATCGCGCGCTCGATCGCGCACGCGCTCGACCGCCTCGGCGCGGAGGTGCCCGGCCACGAGGTGCTGCGCCGGTGCATGGGTCCGCCGTTGCGCGAATCGTTCGCGTGGCTGCTCGACACGACCGACGCCGCGCTGATCGAGCAGGCGATCGCGCACTACCGCGAGCGCTACGCCGACGTCGGCTGGCGCGAGAACGCCGTCTACGACGGCGTCGACGCGGCGCTGGAGGCGCTCGCGGCGACGCACCCGCGCATGTACCTGTGCACGGCGAAGCCCGAGCCCTACGCGCGGCGCATCGTTCAGCTGTTCGGCCTGTCGCTGCACCTCGCCGGCGTCTACGGCGCCGACCTCGCCGGGCGGCTCGACGACAAGGTCAGGCTGCTCGCGCACATCGCCGCGACCGAAGGCTTCGACCCCGCGGACGCCGTGATGATCGGCGACCGGGCGCACGACCTGCGCGCCGCGCGGATGAACGGCGCGCTCTGCGTCGGCGTGCTGTGGGGGTTCGGCTCGCGCGACGAGCTCGCCGGCGCCGACGCGATCGCGGAGACGCCGGCGGGGTTGCCTGCCGCCATCGCGGGACTCCGGTAATTGGGGTCAGAGCTGTAATGCTCGCGCCCCTTGGCCGTGTGCCGTACCACGGAGGCTGCGCGGCGCGAGTATTACAGCTCTGACCCCAATTACCCCAATTACCGCCCGCCGGTGGCCGACAGCACCAGGACGACGACGATGAAGACCACGAGCACGGCGAGCGCGATCTTCCACGGGCTCTTCGGGTACTCGCCCTGGATCGCGCCGGTGACGCCGTTCTGCACGACCTGGAAGGAGCGCGCGCCGTACGTGTAGGTCATGAGCCACACCGGCGCGAGGATGTGCTTGAACGTCTGCCGCGAGTACGCGGTGCGGACGTCGAGGTTGCGGTAGGTGTCGCCGGGAACCTGCTGCGCGCACATCGCCGTGACCTTGGCGTCCATCGCGTTGCGCGCGGCCTGCGCGGCCGCGATGAGGTCGATCTGGTAGCGCTCGACCACCCAGCCGGCGACGTACGCGGCGTCGTAGGGCTTGAGCGACGCCGTGGGGAACGGCTCGATCCCGCGCAGCAGCCGCGGATGCACGCCCACCGACGCGCAGACGAGGTCGTCGTCGAAGAAGTGCGCGAGGCTCCCCGCCGCGGGCTCCCAGCGCACGTGGCGCACCTGCCGCGTGCGCGTCTGCCCGCCCTCCGTGTAGGTCTCGGTCGTGTAGTAGTAGTGGCCGGCCTCGGCCGTCCACTGCGCGTCGGCCTGCGCGTCGAACGTCCAGTACGGCAGGTAGACGCCCTTCACCGTGTCGGTCAGCGCGCGTCGCTTGAGCGCGTTCGGCGCGAACCACAGCTTGCCGTACCACTGCCGGATGCGGTCGCGCGCGCCCGGTTCGGCGACCGCGAACGGCAGCACGCTCTCCGGCCGGAACGCGGGCTTCGCCTCCTCGTACGGTACGAGTTGCGCGGAGCCGCAGAACTCGCAGTTCTGCGCCTGCCGCTTCGGGTCGAACACGGAGATCGCGTTGCAGCTGCCGCACTTGACCTGCCGGCGGTCGGCCTTCCAGCCGCGGGCGTCATCGCCGATGCCGCGCAGCGCGGCGACGAGGTCGTGCTCGGCCACCGCGCCGGTCGCCGGGTCGACGGAGAGCGGCGATTCGGTGCCGCAGAACGGGCAGACGAGCCGCTGCTTTGCCGCATTCCAGTGGGCTTCGCCGCCGCACGCGGGGCAGGCGAGCTTGGCGAGCGCGGCGGTCTCGGCCATGCGCCGCTAGCGGATCAGGTAGCCGACGACGCGCCACTTGCCGTCGGACTCGTGCTCCATCGTCAGCGTCTCGACCCCCTGCGGCTTCTGCGCGAACTCGGTGCGGAAGACCACGATGAGGAACTCGCCCGGCGGCGTGTCCTTGTCAGGGGCCGGGGCCTGCACGCTCGTCCGGGCGCGCTGCCGCGCCGCGCCGAACCGGCCGCGCGCGGACTTGAGCGACGCTGCCCATGCATCCTGCGTGATCGCCTCGCGGAAGCGACGCGAGCCCTGCTGCCACGTCGCCACGGCGTCGTCGGCATCGGCAAGCGCGAGCCACGCGAGCGCCGCCGCCTGCGCCTCGCTCGCGCGCGGGTCCTGGGCGGCGGCGGGCAGCGCCCACGCGAGCGCCGCCGCGCCGAATGCCGCCAGCAGCGCGCGCCGGTGGCCGTTCGTCGTCTGCATGCTCATCCCTTCAGGAACGTGTCGACGGCGGCGCGGGTGATGCGCCACTGCGTGCCGATGCGGCGCCCCTTGAGGTCGCCGGCGTCGAGGCTCGCGACGACGTCGGACTCGGCCACGCCCAGCATCTGCGCGACCTGCGCGGGCGTCATGAGGTCGGGCATCGCCGCGGCCGGCGCGGGCGCCGCCGGCGCCTGGATGCCGGGCGTCGCCTGGCCCATGAGGCCGCCGCTCTGGTTCATCATCTGCTGCGCCATCGCCATGCCGACGGCCATCTCCGCAGCCATGCCGCCCGGCCCTCCGCCCTGGCCGCTCGCCATGCCCTGCGCCATCTGGAATTTCACGTAGTCGTTGAGGTTGCCCACGGCCGCCATGCTCGAGCGCTTGTCGATCGCCTGCTCGACCTCGGGCGGCACCGACACGTTCTCGACGACGAACGCCGTCATCTCGAGGCCGTACTTCGCGCCGATCGCCGGGTTGATGAGCGGCAGCAGCGCCTCGCCGAGTTCGCCGTAGCGCGACGCGACGTCGAGCGCGGGGATCTTCGCGCTCGCCAGCGCGTCGGTGAACACGCTGACGATGCGCGAGCGCATCGTGTCGTTGAACTCGTCCAGGCGGAAGTGGTTGTCGGTGCCGGCCACTTCCCTGAGGAACTTCTTCACGTCGACGATGCGGAAGTCGTAGGTGCCGTAGGCGCGCAGCCGCACGATGCCGAAGTCGTCGTCGCGCATCATCACCGGGTTGGCGGTGCCCCACTTGTTGCCGGTGAAGAGCCTGGTGACGACGTAGTAGACGTCGGCCTTGAACGGGCTCTCCAGCGCGTACTTCCAGCTCCTGAGGTTGGTGAGGATCGGGATGTTGTCGGTGGTCAGCGTGTGCTTGCCCGGGCCGAAGCTGTCGCCGAACTCGCCCAGGTAGACGAACTGCGCCACCTGCGACTCGCGGACGATCAGCTGCGCGCCGTTCTTGATTTCCTTGTCTTCGTCGGGAAAGCGGAACGACAGCGTGTCGCGCGAGTCGTCGGTCCACTCGATGATGTCGATGAACTGCTTCTTGATGAAATCGAGGATCGCCATCGTGGTCTCCAGCGAAATGAAAGCGGCCGCCTCGGAGGCGGCCGGGTGCGCGGTGCGGTGGGGGCGGGCGGCTACGACTTCCGGGCGGCGGCGAGCTTCTTCGCCTCGGTCTCGGCGGTCTTCAGCTCGGCCTCCAGCCGCTGCGCGGGCAGCGCGCCGGGGACGATCGAGCCGTCGGCGAACACCAGCGTGGGCGTCGCGTTGACCTTGAACTTCGCGCCGAGCTCGGCCGTCTTCGCGACGGGGTTGTCGCAGTCGCCCTTGTTGTCGGGCAGCGTGCCGGACGCGAAGAACGCATCCCAGGCCTTGGCGCGGTCGGGCGCGCACCAGATCATCCGCGACTTGCGCGCGGCGTCCGGGTGCAGGCTGTCGATCGGGTAGAGGAACGTGTAGATCGTCACGTTGTCGACGTTCTTCAGCTCCTCCTCGAGCTTGTGGCAGAACGGGCAGTCGGCGTCGGAGAACACGACGAGCGTGCGTTCGCCGGTGCCCTTGACCTTCTTGATCGCCATGTCGAACGGCAGCGCGGCGACGTCGACCCGGTTGAGCTTGCGCTGGCGCTCCTCGGTGAGGTTGGTCTTGGTCTCGGTGTCGTAGACGGCGCCGACGACGATGTACTTCGCCTTGGCGTCCGTGTAGACGATCCGGTCGTCGAACTGGACCTCGTAGAGGCCGAAGTACGGCGTCTTGACGACGCCGCGGACCTCGGCGCCGGGGAATTTCTGCTCGATGGCCTTCTTGACGCCGGCGGCGTCGGCGGTCAGCGGTGCCGGCTTGTCGGCGGCGAGCGCAGGCGCGGGCATGGCCAGCACGAGCGCGAGCGCCGACAGCAGGGCCAGGCCGGCCGCACGGGCGCGGAACCGGGTGGGGGAACGATGCATCGTGGTCTCCAGGGGATCGATGAAATGCGACCGGAATTGGACAGTCTAGCGCAGCGCGGGTTGCGCCAGCGCGCGCTTGAGCAGCGGGAGCCGATCGACGGCGGAGAGGCCGGCGTTGCGTACCGCGGAGAGCCAGGGCGCCGCGCCGCCGAACAACCGGGCGAGGCCGTCGGTCACGGTCTGCATCGCGAGGACCGGCTCGACCCGCCGCCGCGCATAGCGGTCGAGCAGCACCGGGGCGCCGGGATCGGCGACCGGTCCCCGCGCGGCCAGCACCTGCGCCAGCGCCAGGGCGTCGCCGAAGCCCAGATTGACCCCCTGGCCCGCCAACGGATGCACGCCGTGGGCGGCGTCGCCGACCAGCGCCAGCCGGTGCGCAATCGTCGCCGGCAGCCTGAGCAGCGCCAGCGGAAACGCCGCCGGCGCGGTCAGCGGCGTCAATGCGCCCAGCGCGTGTTCCCCTGCGGTGGCCACGCGTTCGGCGAGCGCCTCCGGCGGCAGGGCGACGAGCTCGGCGGCCAGCGCCTCGGGCGCCGACCACACGATCGACACCCGCCGGCCGGGCAGCGGCAGCCACGCGAGGATGCTCCCGTCCGCCCGGAACCACTGCCGGGCGATTCCGTGATGGGCAAGCTCCGCCGTGAAGTTCGCCACCACCGCGGTCTGTCCGTACGGCCGGGGCTCCGCCACGATGCCGGACGCCGTGCGCACCCACGACCTCATGCCGTCGGCGCCGACCAGCAGGCGCGCCGAGAGCTCGCGCGCCGCGCCGCCCTCCGGCGCGAGCGTCAGGCGGGCCTCGTCGGGCCGCCAGGTCAATCCGACGAACGGCGCCCCGCCGATCACCGTGACCCCGGCCGCGAAGACCCCCGGCAGGAGCGCGGCCCGCAGCGTCCGCTCCTCGGCGATCCACGCGAGTGCGCGCTCACCCAGGTCGAAGGCCGAGAACGAGAGCGTCGCGCCGGCGTCTCCGGCCACGCGCATGGCCTCGACCGGCGCGACGCGGTCGCCCGGCAGCCGCTGCCACGCGCCGAGCGCCCGCAGGAACGTGGCGCTGCCCGGGCTGACCGCGTAGACGCGCGCGTCCCAGGTCGCCGGATCGGGTTCCGGCGCCGCGACCGGCGCGCGGTCGACCAGCGCGACCGCCAGACCGGCGCGCGCCAGCGCGGGCGCGAGTGCCAAGCCCACGAGCCCCGCCCCGGCGATCACGACGTCGTAGCGCTCGGCGTCCACGGGCGGCCTCAAGAGCCCGGCGCCAGCACCTCGATGACGTGGTGCTGGTTCGTGTAGATGCAAAGGTCGCCGGCGATCGTCAGCGCCTGCTTGACGATGTCGGGGGCAGCGAGCGGCGAGTGCTCGAGCAGCGCGCGCGCGGCGGCCTGCGCGAACGCGCCGCCGGAGCCGATCGCCACGATGCCCTGCTCCGGCTCGAGCACGTCGCCGTTGCCCGTGAGCACCAGCGACGCGGTGCGGTCGGCCACGGCGAGCATCGCCTCCAGGCGACGCAGCACGCGGTCGGAGCGCCAGTCCTTCGCGAGCTCGACCGCGGAGCGCGTCAGGTGTCCCTGGTGCTTCTCGAGCTTGGCCTCGAAGCGCTCGAACAGCGTGAACGCATCGGCGGTCGCGCCCGCGAAGCCCGCGAGCACGCGGTCGTTGTACAGGCGCCGCACCTTGCGGGCGGTGGCCTTGATGACGACGTTGCCGAGCGTGACCTGGCCGTCGCCGCCGAGCGCGACGGTGCCGTCGCGGCGGACGCAGAGGATCGTGGTGCCGTGGAAGGGTTCCATGACTGTGCGTGGGAGCCGGGCCGGCGCCGCACCGGCCAGGTACGCCGGCCGCGCGCGGCGGCGCCTAATTCGGCTTCTTGAGGAAATGCCGTGGAGAAATGCCGATCAGCAGAAGCAGCGCGCGGATGATCGGCGACGCGCCGACGATCTGCACCGCCTTGCGCTGCCCCTCGACCCGGTTGATCGCGTTCAGCAGCGCGCCGGCGCAGACGAAGTCGACGCGCTCGACCGCCGCCATGTCGATCGGCACGACCTGGTGGTGATGCGCGTACTCGGCGATCTCCGCCATCTGCCGGGTGGCCGAGCCCGTCAGCGCACCCGCGAGGTGAACACTCCAGCGCGGCGCTGGCCGCGCGCGCGCTCGCCTCGTCGTCCTCGGCCGGCGCCGCGGCGTCGGCCGCGGCTGGTCGTCGCTGGCGCCGGCGCCGGCTCCCACGACGGCGGCGACTGCTCGAACGCAATCGCGTATTCGATCGCGCGGTCGTCGAACGCCTCCTGCCTGCGCTCGAACTGCAGCAGTTCGAGGAGAGCAGCCACGCGCCCTCGCCGGCGTCGCGTCCGCGCCGCAGCAGGATGTCCAGCGCGGCGCGCACCTTGTCCGGCTTGGAGATGGTCAGCGCGACGCGCTGCCGGCGGGCGTCGGCCAGCGCGTCGGCGAGCAGGCGGGCGCCGGCATCGTCGAACCCGGCCACCGAGGCAAGGTCGAGCCGTGCGCCGGGTGCGGCCTTGGGCAGACCACGCCGGAACGCCTCGATCTGCGGTGTCGCCGCGGCGGAGAGCTTGCCCGTGAGAACCACGTAGCCGCCGGCGCTCTTCGCCGAGGTCGCTCTGGCGGCCGCGGCGGGGGCCTTGGCGTCCTCGTCCCACGCGGGCGGCGAGCGCTCGAACTGCATCACGTACTGCAGCGCCAGCTGGTCGAACGCGGCACGGTGGTTCGCACGCTGCAACAGGTCGAACAGCGCGAGCCACGCGAGCGGCGAGGCCTTGGTGTCCGGATCCTGCGCGACGCCCTGCTCCAGCAGGTCGCGCGCCGGCTGCGCCTGGCCGCTCGCGAACAGCAGCGCGGCGTTCTCGAGCACCGCGCAGAGGCCGGGGTTCGCCTGCGCGACCTCGATCGACGTGCGCATCGGCGACCACTCGATGAGGCTCGACCCGGTGACGGAGATGTCCGCGACCGGCTCGGCCCGCGGGCGCTCCGCGCTGACGCGCCGACCCTGCGCCGCGGCCGCGACGTCCCGCGCCGAAACCGGCGCGCGCACGGGCGCCGCCGGTGTCTTGACGTTCGGCTTCGGCGTCTCGGGTTTCTTCGCGCGGGCGGCTTGTGGAAGGTGCCGCTGGTCGGCGAACGTTGGAATGATGCGTCCGATTGGCGGCCCAAGCGCCCCCACCGACAAGGCGCGGGCCGCTGCGGTTCGCGGCCACCGCTCCAACAAAGGGCAACGGCCGGGGCACCGGCCGTTGCGAAAGGCTCGTGCGAACGCCGCGGCGGCGCGCGGCCGCGGGGTCAGGGCAGGTTCTGGTTCGCGAATTCCCAGTTGAGCAACCTGTCGATCACAGCGTCGACGTAGGCCGCCCGCTTGTTCTGGTGGTCGAGGTAGTACGCGTGTTCCCACACGTCGATCGTCAGCAGCGGCTTCTGGCCCCTGGTGAACGGGACCTCCGCGTTGCCGGTCTTGACGACCTTCAGCGAGCCGCCGTCGACGACGAGCCAGCCCCAGCCCGAGCCGAACTGCGACACGGTGGTGGCCGCCATCTCCTTGCGGAAGTTGTCGTAGCCACCGAACGAAGCCTCGATCATCTGCGCGACCTTGCCGGTCGGCTTGCCGCCGCCGTTGGCGCGCATGCTGTGCCAGTAGAACGTGTGGTTCCAGATCTGCGCCGCGTTGTTGAACAGCGCGGCACGGTCGGCCTTGCCCGCCGTGTCGGCGATGATCTTCTCCAGCGCCGCGCCCTCGAACTCGGTCCCCTTGACCAGGTTGTTGAGGTTGTCGACGTACGTCTTGTGGTGCTTGCCGTAGTGGAACGAGATCGTGTTGGCGGAGATCACCGGCTCGAGCGCGTTGTCGGCGTACGGCAGGGGCGGTAACGTGAACATTCGCTATTCTCCTTCGTCGAATCGCTCATTGTAGTTAAAGATGAGTCAGAAGGGGTCGCAAAACCGGCGTCGCAGGAAAATCATGAACGCACCGGTGCCGTTCGACAAGCTGGTCAGACGGAAATCGCGGGCAAAGCCCGACGATTTCCGGAGCAAAGGCTGGTAGCGGCGGTGGCCGGGCGCGAGGTTGGCGCGGGCGTTGCCCTCAGGCATCGAGGTTATCCAACTGCAGCGAATCGTCCGGCTCTGCCGGCGATTCGCCCCTGGCCAGGTGGTCGAACGCCACCGCCGCGTTCATGATTTTTCCATGGGGTCGCGGCGGTAGCCTTGCGACCCATCTGACTTGTCTACACCCCGTCCAGAAACTTTACGGCGACTGGACGGCTTCGCCGTTCAGTCG
>JBGAMF010000068.1:0-22582 GCA_044223185.1 Casimicrobiaceae bacterium | reverse complement strand
CGCGCGCGGCCGCGCCGCGAGGTCGCGCGGCCGTCCGGCCGCCGCGAGACGGCCGCCGCCCTGCGCGCGCACTTCGTCGTCGGCCAGCGTCTCGTCCGCGGTCACCGCGTGGACGCCGGGCACGGACGCCGGCAGCCAGCCGGGGCGGTCGGGCCGCGCGGACGCCACGATCACGCAGCCGGCGGCGATCGCCTCTGCGCATGCCGCGGCGATTGCGTTCGTGCCGGGGCCGGGCGGCACGGCAAGGCTCAGGTTGACGAACGCGCACTGCGCGGCCGCCGCGCGCAGGATGCCGCGCGCGACCAGCGACGGGTAGGTGGCCGCCGTGCCGTCGAACACGCGGACCGCGTAGAGCAGGGCGTCGGGAAACGCCTGCCGGATGACGCCGGCGACCGCGGTGCCGTGGCCCGTCGGGTCGCTGAAGTCGCCGTCCTCGGCAATCGTGCCGTCGGCGGGCGCGACGTAGAGGCGGCACCCGGCGACCGCGCCGCGCACGTGCGAGTGCCAGGGATTGACACCCGTGTCGACGATGCCGATCCGCAGCGGGCTCAACGGGGGCCCCCCGGCCGCGCGGCCCGCGCGGCCGGGGCGGCGACGAACGACGGCAGTTCGCCCGGCGCGATCGGCGCGAGCCGGCCGTCCCGCAGGAACAGCACGCGCGTGCACTCGGCCAGGCCGACCGGCCGGTGCGAGATCACGAGCGCCGTGCGGTCGGGAAAGGCGGCCCGGAGGTTTCGCCGGACGCGCAGCTCCGTATCGAGGTCGAGCGCGGAGAAGGCCTCGTCGAGGATGAGGATGCGCGGTGCAGCGAGCGCCAGCCGCGCGATGCCGAGGCGCTGGCGCTGGCCGTCGGAAAGTGCAAGACCGCGCCCGCCGACGACGGTCGCGTATCCGTGGGGCAGCTCGGCGATGAAGCGGTCGGCGTCGGCGATCGCGGCCGCCCGCTCGATCGCCGCGCGCTCCGCGCCCGGGCATCCGTAGCGGATGTTCTCCGCGATGGTCGCGTGCAGCAGGAACGGCTCCGCGCCCGCGTAGCCGATGGCATCGTCCTCCGTGCGTGGCGGATGGCCTTCGACGCGCACGGTTCCCGCATCCGGCGCGCGCAGGCCGAACAGCAGCTGCACGATCGTCGACTTGCCCGCGCCCGAGGCACCGAACAGCGCGACCCGCTCCCCGGGCGCGAGTGCGAGGCTCGCGCCGCGCAGCACCGGCGCCTTGCCGGCGTAGGCGAACCACACGTCGTCGAGTGCGAGCGCCGGGCTCGCCTGCTCCGGCGGTACCGGACGCGGCGTCGCCGTGCCGTCCGCCGCGTCGTCGCCCAGCACCTCGGCGACGCGCTCGAGGCTCACCCGCGCCTGCTGCAGGTTGCGGACGAGCCCGACCAGCCCCTGCGCCGGCGCGAACAGGCGGCCCTGGTAGAGCACGAACGCGACGAACGTGCCCAGCGTGATCGTGCCGGTCTCGAGCAGCCGCCCGCCGGCGACGTAGATCCACGCGAGGGCGAGCGTCAACGCGAGCCCGGGGACGCCCGCCGACGCGGCGTCCAGCCACTGGAATCCGACCACTTCACGCCGCAGCGCCGCGTTCACGCGCGCGAGCTCGTCCGCCTCGGGGCGCGCCGTGCGGTGCAGCCGGATCGCGCGCAGCGCGGCCAGGCGCTCCGACAGGAAGTGCGAGAGGTCCGCCATCGCTTCGCGCACGCGGCGCGTCCGGTTCTCGACCGGCCGACGGAACGCGTTCGCCGCGACGAGCGCGAGCGCGAGGCCGGCGAAGCTCCACAGCGCGAGCGGCGGCGACAGGCTGAAGGTGATCGCGGCGGCCACGGCGAGGAACAGCAGATTGGCGATCCCGCCCAGCATGCCCTCGACCAGCAGCGCCTCGATGCGCGGCACGTCGGTGCCGAAGCGCGCCAGCAGGTCGCCGTGGCGAAAGCGCTCGACCGCCGCGAGCGGGCCGTCGGTGCACCGGGCGAACAGCCGTGCGCGCAGCTCGGCCAGCACGTCGGCCGACAGCCCGGCGTGCACGCGGCCCGAGAGCGCGGTCAGCGAGAGGTCCAGCACCGCGAGCCCGACGAGCGCCAGCGCGATCCCCGGTACCGCGGCGTAGTCGGCGCGCGTCGCGACGGCGTCGATGAACGCCATGCCGAGGAGGGGCGTGGCGAGCGACACCGCCGCGCCGGCGAGTCCCAACGCGAATACCGCTGCGAGCGCCGCGCGGCGGCCGGCGACGTGGCGCGCATAGCGCCGCAGCCAGCAGCACGGAGCGTCCGCGCGGCGGCGCGATCGCCTGCAGCGCGACAGGGCGCGCCGCGGGGCCGCCGGCGGCGTGCCCGGCGCACGCGAGGGCGCCGCGGCTGCCGCAGACGGCACCCGCGCCGCCCGCGGCCCCGCGCGGCAGTCGGCCCACACGTCAGGGTAGTAGCAAAGGTGCGCATCGGCGCAGAGCTCGGGCGCGCCGCGCTCGGCCACCACGGCGTCGCGCACGCACTCGCGCGAGCCGCCGCCGCCGGCCGCGGCGAGCGCGACCGCCGCCAGCCGGACCGAGGCGACCTTGCGCGCCAGCGGCGCCTCCCGTCCGACGACTTTCAGGCTCGCCACGCCGAGCGCGGCCAGCCGTGGCAGTGCGCACAGGCCGCACGGGCCGAGCGTGTAGCCGCGGCTCGTCTGCGATCCGCAGTTGTCGAGCGTCCAGCGCCAGAACGCGTAGCGCTCGTCGACGCGGTTCGGCGCGTCGCCTACGCGGTCGTCGAGGCAGTACGGCCGGAAGGCGTGCGTCGTCGAGCACGTGCCTTCCTCGAACGTGCAGCCGTCGTTCAGCGCGAAGACCTCCCACTCGACGCCGGGGATCGCGGTGGCCTCGATCTCGGCGAGCGTCACGTGCCGCGGCAGGATCACGCGCGCGACGCCGAGTTCGCGGAAGAACGCGGCAGCGCCCGGGTTGCGGCAGGTGGCGAGGCTCGAGACGTGCACGCGGGAGGCCAGTCCAGCCTCGCGCAGCGCGAGAACGAGTTCGAGCCCGGCGACGATCAGCGCCGCGATGCCCTCGTGCTCCACCAGGCGGCGGCCGAACTCGACCAGCCGGGCAATCGCGCCGGCCGGATACGACGGCGCGTTGAGCGCCGCGAACACCGGCCGCCCGCGCGCGCCCGCGACGATGCGCCCGAGGTCGGCGAGGTCCGGCACGCCGGCCGACCGGGCGCTGCGGCGGTGGACTGCGGCGGCGCCGAACTCCCGCTCCCAGCCGGGCGGCGTGATGCCGCAATAGAACTCGCCGGCGCCTGCCGCGACGAGTGCCTCCACCTCGCCGGAGTGCCGCACCGGGGCGAGGATCTTCACGGTGCGGGCGCCTCGTGCACGACGATCCGGTCCGCGCGGCCGAGCCAGCTCGCGGCCGCGCCGCGCGGCAGCTCGTAGAACAGCGTGTTGCCGGCGCGCCAGTGCGGCAGCGCGGTGTCGGGACGGCGCACGGCGAGCGGCTTGCCGCGGCAGGGCGCCGGGCAGGCGTCCGCGAACGCCTTCGCGAAGCCGCCGCCCTCCGGATACAGCGCGGCCTTCAGCGGGCAGCCGCGGCCCGATGCGGCGTACGTGAACGGCAGGTGCAGCGCACGGCCGAGCGGCCGTTGCGCGTCGCCGCCGTCGCCCAGGAAGCCGCCTTCGAGGTCGGCGTCGGTCTCCAGCGCGGCGACGCCCATTTCGCGCAGCAGCGCGCGCACGCGCGCGTAGCGCGAGGCGTCGTGCGTCGCGCTCCCGTCCGGCGCGTCGCGGTAGCCGCGCGGGTCGCGCAGCGACCGGTTGACGAGCCGCCCGGCACGGCGAGGCAGGTGCCCGTAGCGCTCGCGCAAGAGCCCGAGCACGCCCCAGTCGTTGAACACGACGGCGGGCTGCAGGTCGCGGGCGACCAGCGCCGCGAGCAGGCGGTCGACCCGTCGCAGCCCGTCCGGCGAGACCAGCGGCGTGGCGAGCGTGGGTTCGAGTCCGCGTGCGCGGGCCGCCGCGCACAGCGCCGCGGCCTCCGCGGCGCCCGGCAGGCGGTCCTCGCAGAATTCCGTGCCGAAGTAGAGCGCGACGGCGGGCCCGGCCGGAAGCAGGTCCCGCCACGCCGCGGGCAGCGCGGCTCGCGGGTCCACGGGAGCCGCCGCGGGATCGGTCAGGCGCAGTCCGTATTCCATGCCGGTTTCCATCCGGGGTCGCGCACGCCGGGTGCGGCGCGCGGCGCCGGTCGCGCGGATTTCATGCGGCGGGCCCGGTCAGTACGAGATCCGGCGCAGGTCCATGCCGTCCGAAGCCATCTGCAGCACCTTGAGCGGCTTCAGCGTCCTCGCGTCGTACACGGTGAGCGTCGAGCCCCCTCCAGCCACGTAGACCTTGCGTCCGTCGGACGACACGTTGACGCCGTAGCAGGTGCCCTCGGCCACCGGCACCGACCGCAGGTACGTCTTCTGCGCGAGGTCGATCTCGGTGAGATCGTCCATCACCGCCCAGGCGCGCTTCCGGTCCGGCGCGAGCACCACCGAGTAGGCCATCGCCGGATCGCCCTTCAGCACGAGATCCTCGATGGCGCCGGTCTTCTGGTCGACGAGCATCACGCCCATCGCGGTCGCCGTGTAGTAGTTCATGCTGGCGATGCCGCCGTTGTCGAACGTGTAGTCCCAGAACGGCAGCATGTTCATCCCCTTGTCGAGGATCGGCCGCGTCGCGACGATGCGCAGGTCGGGGCCGGTCGTGTCGATCGTGTAGAGGTCCTGCCCGAACGCGTAGATCGTCCGGCCCTCGCGGGCGCCGACCAGGTGCGCGACGCCCCACGGCACCTCGACGCTGCGGACGATCCGGCCGGTGTCGAGCTCGAACTGCGCGACGACGGGCCGGCCGACGACCGCCTCGCCGTTCTCGGCCCGCCGCGACATGAACGCGCCGTACGCGGTCCTGCCGTCCGCGGCGAGCACGAAGCCGTACATCACGCGGTCCCAGCCGTCGCCCTTGACGTCGGCGGTCGCCACGACGCGGTTCTGCGCGAGGTCGACCTTGTGCACGAGGTGGCGGTTGGACGTCACGTACAGGTGCTTCCGGTCCGCGCTCAGGTCGACGTTGCGCACGGCGCCCTTGACCGGTATGTCGGCGACGATCGTGTCGGTCGCGCCGTCGATCACCTGCACGACGCCGTAGCCAAGGTAGTAGTAGCGGTCGCCGGCGTCGGCGCGCGGCGCGGCGCCGAGCGCCGCCGCGGCGAGTGCCGGCAGGAGAACATTGACCCAGCGCATCGGCAGCCTCCTAGTCGTACTTGAGATTGCGCCAGTCGCGCGCGACGTTCGGGCACTGCACGTCGAACTCGCGATGGTTGGTGAGCCCGTCGGGCATCTGCGCGGGCCACCAGCAGTCGCCGACGCAGCCGTGGAAGTCGCGCGCCGACGCCTGGCAGTTGCCGACCGGGAAGGTCGGGCGCGGGTTCGTCTCCCAGCCGGTGTCGAAGATCGTCGTGCAGCCCTGCGGCATCCGCCGGTCGGCGAGCGCCGCGGCGGTCGGCTGCTCGCCGTCGGCCAGGCGCGCGATCGCCTTCGCCTTCTCGTTCAGGGCCTCGATGCGCTTCTTCTTCATCGCGAATCCTTTCGGGGGTCGTTCAGCCTTCGGCGCGCCGGCCGACGAAGGCCAGCACCGGATGGTCCGGTTCGGCGCGCAGCTCGCCGTACGTGCGGATGCCCAGCTCGATCCAGCGCCGGATGAAGCCGCAGCTGCTGCCGTGCGCCAGGCCGAGCACGGCCTCGCGCAGGTGGTTTTCGTGGTGACAGCCGCCGGCGCAGAGGCTGCGTGCCCAGCACTTCGCGCACGCGTCCGCGCGCGGCGCGGCCTGCGCGGCGAGGCACGTGCGGACCTTCGCGTGGTCGATGCCCGCGTCGAGGTCGCCGATGCGGAACCCGTCGTCGCCGGCGAACCGGTGGCACAGGAAGAGCGCGCCCTGCGCGTCCATCGCGACGTAGCCGAGGCCGGCGCCGCAGGGGACGCCGCGGGCCTGGCCCGCGTGCAGCTTCGCCAGAAGGTCGAGCAGGTTGGAGAATGGCAGCACGCATCCGCGCCGGGCCTCGGCGACGAACCGCCGCGCGAGGTGCGCGAAGCCCGCGTACAGCGCCTCGTCCTGCGCCGGCGTCGGGAGGAACTCCGCCGCGACGGGGGTCGCCGGCGCGATTCCGACCTCGAGGAAGCCCAGGCCGTGCAGATGCTCGAACACCTCGGGGATGCGCGCCCACTGGTCCGGCGCGAGCGTCACGCGCGCGGCGGGCGCGCGGCCCGTCCGCTCGCGCAGCCGAGCCACGCCCGCCACGACGTCGGCGTAGCTGCCGCCGCCAGCGCGGCCGCTGTAAGGCCGGTTTGCGTCGTGCAGGTCCGGCGGGCCGTCGATGCTGACCGAGACGCCGATAAGGTGCGCGGCGAGGAAGTCGAGCGCCGCCGGCGTGAAGCGGGTGCCGTTGGTCGTCAGCGACACGACGAGCGTCTTGCCGCGCGCCGCGGCCGCCGCTTCGCCCGCCGTCACCGCGGCTTCCAGCGCCGCCAGGTTGAGCAGCGGCTCGCCGCCGAAGAGGACCAGCGTGACGCGCGGCAGGTCCCCGGACGTCTCGACGAGGAAGCGCGCGGCACGCGCGGCGAGCGCCGGCGCCATCACGCGGGCGGCACCGCCGTAGCTGCCGCCCCCGGCATAGCAGTACGTGCAGCGCAGGTTGCAGGCCTGGGCCGCCTCGAGGACCAGTGTTGCGAGCGGGACGGTGGCGGGATCGACGGCCGGCGGCGGGGCACGGCGCGTGCGGGCCGCGGGGACTAGCACGCGCGCGTCGGCGAGCGCCGCCGCGATCTCGTGGTCGGCCGGTGGCACGTCGGCGAGCGTGAAGTCGCCCTGCGGGCCCCAGCGGTCGAGGAACGCGCCGGTCGCGCCGTCGATGGCGAAGAGGCTCGCCTGCTCGGCGCCGAAGAGCAGCGCGTCGCCTCCCGCCCCGGCGCCGCCGGCGAACACCCGGTGGTCCGCGAGTGTCCAGGTCCGTCTCACCGGATCCTCGCGATGTAGTCGGGCACGGTGACGACGAGCTCGGCCTGCGCCTCGTGGGTCCGCCCGCCGCGGACGTAGCGGGCGAGCACCTTGACGAGTCCGCTGTTCTCGCCCTTGTACGTGCGCTTGGGGTTGGGGGCGTAGTCGACCGTCGGCAGGTAGCTGCCGTTGGGCAGGATCGTGCCGAGCCAGGTCAGGTCGTCGTCGCCCGGGCGCGTCTTCTGCTCGGCCAGCCGGAACGTCGCCGGCACCGGGCCCAGCGCGACGCCCGGGCCCTTGCCGCCGGCGCCCTTCGCGTACGCGATCGCCTCGTACTGGACGCCCTCGGCCGGGTAGTGCACGCCGCCGCTCATCCGCGCCCGGCCCACCTCCGGCACGATCGCGATGCGGTCGATCGCGGGCGCGAGCGTGACCGTGCCCGCGGCGATGCCCTTGACCGCGACCTTCGCCATCGCCAGCGCCGGCGCGCTGCTCACCGCGGTGACCTCGAGGGCGCCCGGCCCGACGCGGCGGACGCCCAGCACCTTGACCGGTCCGCCGGCGAACGCGACGTCGGCGGCCTTCACCTCGGGCAGGTTGACGCCTTCGAGCGTAAGCGTCGTCCTCTCGCCGGCAAGCAGGAACGCGGGAACGATGCGCGCGACCCGCGGCGGGCCGTCGCTGCGGATCCAGTGCGAGCTCGACGTGCGGAAGTCCGGCGCCGGCAGGTGCCACTCGCCGCGGATCTCGTCGCCGGCGGCGATGAAGGCACCGTTCGCGGCGAGGCCGTTGTTGCGCGTCCGCGTGCGCAGCGCATGGCCGCCGTAGAGCGTCGCGTCGCCGGCAAAGGACTCGGTCGTGCCGTCCGCGTACGCGACGCTGCCCGACAGCTCGAGCTCGGCGTTCGCGCGCTCCGCGATCCGCGCCTCGCCGCGATATGTGCCGCGGCCGGGCGCATAGCCGAACACGGCCCACGCACCGCCGAGCCGCGGCGCGGGGGCCTTCCACGCGGCGCCGTACGGCAGCTTGCGCGCGAAGTACGCGAGCGCCGCGTCGGCCTCGGGGATCCAGCGCATCTCGCGCATCGTGAACACGACCGTGGGCGAGATGTACAGGTGGAAGTCGCGCAGCTTCGCCCAGGCGTCGGGCGTCATCCGGTACGAGTGGATCTTGCCGGCGGTGTGGCAGCGCACGCAGGTGGCGTAGACCCGCTCCTCTTCCTTGCCGGCAGGCAGCTCCACCTTCTGCGCGTTGTGCCACAGCGACAGGTACGCGACCTGCGCCTGCTCGTCCGGCGTCAGGCTCTGCGTGGCGGCGAGCTCCTTCAGCAGGCGGTCCATGTCGCCGTCGGCGAGCTTCATGCCGTGCAGCCGGCGCATCCGGTCGACGACGACGGCCCATTCCTCCGGCGTCGTCCGCAGGTCCTCCACGCGCGGGATCCGGCCATCGGCGGCAGGCGCGTGGCAGGTTCCACACTTGCTCCGGACGAGCGAGTCCCGGTCGAACGCCTGCGCACCGGCCGTGGTGCCGGCCAGCGCAAGGGCCGCGAGGATCGTCAGCTTCGCGTGGTGTCGCATCGATCGCCTCCCGAAGGCGTGCCGTTCACACCGCCATCATCACGGCCTTGGTTTCCGTGAACATGTCGAGCGCGGCGCGCCCCATCTCGCGGCCGATGCCCGACTGCTTGAAGCCGCCGAACGGAAGGCTCGCGTCGAGCATGCTGTGGCAGTTGACCCACACGGTGCCCGCCTTGATGCGCGGGATCATCCGGTGGACGCGCGCCAGGTCGTTCGACCAGATCGACGCCCCGAGTCCGTACGGCGTGTCGTTGGCGAGCCGGACCGCGTCGTCGACGT
The DNA here is from genome assembly GCA_044223185.1 of Casimicrobiaceae bacterium. Classification (GTDB taxonomy): domain Bacteria; phylum Pseudomonadota; class Gammaproteobacteria; order Burkholderiales; family Casimicrobiaceae; genus VBCG01. The sequence goes on along the minus strand of JBGAMF010000068.1, from coordinate 13,718 downwards.
CGTCGTAGGGCAGCGCGACGACCACCGGGCCGAAGATCTCCTCCTGCACGACGCGCATGTCCTGGCGCACGTCGACGAGCACCGTCGGCTGGACGAAGTACCCCTGCGCACCGGCGCGGCCGCCGCCCGCGGCCACGCGCGCGCCCTGGCCGACGCCCCCGTCGATGTAGCCGCACACGCGGTCGCGCTGCGCCTCCGACACCAGCGGGCCCAGCTCGCTTGCCGGGTCGAGGCCGGGCCCGAGCTTCATCCGGCTCGCGATGCCCGCCAGCTCGCCCACGACCTGGTCGAAGAGCCTGCGCTGCACGTACAGTCGCGAGCCGGCGGTGCAGACCTGCCCCTGGTTGAAGAAGATCGCCTGCGCCGCACCGGCGGCGGCCTGTGCGGGGTCGGCGTCGTCGAGGACGATCACCGGCGACTTGCCGCCCAATTCCAGCGACACGCGCGTCATGTTGTCGATCGCGGCGCGCTGCACGAGCTTGCCGACGGACGTCGATCCGGTGAACGCGATCTTGGCGACATCCGGGTGCGCGGCGAGGGCGGCGCCGGCAGTCTCGCCCAGGCCGGTGACGATGTTGACGACCCCGGGCGGGATGCCGGCCTCCAGGATGAGCTCCCCCAGCCGCAGCGCGGTGAGCGGGGTCTCCTCGGCAGGCTTCAGCACGACCGTGCAGCCGGCCGCGAGCGCCGGGCCGATCTTCCAGGCCGCCATCAGGAGCGGGAAGTTCCACGGGATGATCGCGCCGACGACGCCGACGGGCTCGCGGCGCGTCCACGCGAAGAACCGGGCCTGCGGCATGAACGGCACCGACACGTCGTGCGTCGCGCCCTCGATCTTGGTCGCCCAGCCCGCCATGTAGCGGAGGAAGTCGACGGCCATCGCCATGTCGACGTGGCGGGCGAGCAGCAGCGACTTGCCGTTGTCGAGCGACTCGATCTCGGCCAGTTCCTGCGCGTTCGCCTCGACCCGGTCCGCCAGCGCGAGCAGCAGCCGCTCGCGCTGCGCCGGCGACAGCGCCGGCCACGGGCCGTCGTCGAAGGCCGCGCGCGCCGCGCGCACTGCACGGTCGACGTCGGCGGCCTTGCCCGCAGGCACCTGCGCGAAGGACTCGCCGGTGGCGGGATTGCGCACGTCGAGCCGAGCGCCATCGGCGGCCTCGACCCAGTCGGCGCCGATCAGCATCCGCTTCGGCGCGGCGAGGAAGGCATTCGCGGCAGCGCTGATCAGGTGGCGGGTGTTCATGTCCATGGCGGGTCTCCGGTGCGTGGGTGGGGAGGCGGGAAGGCGGCGGAAGCCGGGTGGGCGGTCGTCAGGGCGCGGCGAGCGCGTAGGTGCCGACGCCGGCCATCCCGGCGACGACGAGCTGGCCCGGCGCGCCGGCGACGGCGGCAGCGAGCGTCTGGCGCTCGCGGCGGGTCGTCGCGCGGAACGTGCGGCCGCCGTCGGTGCTGGTCGCGACGGCCCCGTCCAGGCCGACCAGCACGATCGTGCCGTCGGGCAGTTCGAGGCCGCCCGACCACGACTTGTCGGTGCCGGTCGGCACGTCGGTCCAACTGCGGCCCAGGTCGGCCGAGCGCAGCACGTGCCCGCGCATGCCGTAGACGAGCACGCCGCCGTCCTTCAGCACGAGGCCGCCCCACAACGAGCCGTCGTAGGGCACCCGTTGCATGGACCAGGTGGTCGCCGCGTCGACCGAGCGGAACACGGTGCCGCTCTCGGCGGCGATGAACACCGGCCCGCCGGCGATGCCGAAGACCGCGTTGAGGTGGCGGTCGCCGTCGTCCCCGCGGCCCGGCGCGAACTCGCGCCACGTCTTCCCGCCGTCGCGCGTCGTCAGCGCGAAGCCGAAGGCACCGGCGGCGATGCCGAACTCGGGGCCGGCGAACCAGACCGTGAGCAGGGCTACGTCGCGACCCGCGTCGTGGTTGCGCGTCCAGGTCTCGCCGCCGTCGCCGGTGGCGAGCACGGTCCCGCCGTGGCCAACGGCGAAGCCGCGCCGCGCGTCGACGAACGTCACCGCGGTCAGCATCGCGCGCGTCGCCACCGACCTGGCCTGGCGCCACGTCTTGCCGTTGTCGTCCGACAGCACGATCGTGCCCCAGTCGCCGACCGCGACGAGGCGCGCCCCGGCGCGCGCGAGCCCGAACAGCGGCGCCTTGCTGGCCAGCCGGGCCTGGAAGGCCGGCGCCGCACCGGGCGCGGGCGCGGCCGGCGGCGCGGCGACGCCGGGCGTCGCGGCGATTCCCACGCCCAGCGCAAACGCGAGCCACCGCGATGGCACGCGCGCGCGCGCGGGGCTGCCGGCGCGCGGCACGCCCGGGGGTTGGCCGTCGGAACGCACCGGCGCGCTCACTCGGCCTCCGTGGTGCCGGGCCCGCTGCCGCGGGCGAGGCCGCTGCGCGCGAACGCCTGCGCACGGGCGGCGTCGCGCTCGGCATCGCCGATGCCCAGCTCTTCGGCCACGCGGCGCATCTGCGACCCCTCGAGGCGCGCGAGCTTGCCGTCGGCGTAGACGACCTCCCACAGGAGCTCGACGATGGCGACCCGCTCCGCGGCGTCGAAGCCCTTGCGGACCGCGTCGGCGAACATCCAGTCCTCGAGCGCCGCGTCGAGCTCGGTGCGCGCCAGGGCGATCAGGCGGGCGGCCGTGATGGCGTCGAGCCCGAAGCGTTCGCGCACGATGCGCTCGATCACGGCGAGCTCCGTGTCGGCGAGCGCGCGGTCGGCCTGCTGCGCGAGCTCGACCAGCAGCGCGACGACCGCGATCTCGCGCCGGGCGAACGGCGGGCGGGCCAGGTCCTGCACCGGCGCCGGCGGCGCGTCGAGCAGGGCGAGGAGCCTTTCGAGCATGTGGCCGGCGCTCAGTGCGACAGCAGCGGCGCGCGAACCGGCCGCCGGCGCGGAATCAGGAGGTCGATCATCACGGCGAGCGAGGGCAGCAGCGTGATGGCCATCAGCATGTTGACCATGAACATGAAGGTCAGCAGCATGCCCATGTCGGCCTGGAACTTGAGCTCGGAGAACGACCAGGTGGCGACGCCCACCGACAGCGTGACCGCCGTGAAGATCGTGGCGATCCCGGTCTCGCGCAGCGACTGCTTGAATGCCGCCACGATGTCGACGCCCTGCGCGAGGTGCAGCTGCAGCCGGTTGTAGATGTAGAACGCGTAGTCGACGCCGATGCCGACCGCCAGCACCATCACCGGCAGCGTCGCGACGGTGAGTCCGATGTCGAGCGCCTTCATGAACCAGTACCCCAGCAGCGTCGCCAGCGTCAGCGGCAGGCAGCAGGCCAGCATCGCGCGCCAGTCGCGGTAGGTCAGCAGCACGAGCGCGACGATTGTCAGGTAGACGTACAGCATCATCCGGAACTCGGTCGACTCGAGCACCTCGTTCGTCGCCGCCTGCACGCCGGCGTTGCCGCTGGCGAGGCGCACGATGATCCGCGGATCGACGTGGTCGGCGCGGAACGCCTTGACCGCGTCGGTCACCGCCTTCACGGTGCCGGCCTTGTGGTCGGCGAGGTAGAGGTGCACCGGCAGCACCGTGCAGCCGGGGTTGTAGAGGCCCGAACCCTCGGGCGCGAGGCTGATGGCGTTGGCGAGCGACTTGGGATCGCGCGGCAGGTCCGCCCACTTCGGGTTGCCCTCGTTGAATCCCGCGAACGCCTGCTTCGCGAGCCACGCCGCGGAGCTGACCGACACGACGCCCGGCACGTTGGCCATCTGCCAGCTGAACTGGTTCAGGTACTCCATGACCGCGTGGTCGTAACAGCCGTCCTTCGGCGTCTCGACCACCACCGACAGCACGTCGAGGCCCAGGTCGAAGCGCGCGACGATCTCTCCGGCGTCGCGGTTGTAGCGCGAATCGGCGCGCAGCTCGGGCGCCCCGGGCTGCACGTGGCCGATGTGCCGCCCCTGGCTCTGGTGCCAGGCGACGGCGAACAGCGCGGCGCAGACGGCGGTGCCGACCGCCGCGTGGCGCGGCTCGGCGATGCGCCCGAGCGCGCCCATCCAGCGGCCGCGCCGCTCGCGCAGGCGGTTCATGCGCCCGACGAAGCGGTCGTCGAAGCGCAGGTACGACGCGGCGACCGGCAGCATCACGAGGTTGGTGACGATCTTGTACGCGACGCCGATCGCGGCGGTGATGGCGAGCTCGCGGATCATCGGGATCGGAATCAGCGTCAGCGTCGCGAAGCCGACGAACGCCGTGACCAGCGCCATCGTCCCCGGGATCAGCAGGCCGGTGAACGAGCGGCGGGCCGCCGTCATCGTGTCGACGCCCGTGCAGACCTCCTTGCCGATGTAGTTGATCTGCTGCACGCCGTGCGAGACGCCGATCGCGAACACCAGGAACGGCACCAGCACGGCCAGCGGATCGAGGCCGTAGCCCAGGAGCCTTAGCGTCCCGAACTGCCAGACCACGGACACCAGCGAGCAGAGCAGCGTGAGGCCGGTCAGCGCCCACGAGCGGCAGTAGACCCACACCGACAGCGCCGTCAGCGCGAAGGCGAGCGCGAAGAAGCGCACGACGCTGGTGGCGCCGTCCGCGATGTCGCCGATCTCCTTGGCGAAGCCGATGATCGCGACGTCGAAGTCGGCGTCCTCGTGCTTCTGCCGGACCTCCCGCTCCAGCCGCGCCGCGAGGTCGAGGTAGTCGAGCGGCTGCTTCGTCACCGGGTCGCTGTCGAGAAGGTCGGCCACGACCATCGCGCCCGAGTTGTCGTTGGCGACCAGCTGACCGATGTAGCCGCCGACGATCGCGTTGTTGCGGATCTTGGCGATCTTCGCGGGCGTGAGCGCGTCGGGCGTGACGTCGCCGCCGATCACGTCCTCCGACTCGAAGCCTTCCTCGGTGATCTGCAGCACGCGGGTCGTCGGCGTCCACAGCGAGCTCACCGTGCGCCGGTCGACGCCCGGCATGAACATCATCGCCTGCGTGACGTCGTTGAGCTTCCGCAGGAACGGCGCGCTCCACATGTCGCCGCCCCTGGCGCGGACGACGACGATGATCCGGTTGGCACCAAACACCTGGTCGCGGTACTGGTAGAACGTCCGGACGTATTCGTGGTCCTGCGGCAGCTGCTTGTCGAAGCCGGCGGACATCCTGAGCTGCGCGGCGAACGCCCCCATGACGACGGTGACGAGGGCGAGCGTCGCGAGCGTCGCCCCGCGACGCGCGAAGAACGCGTCCTCCAGACGCGCGACGAGGCGGGCGAGCATCGGCGTGGCAGCGGGCCGTCGACGGCCGCCCCTCGGGGAGCGGCCCGCCGGGCGTGCGGTCAGAACGAGTAGGAGAAGGTGAGCGCGAAGTAGTCGCGGTCGGACATGAGGTTGTTGGTGCCGCCGCCGGCGAAGCTCGTGTACGAGATCGACGCCCGCCACTTGTTGAGGTACTCGAAGTTGAGCGACGGCGTGACCGCCAGCCGGCCCTCGACGAACGGGATCGTGTTCGGGCTCGTCCCGCGGATGTCGTAGAGAAAGTCGATCTGCGGCGTCATGTTGATCGCCGTGCCGAAGACGTGCGGGTAGACGAGGTTGAACGACGTCACGATGCCGGTGGACAGCTTGTCGGGCAGCTCGTAGTTGGGCAGCAGCACCGGGTACGCGCCGGCGGTGTTGAGGTTCGGGTAGTAGGCGGCCGCCGCCTCGAACAGCAGCGTGCCCTCGGCGGCGCCGGTCCCGCGCAGCACCCAGCCCAGGTCCCCGCTCGGGCCGAGCAGGTAGATCGCCGTCAGGTGCGCCTGCCACTTGCGGGCGTTGACGTAGCCGTCGTAGGTGCCGGGCGCGCAGAACGCGCAGTACTGCCCCTCCAGCGGCACCGTCGGGTCGATGCCCACGCCGTCGCGCGGCCGGTAGGACACCTCGGCGCCGACGGCCCAGTCGCCGATGTTGCCGTTGACCGAGGCGCCGAACAGGTCGCGGTTCTTGCCGTACTGGAGCTTGTAGCCCAGCCCGAACGGGTTGGCGATGATCGACGGGTCGTTGACGAAGGCGACGAACGGAATCTTGTCGTTGTAGCGGATGTAGTAGAAGCCGAACTCGGCGTTGAGGTTGTCCGGCTTCCAGCGCGCGGCGAGGCCGAACTGGTTGAGGTTGGGCGGCGAGTCCGTCGGCAGCGCGGGGACCACGGTGCCGATCGCGTAGAGGTCGTTCTCCGTGAATCGCTCGCCCGCGGGCAGGAACGTGCCGTTGCTGATGGTGCCCGGATCGCCGACGGTGCCCGGCGGCGCGCCCAGGACCGAGCTCGGGATGAACGCCGACATCTGGCCGTTGCCGACGACGTCCGCGATCGAGAACGGCGTGCCGACCGGATCGAACCGGAACGGCACGCTGCGGAACTGCCAGAAGCCCTCGATGCTCCAGTTCTTGTTGACGCCGAGGTTGAACGACGCCATCGGGACGGGCCGGACGATCTCCTTGATCTGCACGCCCGGCTTGTGGGCGCGCGTGAGGTCGAACGGGTTGATGATGTTGATGCCGCCGTAGATGAAGATGTCCTCGCCCCAGGACAGCACCTGGTTGCCGACCTTGATCTTGCCGGGCATGCCGGCGAAGTCGAAGTCCTTGGCGACCCAGAGGTCGAGCAGCGTGATGTTCTGGGCGGCGATGTCCTTGGCGTCGCTGGCGAGCGGCGTGCGCTCGGTGCGGTCGACGGCGGGGTCGTACAGCCACGAAAAGCGCCCGAGCGCACTCCAGCCGTCCGGGAACCGCAGCGACAGCTCGTGGTTGCCCTTCAGGGCAGCCGCGATCAGCTGGTGCTTGCGGTAGTTGAGGTTGCCGTTGTCGGACTGCAGGTAGTTGAAGTCGGGGTTCGACGTCGCGCCGAAGCCCGGCCCGTTGACGACCTCGCCCAGGAGGCCGGTGACGGGCACGCAGCCACCGTTGTCGTTGCCGACCAGCCGGCAGTCGGTGCCCGCCATCCGCCACTGCATGCCGAACGAGACCGTCGAGTCGAAGCTGCCCTTGACGCTCTCGGTTTCGAACGTCGCCGCGACGGCGGCAGGCGCCGCGAGGCCGAAGGTGCCGGCGAGCGCGAGCGCGACGGCGCTGCGGGGGAGCCGCAGCGCGATGGTGGACCGTCTGTTCATGTCTCCTCCCAGGTACCCGCCCGGGGGCCGCGCGGCCCCCGTTCGCGTCAGCGTTCGCCCACCCGACGCAGCTCGTCGGGATTGAATTTCCGCGGATCGATGCGTCCTTCGCGACCGGCGAGCCAGTCGGTCTCCGGCTGCTCCTGCGTCGCGTTCTCGCCGATGTAGCGGCCGACCGCGAGGTCGTAGGAGACGAATTCCTGCCCGACGCAGGCCGGGAGCTCGGGCGCCGGGAAGATGCTCGACTCCTGCACGCGCCACAGCTTCCCCTGGGCGTCGTAGTTGTCGGCGACCATCAGCGCCCAGCTGTCCTCGTCGAGATAGAAGACGCGCTTGGCGATCAGGTGCCGCATGCCCTGCTTGACCGTCGCCTCGACCTTCCACACGCGGTGCAGCTCGTAGCGGATCAGGTCCCGGTTGAGGAAATCGCCTAGGTATATGTCCTTGTACTTGCGGCTCTTGTCGACCAGCCTGAAGTTGTTGTAGGGGATGAGCAGCTCCTGCTTGCCGACGAGCTTCCAGTCGTAGCGGTCCATCGCGCCCGCGTACATCGGGTACTGGTCGACCGTCTCCAGGTTCTCGTAGCCCGGGACCGGGTTGTCGTACGCGAACGTCGGCGCACGCCGCGTGCGGCGCTGGCCCGGAAAGTAGAGCCACGCGTCGGAGGCCTCGTTCATGGACCAGTGGGCGAGGATCAGCTCGCCCGCGCGAGCCGCCGGCGAGAGCACGGCGTTGAGCAGTTTCATCTCGACGCCGGCGACGTCCTCGACGCCCTTGTTCTTCGGCGAGTGGAACGGCACCCACGTCCACTGTTGCTGGACGAGGGGGGTGAAGTCGCCGCCCTTGTTCGAGAAGATCGTCGCGTACTGCTCGATGCGCCCTTCGCCCATGTACCGCAGCTTGTGGTTCCAGACCGCCTCGGCGCCGGAGCGGGGGATCGGAAACAGCACGGCGGCGCCGATGCCCTTCTCGAGGCCCCAGCCGTTGGCCGCGAGCCGCGCCTCGCGCGCGTTGGTCCGCGTGCGCTCGTAGACGAAGTCGGGGAAGCCGCAGCTGCGGTGGGTCGGGTACACGTCCATCCGGTACCCCTTGAGCTGGCGCACGAGCGCCATCTGGCCGTCGGACAGCCGGTCCCGGTACTTGTCGACGTTCGACGCGTCGATCGTGTAGAGGACCTTGTCGCCGGCGAACGGATCGACGCGTTTCTGGCCGGGCTTCCAGCCTGCAGGCGCGCTCGTCGTGCCGCCCTTCCACTCTGGGATCGTGCCGTCGCGGTTGCCCGCCCGTTCGGCGCCCACCGGGGTGAGCGTCTTGCCGAGCTGCGCGGCGTCCTGCTCGCTGACCGCCGCGTGCGCGGCGGACCCCGCCGCGATCGCCACGGTGAGCGCGAGCCGGACGGCGCGCGCGATCGCTTCGTGTGTGCCTTTCATCCCGCTGTCCTCCCGCTGCTTCGACCGCTGCATCGAATCGCCGCACGTCCGGCCGAAGTTACGCGGGTCGCACGCGGCGTGTTGCAACGCACCATCACGTGCGGCCGCGCCGCCGCGTGCAATTGGCGCACGCCGTCGCCGCCGAACGCGCAGGGCGCGTGTGCCGGGCATTGTTGCCGCGCCGTCGTCGCAGCGTTATCCCAAATCGGCAACGGCAGCCGCGCGTTCTTGTGGAATATCAAGGAATCTCGACCTCGTTGGCGCGACCGTACGCGGCGGCGCGGCCAACAGCCGACCGAACGCCGGCGCCGGTGGACTTGGAGGAGTGCCCGATGTTCGACGCGACGCAGCGCTGATGGCTCCGGCCGGGACTTCTGCCGCGCGCGCGCCTGGCGAGGCCGCGCCGTTCTCGGTCACGCGCCGGACCAGCTCCGACATCGACGAGCAGGCGGCGGGCCTGCGCGACTGGAACCAGGTGTACGAGCAGATGACGCCCGGGCGCTTCGTCGGCGGGCTGCACGAGATGTGCTTTGCCGGCATCCAGCTGTTCCACGAGTCGACCAGCCAGGCGGTGCACGAGGCCGGCGCGCCGTGGACCGGCTCGCGCGCGATCGGCGTGCCGGTGCGGATGGATGGCGTGGGGCGCTTTCGCGGCGAGCCCGTCGACGCCGACGCGCTGGTGACGCTCGGCGCCGGCGACGAGCTCGACTTCTATACGCCGCGCGGCTTCGAGATCTTCGGCCTCGTCGTCGACCAGCAGGCGCTGGAGGCGCACGCGCGCCAGGTCGAGCACCGCGATCTCGCCGCCGCGGTCGCCGTCAAGGGCGTGCTCCAGCCGGGCGCCGAGCGCGTCTCCGAGCTGCGCCGGCTGCTGTCGTCGGCGATGCAGTCACTCGACGTGAACCCGGTCGCGCTGCAGCACCGCCAGACGCAGCGCGTCCTCGCGCAGTCGATGCTGGGTGCGGTGGTGACGGTCGTCGCCGGCGACGAGGCGGCGCCGCGTTGTCCGGCCGCCTGCGCCGGGCGCGGCGGCGTCGTGGATGCCGCGAAGGCGTTCATGCGGTCGCGCATCGCCGAGCCGATCACCGTCGCCGACCTGTGCCGCGAGCTCGGCGTCAGCCGCCGGACCCTGCAGTACTGCTTCCAGCAGGTGCTGGGCATCAATCCGGTGGCGTTCCTGCGCGCGATGCGGCTGAACGGCGTCCGGCGCGACCTGAAGGCGGCGCGCCCGGCCGACACCGTGCAGGACGTCGCCGCGCGCTGGGGCTTCTGGCACCTGGGCCACTTCGTGACCGACTACAAGCGGATGTTCGGCGAGCTTCCGTCGGAGACGCTGCGCGGCACGCATCGGGCGGGCAGCGGCGCGCGGCGGTGAGTCTGCGGCGGTTCGTCGGCGGACGGCGCCGGGGGAGGCCGCCGACGGGTGGAGCGCCGGTCGGGGTGCGGACGGTCAGCGGGCCGCAGGGGCGGCCGGCAGCTCCTCGCCTAGGTACACCGCCTGCACCCGCGGATTCGCGCGCACCGCAGCCGGCGCGCCTTCCGCGATCACCTTGCCGCGGTCGAGCACGATCACCCGGTCGGCGAAGCCGAACACGACGTCCATGTCGTGCTCGGTGAACAGCACGGCGATGCCGTCGCGCCGGGCGAGGTCGCGCGCGACGGTCATCAGCCGCGCGCGCGAGCGCGGCGCCATGCCGGCGGTCGGCTCGTCCATCAGCAGCACGCGCGGCCGCGCGGCCAGCGCGAGCGCCAGTTCGACGCGCTTCGCGTTGCCGTAGGCGAGCGTCGCGCAGTGCGCGTCGGCCAGGTCCGCGCAACCGACGCGCGCGAGCACCGCATCCGCCTCGGCGGCAGGCTCCGCCGACGCCAGCGCCAGCACGCGTCCCGTGTGCCGCGCGTGCGCGGCGAGCGCCAGCCGCACGTTCTCGCGCACCGTCATCGACGCGAACGTCGCGGCGACCTGGAACGTGCGGCCCACGCCCAGCCGGGCGACCTCGTGCGGCGCGCGGCCGTCGATGCGCGTGCCGGCCAGCGCCACGGTCCCCGCGTCGGGCGCGAGCTGGCCGTTCACCAGGTTGAAGCACGTGGTCTTGCCGGCGCCGTTCGGGCCGATCAGCGCGACCAGCTCGCCGGCCGCGACGGCGAACGACACGCCGTCGACGGCGCGCACCCCGCCGAAGACCTTGGTGAGGCCGTCGGCGCGCAGCACGGCGTCGCTCACGCGGGCCTCCGCGCGCGCACGAGGCGCGCCAGCGCGCCGCCGATGCCGGCCGGGAACGCGAGCACGATGACGAGGATCAGCGCGCCCAGCAGCGCGCGCCAGTAGTCGGTCGCGCGCGCCGCGGAGTCGGCGAGCCACGTGAACGCCGCGGCGCCGAGCAGCGGGCCGAACAGCGCGTTGAGGCCGCCCAGCAGAACGGCGACCAGCACGTCGACGGAGCGGGGGATCGCGAGCGACTCCGGCGAGATGCTGCCCTTCGAGAAGGCGAAGAGGCCGCCGGCGAGCCCCGCGAACGTGCCCGCCAGCGCGAAGCCCGCCCACTGCGTGCGGCGCACGTCGATCCCGAGCGCCCCGGCGCGCAACGCCGAGTCGCGGGCGCCGCGCAGCGCGAAGCCGAACGGCGAGCGGCCGATCCGCACCAGCGCACCGTACGCGAGCGTGACGACGGCGAGCGTGAACAGGTAGTAGCGGGTGCGGTCGGCGAGCGCCTCCGCCGGCCACACGCCGACCAGCCCGTTCGAGCCGCCGGTCACGCTGTCCCACTGGTACGCGATCGACCAGACGATCTGCGCGAACGCGAGCGTCAGCATCGCGAGGTAGACGCCGGCCAGCCGCACGCAGAACCAGCCGAACACGAGCGCCGCGGCGAGCGCGCCGGCCGGCGCCAGCGCCAGCGCCCCGAGCATGGGCACGCCCGCCTTGACGGCAATCGCCGCGCAGTAGGCGCCGGTGCCGAAGTACGCGGCGTGCCCGAACGACGTCATCCCGCCGGTGCCGAGCAGGAACTGCAGCGACAGCGCGAACAGCGCGGCGATCAGGATGTCGGTCGCGAGCACGACCGCGTACTCGTCCGCGAGCCACGGCAGCGCGGCCAGCGCGCCGAGCAGCGCGGCCGCCGCCCACGCGTCGCGCCGGCCGGGACCGACGACGAGCGCGCGCTGCTCCGGCAGCGGCGTCGTCGTCGGCGCGGCCGGGGCCTCGCCCAGGAGGCCGTGCGGCCGGACGGCGAGCACCACCGCCATGACGACGAATTCGGCGACCAGCGTGAGCTTCGGGAACGCCAGGGCGACGCCGGCGACCTCGACGGTGCCGAGCGCGATGCACAGCGCCTTCGTGAGGCCGATCAGCAGCGCGGCGAGGAAAGCGCCGGGAATCGAGCCCAGGCCGCCCACCACCGTGACCACGAACGCGTCGGCGATGATCGCGACGTCCATGCCGAGGTTCGCGGGCTCGCGCGGCAGCTGCAGCGCGCCGGCGAGGCCGGCCAGGAACGCCCCCAGCGCGAACACGGCGGTGAAGAGCCGCGCGTCGTCGATGCCGAGCGCGGCGGCGAGCCCGCGGTTCTCCGACGCGGCGCGGATCAGCAGGCCGAAGCGCGTCCGGGTGACGAGCCACGTCAGCGCGGCCAGCACGAGCGGGCCCACGGCGATCAGGAAGAGGTCGTACTGCGGGACGGGACGGCCGAGGATCTCCACGGTGCCGGCGAGTCCCGGCGCGCGCGGTCCCAAGAGGTCCTCGGCGCCCCACAGCGCGAGCGCCGCGTCGCGGACGACCAGCACGACCGCGAACGTCGCCGTGAGCTGCAGCAGCTCCGGCGCGGCGTACAGGCGGCGCAGCAGCAGGACCTCGATCAGCGCCCCGAGCGCGGCGACCGCCAGCGCCGCCAGCACGACCGCGAGCCAGAACGACGCGCCGCCGCGGCCCAGCACGTCGGCGAGGAGGTTGGTGAACCCGTAGGCGCAGTACGCGCCCAGCATGTACAGCGAGCCGTGGGCGAAGTTGACGATCCGCGTGACGCCGAAGATCAGCGTCAGCCCGGCCGCGACGAGGAACAGCGCCGACGCCGACGAGAAGCCGTTCAGCAGCTGCAGCAGGAACGAGGCGAGGGTCACGCGGCGGCGGTGGCCGCGACGAGGGGTCCGGCCCGGGCGGTCGATGGCCCGGATTCTGCCACGGAAAGGGTCGCGCGCCGCCGCGCTACTCGGCGCGCGCGCCCGACTGCTTCACCAGCGTGGCGCGGGCGGCGTGCTCGCGGCGCAGGTGCGCCGCGAAGCGGTCGGTGGCGAGGGCGGATGGCTCGTACCCCCTGGCGCGCAGCTCGCGCTCGACGAACCCGGCGTCCGCGAGAAGATCCCCGACGTCGCGCGCGATCTGCGCGACGAGCGGCCGTGGCGTGGCGGCCGGCGCGAACAGGCCGAACCAGAGCGTGTACGTGATCGTCGGGTAGCCCAGCTCGGCGAACGTCGGCACGTCGGGCAGCAACGGCGAGCGCGCCGGCGCCGCGATGGCGAGCGCGGTGAGCCGGCCCGCCTCGACGTGCGCCTGCGTCGAGTGGACGCCCGCCCACGTGAGCGTCGCCTCGCCGGAGAGCACGGCTGCGACCGCGGGGCCCAGGCCCTTGTACGGCACGTGCAGCAGGTCGGTCCGCGTCTCCCGTTGCAGCAGCTCGGACAGGAGGTGCGGCGCGCTGCCGACGCCGAACGACGCGTAGGTGACCTGCCCCGGCTGCGCGCGGGCGCGCGCGACGAACTGCGGCACCGTCGCGGCGCGGAGCGACGGGTGCGCCACCAGCAGCTGGTGGAACGTGACGATCTGCGCGACCGGCGCGAAGTCGGCCAGCGGGTCGTACGGAAGCTGCGCGTAGAGGTGCGGATTGACGGTGAACGTCGAGTCCGACGCGAACAGCAGCGTGTAGCCGTCGGGCGCCGCGCGCGCGACGATCTCGGTGCCGACGAGCGAATTGGCGCCGGGCCGGTTGTCGACGATGACCGGGTTTGCCCATCGCTGCGCCAGCCGCTGTGCGAGCGCGCGCGCGACGGCGTCGATGCCGGTGCCGCCTGGCGAAGGGACGACGATGCGGACGGTGCGCGCCGGCCAGGGCTCGCCGCGTGCGGCGGGGCCGGCGGGGGCGGACGACTGCGCGGAAGCCGTGCCGGCCGCCACGGCGAGCGCGGCGGCCGCGAGCGCAAGCCGGAT